>MHBL01000486.1 GCA_001803235.1 Lentisphaerae bacterium RIFOXYA12_64_32
CGCTCCGGCACCTGCGGGAGCGAGCCGCTCCCGCCACTTTGCCAGAACACTCCGACGCAAGCGAGTAACGCCCACACATGATCGGGCGGTATTCCGCCCGGGGGGCACTGACGCATTACCACATTCCCTTTCGGTTGGCCGGCGTGAAGCGGGACCAAGCTGTATAGTACATTTGAGTTGACACTGCCAAGTGACGCCGCGTTCGGTCCTCGGGGGGGGCGCTGATGCCCCGCAACACCGCAAAGCAAATCCATGCGCGCAGTCGACGACAATCCAGCCGTCCCCCGGAATCGGCGGACGCGACTCAAGACGTCCGAGGCGCTGCGGACCCCATTGTTCCGGTACTTCGTTACGCCTGTCACGGTCGCGTTGTTCAAGGCTGTGCAGTTCGGATGCCGCGTCTTGCCGCCGGGGTTGTGGTACCTCGTGGCACGCGGGGTCGGTCTGGCCGTGTGGTACACCAGCCCGGTGCGCCGCCGACTGGTGCTGCGCAATCTCGAAATCGCGCTGGGCGACAAGTACTCGCCGGCGGAGCGGCGCCGTATCGGCCGCCAGTCCGTCCAGCATTTCATCCTGAGTGTCATGGACTTGCTCCTGGCCCCGCAGCATTACCTCAACGGCCAGTGGCGGCAGTTCATTGAAATCAGCCCGGAGCACATGGAGTTTGCCGCAGCCCTTAGGCGGCACGCCGGTCCGGTGGCCTTCTTCCAAGGCCATTGCGGGTCATGGGAGGTCGGGCATGCCATCGCGGGGCTCTGCGGCGGTCAACTCGCCCTGATCTACCGCCCGCTCGGGATCGCCCAGATCGAGGCCGAGGTGCGTCGGTTGCGCGGCATCTTCGGCAACCCGATCCTTCCCAAGAAGGGCGCGCTGCGCGGCTACCTCAAGATGCTGCGGCAGAACGGCTGGGTGGGGGTGATCGCCGACCAGAACGCCGGTGCCCAGGGCGGGTTTGTCCGTTTCTTCGGTGTCCCCGTCTCCACCGAGGTCCGCCATTTCCAGCTCTTCCAGCGGTTTCCGACCCGCCTGTGCGCGATCTTCGTGCAGCGCGACGGGTTCCGGTTCCGCTTCCGGGTCCGGGCCTTCTACGAAACCGCGATACATCGGGACACCGACGACAAGGCCGAAGCCATGCGCCTGGCGCAGTGGTACATGGACTGTGTGCAGCAGATGGCCGAGGAATCCCCGGAGCAATACGACTGGCTGCATCGGCGCTTCCGCACCCGGCCGCCCGGCGCCCCGAGCCTGTACGAGAATCTGACGCACCCGCTGGACCGGAACCTGCTGCAGGCTCAGCCGCCCACGCCCATCCCGCCCCCGAACTGGGACGGCGGCACGACGGTAGCGGCCCCGGGTTGACGCGCGCCCACTCCCCAAAAGCGCACATCAGCTACCCGCCTGACATGACACCGCCCCGCGCCTCTCTCCGCCCCCATGGCTATCAAGCTGACGGCGGTGGCTTGCGCGTGTGTCGCAGAGTGGCAGCAAGGCTCCAGCCTTGCTGGCCCGCCCCCGACCCGCGCAAGGGTTCTCGCCCCGCGCGGGGACTGCAAGGCTGGAGCCTTGCCCTACTTCCTCAGAGCGTCCTGCCAGGGCGTCCACAGATGTCACCGTCGTTAGCTTGATAGGCATGCCCTCTGCCCCGCCCGTGTCTTTCCTGACACATGAAACCCGACACATGACACCTCTATCCCCCCTCACACCCCGCAGCATTTCTTGTACTTCTTGCCGCTGCCGCACGGGCACGGCTCATTCCGCCCCACCTTCGGACTCTCCCGGATGTGCGACGGCGGAACGTCGTCAGGCTCCGAGCCCCGTGGCGTGTCTTCGAATTCATCCTCTTCCGACCAGTCCGGGTCAGCCCTGTCGTCCTCGGTTGCAGGCTCGAAGCAGGCCCACCAGCGCATGTCGGCGACCGTGTCCGTGATCAGGGCGCCATTGCACAGCCGCAGTCCGGCCAGTATTTCGTCGTGACTCTCCTCGGTCTCCGCCGCTTCTTCCATGTCCGTCAGCGGGATGTGGTCGGGATCGATCAACCCCTCCTCGTAAGCCTGGCGGACGTCCGCCATCAACTCACCCGGATGAAGGTCCGCCACGCAGCACATCAGGTTGCCGAAATCGAACGATCCGTCCCGCGGCAGCCCCCCATGGAGCAGCTGTCTGTAGTACGCGACGACTTCGTCGCGCTGGAGCCGGCCGTTGCCGACCAGAACGTTCAACGCCGCCATTCCGGCGCCCCGCGCGTACTCATCGACGGCAGAGTCCTCGATCAGTGCTTTGATCGGGCCGACATCCCCGTCACAGACCGAGGCCAGGATCCGGCAGAAGTCCTCCGTGATCAGGTCGCCGCTCAGTGTGTCCAACGCCGTGGACTCAATCCGGGCGTACCGGATGACCAGCGGGTAGGCTGCCGTCACCCGGAACTGCGCCAGCAGGTACAGCGCGTAGATATGGGCGATGTAAGCCTCCCGGTCTGCGAACTTCGCAGGCTGACCGACGACGTCCTCGAGAATCCGCAGCAGGCGCGGAATCATCTCCTCGCGCCGCTCGATCGCCGCCCGCACCGCCGCCTCCGGGAAGTACCCCCGGTTCTTCTCGAGCTCATGCAGAATCTCGTTGATGTCCATGCCAGTTGCTCCAGCTTGCCGAACCTTGTCGAGGACGTTGCCGAGTTCCCCGAATCTGAAGTCTCTCCCTGCCAAGAAAGCCTTGACTTGGGAACGGCGGGAGGTGTCCCCCGGGGCGACCGCGCCGAACACTGTGTGTTGGGCGAGTCAACCCGCGCTTGTGAACGGCTCGATCGTCCCGTTGACAGCCACCGAGAAGCAGGTCCCGCGGGGCGCCTGCAGCGCGCGCTCGATCAGGGCGGGAAGGAACTTGGCGAGCTTGTCGGTCTGCTTCTCGAACGGCAGGCGCAGCCATCCAGGTTTGAGGAAGAAGATCGTGTGTCCGGCCTCCTGCCAGGCACGCAGCGCGTGGGGTGTCGGGCGCGTCCGGAGTTCCACCGTGAGGATGCTCAAACCTGTTTCGTGCGCCAGCGCCGCAGTCCAATGGACCGTGTCGCTGTGAGCCGGGAAGCGGTCCCGCACATGAACGACCCCATGCCCCGGTTGAGCCGTGGCGTTCAGAGCTTGAGCCAACTTCGGAGGCAAGGTGTGATCGAGAAATAGGTTCACGCGTTCAGCGAGCTTTCATACTTGACCGCCTCGGTAACCACGGCGGCGGGGACCTCAAACCAGCGTGCGACTCCCGCAACGGACCCGTTGGCGGTCACCGCGGCGGCGAGGACCCGGGTCGGGATTCCTACGGTGCCGATCGTCGGCTGCCCGAGGTTCCGGCGCGGGTCGATGACCACCCGGTGCTCGCGCCCGCGCGGCCACCAGCGCAACGGCGCCTGCTCGGCGCCGTATTCCACATCCATCAGGAAGGGCTGGATGATCTTGTCGAACACGCGCTGGAGATCGGTGATATCCCACAGGCAAGTCCCGCGGCTCTGCTCGCGCGTCTCCAGGAAGATGGTGCGGCCATCGGTGGCGAAGCGGCTGGTGCAGAAGGGGTGGTCGTGCCCGAGCAGCGTGCGCGCCTTGCCGTGCGCCTGCCGCAGGAAGCGCCACGAAATGCCGGTCGAGAGCAGCGCGTCGAGGCACCGGACCTCGAGCAGGTCCAGGAACCCCAGGGCCAGCTTCCCATCGATGGGCGGCAGTTGGCCCTGCCACACGGCGGCCGAATGGCGTGTCCCTGCCTTCGTCCGGAGCGCATACCCCGTGAGCCAGCCGCGAATGCGCCGCGACGACACGCGCGTCAGCCGTGCCGCCTCCGGAATGCTGTAAATGCCCGTCTCCAACAGTAGCGACATGAGAATGGTTCCATTCCTATTTCGCGAGCCACGTAGTCTAGCCCGGCACGAGCTGCATAACAAGTTCGGAGAGAAACCCGCAGGTGGTGGGGCAGCGGTTCCCGGGCGGCAGACCGCCCGATCATAGGTTGGTGTTACTCGCGTTTGTCCGCGCCGCCACGGACCTTGCGTCCGCGGGGCGACGAGACAAGCTCGGTGGCGGCGGAAGACATCACGCGTGTTTCATAGGAGCTTGCTCGGGGGCACGCCTGCCAGACCGCCTAATGGCTGGACACAAACGGAATGCGCCCCCATTCCCGGCGGCGAGTAACGTGGGAGCGAGGGGCGCCGTCACTTCAGCCCCAGTCCGTCCAGCCCCGCGGGGATGCGGTACCCGGCCTTGAACCGCCAGGGCTGGTCCGGCGCGTCGCGATGGAGGTGGATGACCTGCGGCGGGATGGCGCCTTCCCAGACCGCCTGCGCGCTCGGCCGCAGCAGGGCGAGTTCATTCTCCGAGAGAGCGAACCAGTTCTCCTTCTTCGACAGGAGAGCCAGGAGTTCAAGATAGTCGCCACGCTGTTTCTTCACGGTGGAAGTGATCGCCGCATGGACTTCGCCGGTGTACTTACGTTCGGTGGTGTTCTGGTATGCGAGGTCCTTGGCTATGCGCTCGTCGTCATCGGCTGCCAGGCTCTGGTTCAAGGCCTGCAGGAACTGCTCGGCCTGGCGCGTTTCGGCGTCGTTCATGCGGCGCGGGTAGCCCGGCGGGTACAGCTTCCGCAGGCGCTCCTGCTCGGACTTGTTCATCTCTGCGAGACCTTCCTCCACCTTCTTCTTCGCCAGTCCTTCGATCTGGTCGCAGAGGCCTTGGAGTTCAGCCAGTTCGCGCTTGCGCGTTTCTGAGACGTTGCGGCTGGCTTCGGCGTTGGGTTGCCGGGCAGGCGCGACGCACCGGGCGAAGTCCCGGAAACGCGCGAGAATGTGCGGCTGGGTGATAAACTCCAGGTCAGCCTTGAGGCGTTTCTGCTGTTCTGGATCCTGGGTCGCGTCAAGCTGTCTGGACACATTGGCCATGGCACCAGCGTATTCCCGCACCGCCCCGACAGCCTCGTCATACCCGAAAGCCTCGCCCTCTACCAGACGTCCCAGACAGCGCAGCGTCGCGGCGGTGACGCCATACGCCTGGAGCTTGGCGTCTTGCTCCGCAACCACCTTCGCAAACGCCTCCCGCGAGGCAGCCATCTTCCGGTTGTCCTCCAGTTGTTGGGCTGACGGCGGGGGGCGCCAGAAGGACTCGAAGTACTCCTTGGCCGTTGCCGGAAGTGCGCCTTTCCGGTTCTTCGCTCTCAGCGCCAAGTGAACATTGCCAAGCACGGCCATCGCACCTGCGGAACGGGGATAGAGTTGCTGCAGGCGTTCCTCGTCAGCACGACTGAACTGCCCTGCGGCCCTCGCCTCATCCTCTCGCTTGTCCCATGCAGTCATCAGCTCCAAGAACTCCTTTGGATGGTAGTGTTGCCACAGCATCTGTTGGTCAACGGCAGAAGGGCTCTTCTTCCTGACGAGCCGCCACAAGCCGTCGCCGTACCTGACCATCACCGGCCACGCATCCTCAAACGTCTTCGCCTCGTTCACCGCCTTGAGCACGTCCTCGGGGCGCATGAGTCCGGACGGCACGACTTCCGGCACGTCCTGTGCGGACACCGCCAGCGCGAAGGCAACAGCGACCGCGCCGACCAGCCAGCCCAGGCACCACGCGCCCCGGCCGCCGCGAACCGTTGACCGCTTCTCTTGGTTCTGCAGGCCTTCCACCGTCAACCTTCCACCTTCCACCCGCGCCGTTTGCCCGCGCCGCCCTTCCTGCCTTCGAGTTGCCGGCGGGTCTTGGCGATCTCGGCTTCGAGCACACTGGCCTTGGGTAGGGCGGTCAGGTACTCGCGCACCAGCATCTTGGTGGGCAGGCCTTCGGTGGCGTACCGGGCCAGGGCCACACCCTTGCTGGCGCACAGAATCAACCCGACCGGCGGGTTCTCGCCCGGCCGCGTCCAGTTCTCGCGGGCAAAGTTCAGGTACACGTGCATCTGTCCGGCGTCGGCGTGCGTGAACCGGCCGAGCTTGAGATCGATCAGCACGAGGCAGCGGAGGCAGCGGTGGTAGAACACCAGGTCCACCCGGAACCACTCGTCGTCAATGCGCAGCCGCCGTTGCCGGGCCACGAAACAGAAGTCGCCGCCGAGTTCCAGCAGGAAACTCTCGAGGTGGTGGATCAGGGCCGCTTCCAGATCGGTCTCCGAGTACTCGTCCTTCAGCCCCAGGAACTCGAGCACCAGCGGGTCCTTGATCTCCTCTTCGGGGGTAACCGCGTCCTCGGGCTTGGGCTTGGCGCCCTTGCTGAGCATGGCCGCCTTGTTGCGCGACAGTGCGGTGCGTTCGTAGAACTGGGTCTCGATCTGGCGTTCGAGTTGCTTGACCGTCCAGCCACCACGCAAGGCTTCCGTCTCGTAGAAACGCCGCGCCTCTGGCGTCCTGGTGAAACGAATCAGGCGGACGTCGTGTGTCCATGAGAGTGGGAAGCACCGTGCCACCTCTGGCAGGGTCAAATTCCGAATCACTGATTCGGATTTCCGGCCAACTTCAGCTCTCCGCGCCATTTTCCGAATCGCTGATTCGGATTTCTGCCCCAGCATGGAGGCCATGACTTCCGGCGGGTAGGTCAGGTAGAATGCCCGGAATAGTTCGAGGTTATCCACGCCGAAGCCGCGCCCGAACCTGGCTGTGAGATCGCCGGACAACCGCTGCAGCAATCCACTGCCGTACTCGGCCCGCGTCTCGCCGCCCTGCTCGTACTCCACGATCCGGCGCCCGAGTTCCCAGTAGGTCGCCGTCATGATCGAGTTGACCACCCGTGCCGAGGCGCGCCGGGCCTGCTCGAGCAGTTCCACCATGCCCGACAGGACGCCGTCGTAGGCGGGCGGATGCGAAACGGATTCTTCAGACACCGTCCGAATCTTCGCGATGCGATGGCTCATGCGCAGCCTTCCGTGAGTTTGAGCAGACAGACGGGAACCAACCCCAATGCCTCGGACTGTAGCACCGGTGCGGGCACGCGCAAGGTGGCCGCGGGGCGTCCCGCTATTGCGGAACCCGAACGTTTCAAGCGAGACTCCGTGTGTTGCGCCGTCCGCCTTCGTCTGAGTCCCGCCTTCAGGCGGAAGCGGGCGCGAGTCTTCAGCGAGCGCGCGGGGAACGCGTGGTATGGCGGAACGGCGGGGTCGGTTCGTTGCGCGTCGTGGCGACGGCGTGGCGCGTGACGGTGGCATGGGGTTGTTGCGGTTGGCGACGCGCCTCGCGCCCGGCTGAAGCGCGGGCGCAGGCTTCCGGCTGAAGCCGGGACTCAGGCACGATGCACGCAAACCGCATCTACCCCAACGGAGCTGCCATGCGCCGCGGCGTGTTCCCACCCCTTGACAACCCGCCAAACCCGGTGTATTCTTACTTGTATATACAAGCTGTCCAGGGTGCATGGCATGGCCAACCGGGACGGACGGAGACGCAGGGCGAACGGTGAAATCCAGAGACTCCATCACACGCAGTGCGGTTGAGACGTTGGGCGGCGAGGTGCGCGCCGGCAAGTACGCGGCCGGGCAGCCCATGCCGTCGGAGAACCAGCTCTGCGCGCGGTTCGGGGTCAGCCGCATGACGGTGCGCGTGATTCTGGCGCGGCTCGAGCGCGACGGGCTGATCTACCGGCAGCAGGGCAAGGGCACGTTCGCGTACCCGCCGTCCGCCGCGGTCAAGCCGGTGGCGTTTTGGCTGAAGGATCTCGGCAAGGCGAGCAGTCCGTACATGTCGGAACTCATTGCCGGGGCGGACGCGCACCTGTCGGGGGTGGGCGCGCACGTGAGCGCCACAGGCGCACCGCTGTCCGCCTGGTCCGCCGCCTTCTGCCAGTCCATGGCCGGGGTGATCGTGATTCCGCTGAATGTCGACGCGGGCGACATCCGGCAGCTCGCGGCGTTCGGACTGCCGCACGTGACGCTGATGGAGTCCGATGTGCCCGGACCCGTGGTCGGCATGGACCCGCGCGGCGCGGCGCGCGCGATCACGCGGGGACTGCTCGACCTGGGCCACCGCCGGTTCGCGCTGATCACCGGGCACCGGCAGCACACGGACCGGCAGAAGCGGCTCGGGATCGCCGAGGCGCTCGCAAAGGCGCGGCTGCGCATCGAAGACGTCCCCGACTTCGAGACCGACTACGAGCCGGACGCCGCGCGCGAGGCGGCCGAAGCGCTGCTGCGCCAGTTCTGCCGTCCCACCGCCGTGATTTGCTTCGACGACACGCTGGCGCTGCAGTTCATCTCGGTCGCGCAGCGCGTCGGCGTGCGCGTGCCGGAGGACATCAGCGTGACCGGGTTCAACGACTCGCCGTTCAGCGCCCTGATCGCGCCGCCGCTGAGCACGGTGCGGTTCCCGGTGCGCGAGGCCGGCCGCATCGCGGCCCGGCTCGTGGCCGAGGCGAGCACTGCCGGCGCAGCGATCAAGAGCGTGTATCTCGAGCACGAACTGGTCTGGCGCCAGAGCACCGGGCCGGCGACGTCCGCCAGCCCGGTGCGCCACAGGGCGGGTCGCGGTCGCCGCCGGGTTCATCCCGGCGGGACCGGCGAGTGTGGTTCTGGCTGAATTGCGCGGCTCTCTTTCGTCCCCTGCCGCGGGCGACTCCGCCCGCAGCAGGGGGAGAAAGAGATGGTGGGTAGTGGGACCGCGAACGCAGATTGAAGTCGCCTTCACCGCCGGCACAAGGCCGGCGGCGGCAAACGCTGAAGATGGAAGGACCGTACGACATGGATGACTACCGACAGAAGGCGGAGCATTTCCTGAAACACGAGACGCAGTTTCACCTCGGCGTGCTGCCGACCGAGCAGTCGCACCCCGGGACCAAGGGGCTGGCCGAGACGCTGCAGCGGGACGTGGCCGCCGGCGTGCGCTTGCTGCAAGCCGTGGACCAGGACGTTGCGGAGTCCGCACGGCGCGTGTTTGCCGGCGCGGAATTCCGGACCCTCGTGTCTGCGCTCGGCGACGCGTTCCGCGACGGGCATCGGGTCTGCTTCTCCGGGTGTGGCGCCACCGGCCGGCTCAGCATTCTGCTCGAGTCCTGCTGGCGCCGCTTCTGGGCCGGGCTGGCCCAGTGCCACCCGCCGCTCGCATCGGTCTGCGCCACGCAGGCCGAGCAGGTCTGCAGCATCATGACCGGCGGCGACTACGCGCTGATCCGGTCGGTTGAGTTTTTTGAGGACTACGCCTCGTTCGGCCGCCGCCAGGTGGTCGAGGCCGGCCTGGGCAAGGGTGATGTGCTGGTCGCGATCAGTGAGGGCGGCGAGACATCGTCGGTCATCGGCACGATCCTCGAGGCGAACGCGCGCGGCGTGCGCACGTTCTTCGCCTTCAATAACCCGGCGGCGATCCTGGCGCGGCACATCGAGCGCTCGCGGCAGGTCATCGAGGATCCGGCCGTCACGGTCCTGGACCTGGCCTCGGGCCCGATGGCCGTGGCCGGCTCGACCCGGATGCAGGCCACGACCGCCGAACTGCTCGTGGTCGGCACCGCGCTTGATCACGCCCTGACCGCGCGCCTGGCCGAAGTCTTGCCGCCCGACATGCTCGAGACGCTCCCGGCCGCGTGGCGCCGGCCGCAGCACGGCGCACAACGCTTCACGGACCTGCTTGCGGACCTCGCGGCACCGGCGGCAATCGACGCGATGACTGCCTGGATCGAGACCGAGCGCGACCTCTATGCCGCCCGCGGCCGTGTCACCTACTTCGCCGCTGAATGCCTGCTGGACATCTTCACCGACACCACGGAGCGCGCCCCGACCTTCATGCTGCCACCCTTCCGCAAGTGCGACGATCGCACCGCGCCGCCATCGTGGGCGTTTGTGAAGGACCCGATGCTCGCCACGCCGGCAGCCTGGCAGCAAGTGCTCTGCCGCGCGCCGCGCTGCCTCGAATGGGACGGCGCGCGCTACGAGGAACTGCAGGGCCCGCCGACGGCCCGCGCCAACCCGCCGCGACTCGGGAGCGACGAGATCGTCAAGTTCCTGATCGGCAACGAGGACGACCCGTCGCGCTACGACGCGCCGGACAGCATCGCCATGGCCGTGCTGCTGGACCACGAGGCGCTGTTCCCCGGCTTCCCGGTGTGGCAGGGCGCCTTTGCCCGTGCCGCGCAGCCGTTCCGACGGCGCCTGGCCGCCGTCATCGGCACCGCCGCGCCCGCACTGCCGGACGTGGCGTGCCAGTTCCACATCCCGTGCCGGCTGGTGTCGACCCCGCTCGGACTCTGGGAGCGCCTCGCGGCAAAACTCGTACTCAACACCGTCTCGACCGCGACCATGGGATGCCTCAAGCGTCTGACCAGCAACTGGATGGCGAACGTCGAGACGACGAACAAGAAGCTGATTGACCGCGGCTCGCGCCTGGTGTCCGAACTGGCCGAGGTCGACTACCAGACCGCCTGCCATGCACTGCACCAGACGCTCGAAGAGTTGCGGCAGAGTGCCAACCCCGGCGGCGAGAAACCATCGCCGGTCGCGGTCACCATCGCGCGGCTGCGACAGCAGGCCGGGCGCGTAGCGTGAGGCCGCAGTGGCGCGGGACCTCCGGGACCGCAGCAGAGTGCTCGGGGCCGTCTCGGCCCGAGTCGCTCAGCCGGGGACCGGCCCGAGCACCGCGCTTCGGGGCGAGACGCCCCGAGCCACCGCGCGCCGGAAGGAACGAGGGATCACAGGAGTCCAACGATGCAACGCAAGGATCGACGTGACGGCATGGATACCAAGACCGACCCCATTGTCCTGCGCGACGCGGCAGGACACAGCGCGCGCTTCTCGGCACACGGCGAGTTGCTCGAGATCACCGGCAAGGACTGCGGCCGGACGTTCGCGGCGCCGTGCTATGGCTGGTCGCTGCAGACGCGCCGCAGCGATCAGACCCAGGAGCAGCTCTGGCCCTGTTCGGTTCGGGACATTGTCCCCGTCGGGCCGGACAGCCTGCAGGTGACGTTCGACCGCCTGCGCTACGAGGACGGGCGCGAGGTCGAGGCAAACGTTGAGTTGGTCTGGCAACTGGAGAGCGGACTGCTCCAGGGCCGGCTCGTGCGCGTCGAGCTGCCCGAGGGGCTCAAGCCTACGGCACTGAACTTCCCCGACGTGCGCATCCCCTACGGCAAGGCCGTGCAATGGGTGGTGCCGGAGGACATAGGCAGGGTCTTTGATAACCCCGGGGCCGAACACGTTACGGCCAAGGGCATGCCGGGCTGCATTCGCCGGCGCGCGCACATGCAGTTCATGGCCTGGCTCGCGGACGGCGCCGGCCTGTACCTGGACTCGCGCGATGCCGAGGGCTGGACAAAATCGGTGCTGCTGCGGGTCGGGGACGGCACGGCACGGTTGAGCATCGAACACATTCTGCCGCAGCCGCAGAGCGGTGTGCAGGAGTTTCCGGGCTATCGCGTTTCGCTGGCGGCCTTCACAGGCGGCTGGTACGAGGCGGCGCGCATCTACCGGTCATGGGCGCTGCAGCAGAAGTGGGCGTCGCGCGGCCCCGCCGAGCGCCGCGGCACGTACATTGCCGAACTGGCGTGCTGGCTGTGGAACCGCGGCCGGATCGACAACGTCGTTCCGGCGACCAAGGAGGTGGCGCGCCGCCTCGCACTGCCGGTCGCCCTGGACTGGTACTGGTGGCACAAGAAGCCCTACGACACCGGCTACCCGGACTACTTCCCGCCCCGCGAAGGCGAGGACCGGTTCCGGGCCGCGGTCCAGGACCTGCAGCGCCACAACGTCGCCGTGCAGGTCTACACCAATGGCGTATGCTGGGAACAGGACGAGCCGGACTGGCCGACCGAGGGCCGACAGGGCACCGTGCTGCTGGAGAACGGCGAGTACCAGGGCACGGTCTTCAACACGTGGATGAACAAGCGTCTGATGTACATGTGCGGTGCGTCGGAAATCTGGCACCGCCGCACCATGAAGACCGCGGACAATGCCGCGGCCCTCGGGCTCGATGGGCTCTACATGGACATGGTCGCCATCGTCGGCGGCATGAGTCCGTGTTACAGCACCGAGCACGGTCACACGCCAGGCGGCGGTCCGCACGGCGTACAGGGTTTCCGAGAGATCTTCGCCAACATCCGGGCACGCCATCCCAACCTGAAGCTCAGCAGCGAGAGTGTTGCCGAGGTCTACCAGGACCTGCTCGACGGCTGCATCACGTTGGCCACCAGTTCGGAGCGCGGCGGGCGGGTGGTGCCGCTGTTCCAGGCGGTGTATCACGGCCACTCGGTCGTGTTCGGCATCTACACGCACATTGACGGGATCACGCCGTACGACGACGCCTGGCCGCAGGATAAGCGCACCGACCCGGCCAAGGAAAAGAACTGGCACGCGCTCTGCCCGGACCAGTTCGCCCTGGCCGTGGCGCGGACCGTGGCCTACGGCTGTCAGCCGATGGCCACGAACCTGACGATGCGGCACCTGACCGAGCCGGAGTTCACGGCCGACATAGCGTTCTTCCTCGACGTGTGCCGGTTCTACCACGCACACCGCGAGTGGCTGCTCTGGGGCGAGATGCTCCCGCCCGGGGACCTGCGCTGCAATCAGGTCGAGGTGAGTTGCATCGACCGCAACATCTTCACGCCCCCGGAGACCATCGTGCCATTCGCCGTGACGCGCCCTGCCGTGTTGCACACCGCCTGGCAGTCGCCAGCGGGCGAAAAGGGACTGGTCCTGATCAACTACACGCGCCAGGTGCAGACCGTGACCGTCGCGAGGCAGGATGGGCTCGTGCCGGCTGGCGGCCCCGAGATCACGCTGTCGCCGCGCAGCATGCGGTTTGTCGCGCTGGTGTAGTCATGAGGCCGAGTCGGCAAACGAAGCAAGAAACAACCATGTGGGCAGACTCGCCAGAGACGATGAGAAGGCGCCTGATGCGTCGGGGGGCACCCGCTTGTAGTGTGCTCGCAGTGCGCAGAACGGTAGTGGCGCGCCAAGAGCATACGCGACGTGGCTCGGGAATGGCGTCTTGCCCGGCGGTCGGCCGCCGGGCTTGCGACACCACTACAAGCGCCGGCGCGTGACGCAGAGATACAACGGAGACTTCAGATGCTCAACGAGAACGTATTCGCCTACCGCTCCTTCAACCCTGAACTGGAGACCGTCAAGGCGTTTGCCGGATTCGGGGTCGACTGGGTGTGCATCTACCCGTCGAACACCCTGAACAGCCTGGGCATGCCGTACAGCGTCTACGAGCCGACCTGGCTGGGGCTGGACCACTACGACTTCGAGCCGCTGGACCGGCAGATCCAGGAACTGCGCGCCGCCAACCCGCGCGTGCAGATCATCTGCATGATCGACCTTAACTCGCCGCCGTGGTTCGAGCGCCGGTGCGGTGCGGACGATACCTTCTACCGGCTCGGAAAGATCGCGTCGCTGCCGCAGTGGCGCGAAGCGACGCGCAACTACCTGCAGGCGTTCCTGCGCCACACCGAGGCGAACTATGCCGACTCCATCCGCGCCTACATGCTGTCCTGCGGCGGCACCTGCGAGTGGCAGGAGCGCTCGTTCGGCGACGAGAGCCGCAGTCGGCGCGCCGCGTTCCGCACGTGGGCGCAGGACCAGGGCATGCCAGACCCGGTCGACATCCCGTCCGCGTCGATCCGCGAGCACATCAGTCACGACCTATTGCGGGACCCGCAGGTCGACGCAGCAGCGCTGGCGTACTGGCGCTTCTGCCACTGGCAGATCGGCGACACGATTCTCTACTTTGCCCACGCCGCCCGCGAGATCATTGCGCGCCGAGCCGAACTCGGCCTGTTCTACGGCTACACCCTGGAGTACGGGCCGCACCGGTTGGTGTCCGAAGGGCATCTGGACTACGAGCGCGTCTTCGCGTCGCCCGACATCGATTTCTCCGTCGCGCCCGGCAGCTACCGGCACCGGCAGATGGGCGGCACGAGCCCGTTCCTGGTCCCGGTCGGCACGCTCAAGCAGCGCGGCAAGGCGTTCATCCAGGAACTGGATATGCGCACGCACACGTCGAAGCGCCCCGCGCCCTGGTACAAAGCCGCTTTTGATTGCTGGCACAACGAGGTGGAAACCGTCGCCGGACTGCAGCGCGAGTTCAGCTTCTGCCTGACCGAGGATGTGTCATTCTGGTGGTTCGACATGTGGGGCGGATTCTACGAGACCGCCAGCGCCCGCGCCGCCCTGGCGCAGATGAAGCAGATCTGGAACACCGCGCAGACGCAGAAGCACGCGTCGGCAGCCCAGATCGCGCTCATCGTCGATCCGGACAGCGCCTTGTACCTCGACCAGAACGACCGCCGCATCGATGCGTTCAACAGCGGCCTGGCGCACGCCCTGCACCACACGGGCGCGCCGCACCGCGCGTTTTCCTGGGGCGACCTCCCGGACCTGGACCTGGCGCCGTTTCGACTCGTGATCTTCCCGTACCTGTTCGTCATGGACGCGGCGCGTCGGCGTCTGCTCGAGGAAAAGGTGCTGCGCGACAACCGTACCGTGCTGTGGCTCTACCGGCCCGGCGTCGTCTGCGACGGCACGTACGACGAGGCAGGCATGCAGCGGCTCACCGGAGTGAGCGTCGACCAGCCGGGCATCACGACCTGCGCGATGGGCGCGTGGACGTCGGTCGTGTCGGTTGACCCCAAACTGACGCCGTGCGAACTCCGCAACGTCGCGCGCCAGGCGGGAGTACACATCTACAGCGACACGGATGAGCCGCTGTACGCCAGCCACCGCTATGTGGCGCTGCACACGGCGACCGGCGGCGACCGGCGCATCGCCCTGCCGCGCACCTGCGCGGCCGTAACCGAACTTTTTTCCGGCCGCGTCGTGGGCCGGAATGTGAACGTGATCGACGACACCCTGGCGACACCCGGGACCGCGCTGTATGACCTCGATTGAACACCGAAAAGAACAGTGGCGCGGGACCTCCGGGACCGCAGCGGAGTGCTCGGGGCCGTCCCGGCCCGAGGACCTCGGCTGGGGACCGGCCCGAGCACCCTGCCTCGGCCCGAGACGGTCCGAGCCACGGATCCCCCGCTTCGGTGACATTATCCTGAACTGAACAAGGAGCCATGCGATGCCCGCAAACGTTGATGTAAGTCTGACCTGGCACGCGGCGGAAACGCCGCCCGACCTGCACGCGCTGCTGCGCACTCTCGCCGAGGAGTACCCGATTGCGGAGTCCGCATCCCCCGGGGCCGCGGACGCCGCAGCCCCCTGCGGAGTCCGCATCACCGTCGCGTTCCGGCACGAGCCGGGACTGGCGGGGTTCGCCATCGAACGACGCGGCGGGACGGCCACGGTGCGGTACGGCCGCCTGTCGCAAGCCGGCCGCGCGCTCAGTTCGCTGCTGGCCGGGCTCGTGGCGGACGGCGCCACGGTGACCGACACGCCGGCGTTCTCGACCCTCGGAATCGTGCTCGACTGCGGCCACAACGCCATGGTCACGCCGGAACACTTCCGCAAGTGGTTGCGGCGTCTGAACCTGCTCGGGTATGACATGGCCATGGTCTACACCGAGGCCGGGTACACGTTGCCGGGCGAGCCATGCTTCGGGTACATGCGCGGCGCCTACACGGTCGAGGAAATGCGCGCGCTCGACGACTACGCCGCCGCGCTCGGCATCGAGATGGTCGGAAGCATCCAGGCGCTCGGGCATCTCGAGCAGGCGCTGAAGTGGTCGCCGAACGCCGGGATCCGCGACACGGAACACACGCTCCTGGTCGGCGAGCCGAAAACGTACGAATTGGTCGAGAAAATGGTCGCGTTCTGGGCCACCGCGTTCCGCAGCCGCCGATTCCACCTCGGCATGGACGAGACCTACGACCTCGGCCGCGGCAAGTACCTAGACCGTAACGGCTACCGGCGCGGACTCGACATCTACACCGAGCACCTGCGCCGTGTCGCGGAAATCTGCGCCCGGCACGGAGTGCGACCCATGATCTGGTCCGACGTGCTGTTCCGCCTGGCCGGAACGTCGGGCGTGCACTACGACAAAGCGAACCGTATTCCCGACGAGGTGCGCAACGCACTGCCCAAGGACCTGGACCTGGTCTACTGGGACTACTACAACGACAGCCCGGCACACTACAAGGACCGCGTTCAGCAGCACCGCGACCTCGGCTCTGAGCCGGTGATGGCATCCGGCGTCTGGAGTTGGCCCACGCCGTGGCACGACTGGCGGCGCACGGAACGCTGCGGCGGCGCCTGCATCGAGGCCTGCCGCGAGGTCGGACTCAAGGAGATGCTCTTCACGCTGTGGTCGGACGACGGCGGCTACTGGGAGATCGACTCAGCCTTTGCGGGGCTCGCCTACGTGGCCGAGCGATGCTTTGGTGACGGGTCCGTGAACGAGGAGGTGCTGGCGCGGCGGTTCCGCGCTGTCTGCGGTTCGGACCTGGCCGTGCACCGGGCTGCGTCGCGCCTGAACGACCGGCTCCAGCCCGGTTGCGTGCTCTGGGACGACCCGATGCTGGCCATCTACCTGCGCCACGCGGCCAAGGCCGGGACACAGGTCCTGCGCGATGCCGAGGCGCACTGCCGCGAGGTCGTGCGCGCCCTCGAACCGCACCGGACCGACACGATCGCGGGCGACCTCAACCACGCCTGGCTCGTGGCCAGTGTCATGGCCGCCAAGACGGGCCTGGCGGCGCGGCTGTTCGATGCCTACGCGGCCGGGGACAAGGCGGCGCTGGCCGCGGTACGCAACGATGTGCCGGCGCTCGTCGGGCTCATTGAGCAACTCGCGCGCTCGTTCCGCACGCTCTGGCTGGCGCGCTGCAAGCCGTTCGGCCTGGAAGTGCTCCAGATCCGGTTCGCCGGCCAGGCGGCGCGCTACCGCGAACTCGCCGACCGGCTCGGCGAGTACCTCGACGGCCACGTCGCCACCATCCCGGAACTCGACGAGGCCCGCAAGGGTGCGTACCTCCCCGCCCGGAGCGGGAGCTACCTCGGCTTGGCGTCCGGGTCGCGCGTGTTCTGAGGCAGGCCGATGGAGTGCTGACTCGATGGCGAAGGAAGCGATGCTGGGGGTTTTCCACCCCCAGACCCCCGAGCAAGGGGCGTCGTTGACTCCCCTTGCAACCCCTCGACGTTGCGGCACGAATCGGAGCGGTGCCGAGCCACCGCTCCAATTCGTGCCGCGGCGGCCGTCCACCACCCGCCGCAGGAACTGTCGGCGGGTGGTGGAGCGGGAGATTACGCTGGCAGCGTGAAACGGCTTGAGGCTCGTAGTCCCGCGTTTACGCGGTCCGAGTTTTGCGTCGCCACGGAGTGAACCGGGGACCGCCTGAAGGCGGGACTACGAGCCTGGGCCGCACGGGGTCGAAGACAGTCGAGCAGTCTGGCACGTTCAGGACGAGAAGGAGTTGCCACGATGTCCGCAGCAACCGACAGGAATTCGGCCATGCGTTCTGTGCGTTCAGCAAACGGTGTCCCGGTGCGTTCCGTGAAAGTGGACGGCGGCAACGGGCAGTTGCTCGTTGCCTACGGGGACGACGTGCAGTTGCAGGTCCGGCAGCGCTGGTTTGCGGAGTCCGCGACGCCGCCGACGCCCGTCACGACTGACGCCCTGGAGAAGGTCCGGGACTTGCGCTTGCCGAACCCGGGCGTGTCATGGCTCGAGCGCGCGAGCGCAGCCAAACTGCTGTTCGAGTCGACCTGGCGTCAGTCGGGATCGGAGCTGGAGTTCTCCGTCCGCATCAGCAACCCGGGGACTGAGCCTGCCGCCCTGTGCCTCGAGCAGAACATTTCCGGGCTCCCGCTCCGGGGCATGTGTTTCGCGCCCTCGCTGCGGGCCGACTACGACCTGAAGCAGTCCGGTGCGGCGTTTGCCTATCGCGGTGCGCCCTGCCTGTCGAAGGGGCTCCCGGGCGGTGTTCTCTCCATTCCGATGGTCAGCTTCTACGAGCGTGAGCGCGACCTCGGGTTCACGGTGGCGGCGCACATTGAGGCGCCGACCCCGGGCTTCTCGTGCGAGGCGGGCACGGAGCAGGTTACCCTCCAGCGACGGCTCCGGGTCAGTCCGGGCAACTCCGTTACGCTTCGGCACTTTGTCATCCGTCACGAGGGCTGCTGGCGGCCCGGGCTGCGCTGGGTCCGCGACGCGTACCCGGACTATTTCATGGCGTCGGCCGCGACCGTCGAGGCCACGCACGGCTGCTTCGTCTACACGAACACGACCGACGTCGCGCTGTGCGACGAACTCGCGCAGCAGGGCGTGAAGAACGTCGAGATCCATTGGACTTGCCCGTTCTTCGGCAAGAGCGTGCCGGAGGAAGAGCCGTGGGTGAAAATGATTGACGACAAGTGGAACACGATCAAGCGCACCACCGATCCGGCCGCGCCGCCCGAGGACGCACCGTACGACGACATCAAGCGCTACGTGTCGCGGGTCACGACCCCGGCCGGCCGCTGCGACGAGGTGCGGGACTTCATCCGCAACCTCAAGGCGCGCGGCATGCAGACGTACATGTACTTCAACCCGACCGAGTCGTGGGAGTTCTTCGCCGCGCAGGAGTTCCCCGAATGCATTGTGCGCCGACCGGACGGCTCGCCGTGCATGACGTGGTTTGATCACGTGGTGATGGACTGCCGGCCCGACTCGCGCTGGGGCCAGTACCTTTGTGATGAAGTGCAGCGTCTGCTCGAGCTCTATCCCGAAGCGGACGGCATCTTCATGGACCAGTCCGCGGGCGACCCGGACGATTTCAAGGTCTGCCGGATCACCCACGCTGTAGCCAAGATCGTGGAGCGGGCGGGAAAAACGTGCTACTGGAACGGGCCGTACATGGTGGACCTGCTGCCGCATACGGTCGGGCTGCTGGGCGAACTCGGACCGCTGCAGGGCGAGCGCATCAAGTGGCTGACCGTCGGCAGCAAAGTCTGCTGTGGTTTGGGGCACACGGAGGCGCAGTACCAGCGTAACCTGCTCAACGGCCTTTGGCCGCCGGCGCCCAGCCTGATCCACTCGCGGGGATTCCGAGTGAGTGACGCCCCCGCTCACGCGAAACCCATCCCCGAGGAACTCCAGCGCCTGCACCGCAACTACATGCTCCTGTACGAACGGTTGCCCGGCAAGACCTGGTTCCTGGGGCCGAACCCGCTCGACGTCCCGGAGGGCGTGCAAGGGAACATTTTCGAGAGCCGTGACGGCGAGTACCTGGTTCCCCTGATCGTTCCGGGGCACGACGTCGCCAAGGGTGCATTCGCTAAGAATGTGGTGGTGTCGGTCCGAGTGCCCGATGCCGAACACATTCGCGGCGCCTGCGTGCAGTCGATCAATCTGCCGGGCGGAAGCTACCGGGTCCCGTTCCAGCGCCGCGGCGGCGAGTTGCGGGTCACGATTCCGTGGCTGGGCGCAGCGTCACTGCTCCGACTGACTCATGAAGAATGCAGCGGCGACGAAATGCCGGAGGCCAGGGACTGCTCGGTCCGGACAGAGAAGCCGCCGCCACGGGTGATCTGTACCGTCATCCATGCCGAAGGCGTGGCGCCTACGGGCAACCTCGACAGCATCGAGAACGGCCTTACGACCACCGCGCCCCTGCCGCCCGTGCCGATCCGCAAGGCCTATCTGAACGGCACGCAGATGGGTACGCTCGGCTCGGTGAATTCCTGGCATTGGCATCCGCTTGTGGGTGTCGGGGTGATTCAGAACATCAAGGTTGACATCACCGACATTCTGCGGCGCGAGAATGAGCTGGTGATCGAGCCCGATGGTCCGCAGGACTTCTTCAAGATGCGCAGCATTTCGATGCTGGTCGTTTTCTCGGACGGCCGGGTGTTCCACTCCAAGTCCGAGCGGAACACGTATTCCAGTTGCGCGCACGCCCAGGCGGAGGGGATCATACAGAGCCCGGTCCAGATCCCGATTGAGTTTTCTGAACTTCCCGAGTGAGGACACGATGCGCCCGGACGCGGGCTCGTCCGGGCACGGGAACGAGCACGGGAGAGAAACGGCGAGGAGAGTGTCACATGGGACTCTTGCAGCGCAAAGTGACTCCGGATTTCGCGGGCCTGCGCAAGGTCATACGGCGCGAGGGCACACCCGGGCGCGTCTTCTTCATGGAGTTCTACCAGGACGAGGAGATCAAGGTCGCCGTCGAACAGCGGTTCAGCCTGGCGGTCGCCCCGAGCGGCGCTGACGGTCCCCGGCGCCTGCGCCGGGAAATCGCGATCCAGAGTTTCCTCGGTTACGACATGATCCAAGTCACCGAAGTCCTGCCCGCTTTCAACCTTGCCATCGCGTCGGAGGAGGCGCGCACCGCCGTGTCGTCCGATCCGGTGGCCAGCGGCCCGATCCAGACGTGGCAGGACTTCGAGAAGTACCCGTGGCCGCAGGTCTCAAAGATCGACACCGGGCCGCTGGAGTGGCTCGAGAAGAACCTGTCGGAGAACATGCGCTGCTACAGCAGTGTTCCGGTCGGGTACTACAAAATGCTGCTGGGCTTCGAGTCGATGTGCTACCTGATCTATGACCAGCCGGACCTGGTCGCAGCGGTCCTGACTCGAGTCCGGGAGATCTTCGTCGATTACTGCCGGCTCCTCGGTCAGTTCCGCTGCGTGGCGGCCATGTGGGGTGCCGACGATATGGGGTTCAAGACCCAGACATTTCTCCCGCCCGAGTTCCTCCGGAAGAATGTTCTCCCTGTTCACCGGGCCTGTGCCGACGCGGCGCATGCGGCCGGCAAGTTTTACTTCCTGCACTCGTGCGGCAATCTGCGCGAGATCATGCCCGACATCATTCATGACGTGAAGATTGACGCCAAGCACTCGTTCGAGGACGCCATCCTGCCGATCGAGGAAGCGAAGCGTCTCTACGGCCACGAGGTCGCGCTGCTCGGCGGGCTGGATGTCGACTTTCTCTGTCGCGCGGACGAACGAGGCATCCGCCAGCGCGTGCGAAGCATTCTGGACGCATGTCACTCCGGCGGCGGTTACTGCCTTGGCTCCGGCAACTCGGTGGCCAAGTACGTACCGCTGGAGAATTACCTGATCATGCTCGACGAGGGGCGGAACTACGGAATGTCATGAGTCACGCCGAATGCCCTCCGGTTCAAGGCCAGGCAACCGGCGAGACGCCAGTGGTCCTGGAGAGGCGTTTCTTTGGAGCGCCCGCGTCCTCGCGGGCTGGCTTGGGGCTGCACTCGGCAATACGACAGACCCTCACGCATTCCCATGACCACCCCGTAAGTACAAAGGAGACGACAGCGTGAATACCGATGGAACCCAGACGCAATGCCTTCGGATCCGCGCGCACCATTTCCCGAACCTGCGCGAGTATGCCCTGGACGGCGTGCGGCTGCATTTCGACGAGAGCTGGGGCTACACCATGGCATTCGCCCGCGCGCACGACGCGGTGCTGGAGGCGATCGTCAGCGACCCGGCGCGGCGCGTGCGGGTCGAAGCGGGGCTCGATGACATCTGCGAGTGTGGCGTGTGCCCGAACCGGAAACCGCACTGCGCCGCGCCGGCACTGGCCGAGACGGACCGGCGCGCGGCGGCACGGTTCGGTGGGGTCGTGGGCCAGGAGTACGCGGCGCAGGACCTCGTCGCGCTGGCGACGCGTCCCGTACTGGACCTCGGTGAAGTCGATCTGAAGAGCGGGGAGCGCATGAAGGTCCGGCTTGTCTCGCCACCGGCACCGGAATATGCCGAACGCCTGGGCCATTTCCTCGCGCACAAGCCGGACTGGGCGGTGCGCAAGATCCGCAAGCAGCTCAACGGCGATTACGGCAAGGAGTGTGTCGACAAGTTCTTCGTCGGCGAGATCGACGGACGCCTGGCCGGGCATGTCTGGTACGGCTATGCGGTTGCCGGGTCCGGTACCGCGAACTTCGGTGAAGTCTACACGGCGCCGGAGCACCGGCGCAAAGGCGTGGCCGACGAGTTGATACGGTTCCTGGTCGAGGACTTCCACGCCAGTCCGGCGCGACTCGCGCTGTGCACCGCCGGTGAGGTGGCGACGCGCATCTACGCCAAGCATGGGTTTCGGACCGTAGTCCCGGATGCGAACCGTGGCCCGCTGATCCTGCCGAAACGCCGGTTTGGAAACAGCTTTGCGGAGTCCGCAGACGCCTACTACCGCCCCGGTCAACCGGTCAGCGTTGTCCCCGGCAGCATCAAGCACCGGCACGACATCGACTGCATGCTGCGGTTCACGCACATCCTGCGCCGCGGGACCGACGCCGAGTCGCGGTTGCGCGGAGTCGGGTTCACCGGCGCGTCGCTGGCCGACCGCGTCGGCCCGGCGTGGCATGTCCCGAACTACATGGATGCGTGCTTCCAGGTCGATGACGGGCGCGGGTTCCTCACCATCGCCGCACTGCCCGAAGGCAGGGCTGCCGGCTGGGCGTTCGTGCTGCGACGTGAGTCCCCGCTCGAAGCCGGCAGCTACACGTTCGATTTCGAACTGCACCCGACGTATCTCGCGGCCGCACCGCAACTCATCCGCGACACGCTCGAAATGGCCACGACAAAGGGCATCACGGACATCTTCGCCTGGTGTGCCGCGAGCCCATCGGCGAAGACGGAGGTCTTGACGGCGAACGGGTTTGCGGAGACCGCACGAGTCCCCGGATACTGCCGCGGCGGCGACGGCGCGGCGTGCGATATGGTTGTCATGCGCTCATCGCACCCCGCACCCCGGATCGGCTGAGGGGTCTGTCGGTTTACTGGGACCCAGCGCCCGCGAGAACGCGGGCGCTCCAGAATTCGTGCCGCCGTGCCGGGACTGATCCCGCCCTACCGCCTCGACGAAGTGCTCCAACCCCCGCATTACCGACTTCTTCGCACCTCTTGACGCATTGCGAGTTCTGGGAAACGGGGATTGCTTTTCAACGCGTTGGCTGTAGTTTTCATCGCGAGTATCGTGAATTCCTTCCCCTGAGACGGGAATGCAGGGGATATACCGATGCAAATGGTAACCTTTGTCTGCAAGGGTTGCGGGGCCGAACTTGAGGTCCCGGACGCCCACGCCAGCGAGGCCGCCGAATGTCCGCTCTGCGGCGCAACACTGGTCGTGCCGATGCCGGGGATTGTCCGGGATCGGATGCTGGGCGGGTTCAGGATTGAGCGGCGCCTTGGCGCCGGCGCCATGGGCGAAGTCTGGCTGGCGACGCAAGTGGCTTTGGGCCGCAAGGTGGCCCTCAAGATACTTGCGCCATCCTATACCAGGGACGTCGCGTTCCTCAAACGCTTCCGCAACGAGGTCCTCACCGTCGCCAAACTGACGCACCCGAACATCGTCCCCGCCTACGACGCAGGGGTGGACTGTGGCATCCACTACCTGGCGATGGCGTTCATCGACGGAACCGACCTCGACAGGCAGCTCAAAGTGCGGAAGGTCGTGCCGGAGCAGGAAGCACTCGCGATCGTCAGGAAACTGGCCGGCGCGCTCCGCTATGCCTGGGACAAGTTCAAGCTGATCCACCGTGACATCAAGCCGTCGAACATCATGATGGACAAGGCAGGTGTCCCGTTGCTGATGGACCTGGGGTTGTCCAAGAGCGTCGACCAAGACCACTCTCTGACCGTGACCGGGGCGGTGATGGGCACGCCCTACTACATCAGTCCTGAGCAGGCCAAGGACGAAGACGCACTCGACTTTCGCTGTGATCTCTATTCGCTGGGCGTGACGCTGTACCACATGGTCACCGGTCGCGTTCCGTTCGATGGCACGACCATGGCGGGGATCATGACCAAGCACATCGTTGAGCCGTTCCCGCCGCCCAGGGAGAGAAACCCGGCGGTTACGGAGGAATGCTCGGTCCTGCTCGCAACCATGATGGCCAAGAATCCCGGCGAGCGGCAGAAAAGTTGGCAGGCGTTGATCACCGATATTGACCTGGTGCTGGCAGGGAACATGCCCGAGACGTGCTGGCCCGATCCTGGGCCCTCGGCGGTCGTCCCTGGCATGGGTGAAGTGCCGCCACGACCGCATCCGGTGTTCAAGGGCGCCCGCAAAGCCAAGGTCCGTCAGGTTGACGGCACGTCCGCCGCGGTCGACGCCGCCGCGGCGTTGCCGGCACCCGGCACGGCGGATGACACCGTCCCGATCGAGACGGCAGAGCCCGTGCGGCGCGGCCGGAGCAAGGCGTTGATCTGGGCCATCGGGGCGGCTGTCACCCTGCTGGCGGTTGGGGGCCTGGCGCTTGCCATGCGGTCGCACGGTCGTGCGGTGGAGGCGGAGAAGGCGCGTCGGGCGGAAGTTGTCCGCCAAGAGGCGGCGCGCCAGGCTGAGGCAGAGCAACGCCGGCAGGAGGAACAGGCGCAGGTCGAGGCCGAGGCGCGCGCAACCGCCGTTCTGGCTGCCTGGGACACCGCCGTGGACGCGGCGGCCCGGGCCATGACGACGAAAGAGGACCGTCACTTCGTTCAGGCCATCGGCCGGTTCGAGAATGTCAAGACCCTCGGCAAGACCGACAAGTACGCGAAACTGGCGGCCATGGAGATCGCCCGGCTCCGACAGGCGCAGGATGACGCGGTTGCGGCGCGGCGCACCGCCGACGAAGCCAAGAGGCGGGCCGAGGAAGGACAGAGCGCGGAACGGCGGGCGCAGGAGGAGGCCAAGGAGGCCAGACGGAAAGCCGAAGCGGAACAACGGGACGCAATTGAAGCGGCCGAACAGGGGAAGTTCAACTTGCAGGAGCGGCTCGCCGAGCGGCTTCTCGCGGGTGACGGCAAGGCCGCGCTGGCTCTGTACCGCAATTCCCCCGCCAGAGTGGCCTGCCCGGAGTTTGAGTCGACGCTCAAGGTTCTCGCCGACCCCAGTGCGGCGTTGCTCGACAGTCTGAAGGGTGAGATCGGCAGGCCGGTCGAGGTTATGGTGAAAGGGAAGAAGGCGCGACTGCCGCTGCGCAAGGTAGCGGAGGACCAGTTCGAGGTCGAGGGCAAGTCAGGCGCGTCACGGGTCAGCATCAAACTGACGCCCAATGACCTCCCGGAAGCCGAGAAGGTGCGACGTTTGGGCGCCGCCGACAAACGGGCGGGTGCGGTTTGCGCCGCGGCGCTGGCCGTAGAGGCGAGACAGTACGCCGTCGCAACCAAGGCGCTCGCCGCGCTCGACGGCGACCCGTTGGCGGAGGCGCTCCGTGAACGTCTCGAGGTCATCGAACTGGGCGGGGAGGAAGCGCACGCGAAGAAGGACCTCACCGATTTGCTTGCATGTCTGCAACTCAACGCTGATGCGACCGCGGCGGATGTGGCCGGCGCGCCAGCGCCCGATGACAGCGCGACCCGGGCGAAACTCGTCAAGGCCCTGACCGCTTTCCGTGACCGGTGCGGGAAGACCGCGGCGGCCAGGGCCGCCGCGCCAATCCTGGTTGCGCTCGAGGCGGTGGCCGCCGGCCCCACCCCGCTCGGCGTCGCGCCCGAGGGTCTGGTCGCGCACTGGCCCTGCGACGAGGACAGCGGCACGGTGGTGAAAGACGCGTCCGGGAATGGATTGGACGGTGTCTCAACGGCGGACTGGGCGCCGGGAAAGCTCGGAAATGCCGTGCTGCTGAGCGGGGAGACAGAGAATATCGTCACGTTCAAACTACCGCTCGACAAGCAACCGGGAAGGTCGAGTTTCACGGTGGCGATGTGGGTCAATCCGACAACCTTTGCGATCAAGAGTGAGTCTCGCGTTCGTCAGTCTTTCTATCTGGGGCCATCCCCAACCAACGACAGTGTGACTGTGGACTTCCGGGATGACGGACGGGCGGACTTCATGCTGAGGCTGAATCAAGGAAGTGTGACGTTGGGAGAGAACGTGCAGACATCAACAAGCAGTATCGTCCCCATCGGCTCGTGGACCCACGTGGCCTGTGTGTTCGACCGTGAGAACCGCAAGTGCAGGATCCTCCTCAATGGCCACGTGGACAATGAAATTGAAGTCCGCAAGGACCTCGGCGGAGACTTCTCCGGCGACAGCATCATCGCGACGCTCGGCACGACGTGGCAGTCCTTCGCGGGGCTGGTCGATGACGTGTGGTGCTTCAAGCGCGCCCTCTCTACCGCGGAGGTGAGGACCTTGATGAACGGCGGCAGCGGGCCGTCTCTTGTTGCGACTGAGGCGACGGCGCCCCGAGAATTCACGCTGAGCGAATCGTTGGCCACGCCGTCCGGCGGCGACTCGCCGCCACTGAGCGAACGGTGGATTTGCGGTCCTGGCTGGGAGTGGCGCGACAGCGCTCTGCGCCAGGAACTGGACTTGGCGGAAAGGGCTTTCGCCTTTCCGAAGACCAGTCCGTACGGAAGAAACGTCCGCGTCGAAGCCGTGTTGACGGTTGCCGGTAAGACGCGGGCGGGCTGGGGCATGGCAGGCGTCGCGGTGCACTTCGACGACCGCAACTTCTGGAACGTGACGCTCTTGGAACCGCCTGATGATGATGGGACAAGACACTACTTTGAACTGGCCGAAATGCGCGACGGCGTCTGGAGCGCCCAAGGGCAGGACAAGCTCGCGGCCATGTCATTCCCGGCCCTGCCCGCGGTGCAGTGGGAGTACAACCGTCCGTACCGGCTCCGGATCGAGATGAGCCCGGAAGGCATCATTGGCACGGTCGAGGAACTGGACGGCACGGTGCGCTGGAAGCGCGGGTATCGGTTCTCCGGACCCGCCGTCGTCAGTGGCCAGCCGGGGCTGACAACGACCAGGTACAAGAGCGCCTATCGCGACTTCCGCACCACGGTCAGCCAGTTTGTGGATGCGCCGCCGCCCCCACCCGCCCCGCCGTTCACCCTGGACGAACTCAACGTGGCTATCAAGACCAGAAATTCGAACTATGACATGAGCGGGAGCCTGCTGAGGGACAGCCAAGGGGCCGCCATCGGTTTCAGCGCCGCGAACAAGGGGATCAAGAACATCTCGGGTCTGAAAGGCAAGAAATTGCGGCAGCTGGTGTTGCAGCAGAATCCGGTGGCCGATATCTCCGCCCTGAAAGACATGCCTCTCGAGGTTCTGGACCTCGGGCAGACAGAGGTGGGGGACGGTGACATGGTGTTCCTGGAGGGCATGCCGCTCACGGCTCTGTGCATCGGGTGGACCAAGGTGACGAATTTCGGGTTCCTGTCGCGGTTGACGCGAATCGAGAGATTGGGCATCCAAGCGCTTCCGGTGACCAACGCCGATCTGGCGCACCTCAGACGTCTGCCCCTGACCAACCTCGACATTGCCTACAGCAAGCAGATCACTGATCTGAAGGCACTGGAGGGGATGGGGCTGACCACGTTTCTCACGCACGATACGGAGATCCGAGATCTCAAGCCGCTTACCGGCATGCCCCTCAAAGAACTTCAGCTATGGAACTGCGCCAACATCAGGGACTTGTCGCTGCTGCGGCAGTGCCAATACCTCGAGAGACTTGTCATTCCCGCACAGTTCACGGACCCGCGCGAACTCCACATGCTGCGCGACCTGCCCAAGCTCAAGTACCTGGACTACAAGAGCAAAGACATGCGCACCGCCGAGCAGTTCTGGAAGGACATCGACAGCGGTCCAGGCCAGAAGTAGGCGGTCGTGCGACGCGGCGTGGTGTGACGGAAGTGCCGCGCCCCCGCGGAGATGCTGCCATCCAGAGGCCGGCAATGCCCGATCCGAATCTTGCACCCACCCACCTGTAGTGCTACTGTTCTCAAGTATCACGGGGATGCGTTATCCTGTTCGGTTTGCGCGATGCGTGACGCGCCCCGTTGATGGGGACAGGTTTCCAAATCTCTCCTATGGGTTGTCGGCGCACGGCAATCGGGATTTGAGTGGGTTCGGTTCCTGGCGCGTTAAGGGATGGGGGGGGGACGGCCATGCCGCGGGACACGTCGAAAGAGCCTGACAGGCCTTTGGCGGACGGCGACGTGCGGCAGAAGATGCTGGTCGAATACGCCGATGTCGCCGGCACCCCCGCTTCCGGCGACAGCGTGACGATCTCGCAGTTCATGGCGAACCGGAGCCTGGACGGCGGGGTTGAGCTCAGGCGTTCTTCCTCCTCCGCCGCGACCTCATCTGTCTCGTCCAGCGGCGACGGCGCCTACCGGAAGGGCCGCGAGATTGCCCAGAGCGGCGCCAATGCCATCTTCAGCGCGCGCGATCTGAACATCCGGCGCTTTGTCGCCATGAAAGTGCTGCAGGCGACGGACAAGGCGCCGAAAGAAGCGGTGCTGCAGTTCGTTCAGGAAGCGCGTTTGACGAGCCAGTTGGAGCACCCAAACATCGTGCCCGCACACGAACTGGGGGTGGATGCTGAGGGCAACCCGTTCTACACGATGACGCTGGTGCACGGCCGCACCTTGGATCGCATCCTGCGCGACTTGCGTGATGGCCAGTCGCGGGTCGCCTTGAACTACTCACTTGTGACGTTGCTCACGGTCTTCATGAAGGTTTGCGATGCCGTCGCGTTTGCGCATTCCCAAGGGGTCGTCCACCGCGACCTGAGCCCCGAGAACATCATCGTCGGTGACTTCGGGGAGGTCCTGGTTCTGGATTGGGGTCAGGCGGAAATCATCGCCAAGCCCACAGCCGGTGTGCGGGCCGGGCCGGGCGCGGCCGGGCCGGCGCGAAACCCGGCGCCCCTGCGTCGGAAGAAAGGCGTGGGCGCCGCGCCGGGCGCGACGGCATCGGCGCCGGGCAACCCCGCGTTCATGGCGCCGGAGCAGGCGCTGGACCACGCGGACAAGGTCGACCCCAAGACCGACATCTATGCCCTCGGCGGAATTCTCTACAGCATACTGACGCTGCATCCTCCGGTCCGCGCCAAGACCACAAAGCAGGTTTGGGCGCGTGCCGCCAAGGGCACCATCACGCCTCCGCAGCGTTACAACAAACCGCTCAAGGGACTGACGTTGCCAGAGCACGAGGGGCTAAGCGCCGAGGGCTTCACCCGAACCGGTGTCGTGCGTCGCGCTCAGGTTCTCGTCCGCCAGTCGGACACAACGCTGCGGAAAGCGCACTTGCCGCACCTGCCGCGAAACCGGATTCCCGAATCCCTCGCCGCGGTGGCCATGAAAGCCCTGGCGTTTCGCAGGCACGACAGGTACGCGACCGTCAAGGACTTGCAGCATGACATCGAGGCATACCAGCAAGGTTTCGCCACGGCCGCGGAGCAGGCGGGACTGGTGAAGTCGGTATGGCTGCTGATCAAACGACACAAGCTCCAGGTGGGGCTGGTCATCATGGGACTGATCGCGGCCGTGACCGTGGTTGCGTGTTTCGTGACTTGGATCGACGTCGAGAAGACACGGGCAGAGGCGAAGGAGCAGGAAATCCTCGGCGTGCTGGCGCAGTTCGAGAGAGAAGAGCGCCTGCAGCGCGAAATGGAGATCCTTTCGGCCTCTTCCAGCCTGCTCAAGACGCAGGAGCTCTGCCAGCAGGGCAAGTGGCGCGAGGCCCTGGCAACGGTGAGCCAATGGCTGTCCCTGGACCCGACCTCGGAGGAGGGGTGGTGGCTCAAGGGCCGACTGGCGCTGGC
The DNA here is from genome assembly GCA_001803235.1 of Lentisphaerae bacterium RIFOXYA12_64_32. Taxonomy (GTDB): domain Bacteria; phylum Verrucomicrobiota; class Lentisphaeria; order Oligosphaerales; family YB12-FULL-65-16; genus YB12-FULL-65-16. Next base: position 29,358 of record MHBL01000486.1, read on the forward strand.
GCTCATGCGTCTCGGCGAGGCCAAAGATGCGTTCAAGACCCTCGTTAAGCTCGATCCTGCCGGACTGGCGAAGCAGGCGGCGCCGTACGAGGCGATTGCCGTACGCTGGCTCGAGAAGACAAAACAGCCGTGCCTGACACCACTGGAAGGCTGGAAGTGCGGGATCTATGACGACCTGGTGGCCTTGCCCCCGTCGCCGCCCCTGGAGTTCACGTACACGGGCATCTATGCGTTCCTGATCGAATGCCACCCGAACGAATGGATCCCGTTGCTGCGGTCGGAACGGGAATTCGAGTCGTACCGACGGGGCGCCGGCCGTGGCGGTGAGAAAATGAGATTCTCGCAGGGCGTCATTGAGGTCCCGAGCAACAATTTCCCGCTGGTCCCGGTTCGGGCAAAGGATGTCATGCTGCGCGCCGAGGTCCGGTCACAAGGCGCCGCGTCTCTGCTCTGGGTGCGTGCCTCCGGCACCGGTCATTACCAGGGCAGCTTGTCGCTGAAAAATGATACTTGCGCTATCGGCAAAGATGAGAAGAAACAGTATTCGCACCTTGGCGGGCGAACCCTGGAGTCGCCCGTGCCGGGGTTTGCGCGCCTGACCCTGGCGGCGATGGGCGAAACGGTGACCCTGTCCGAGGGCGAGACCGAGGTGGTCCGAATCCAGGATTCGGGCGTGAAGGACGCCGGCGCCGTGGGGCTGGTCTGCTACAGTCAGGACGGTACCGGTGCGGCGCTGTTCAGGAACATCGAGATCAACGTCGTCACAACGCCTGAACTGCCGCAGGCGAAGTGGCAACCCGCGGACCCTAACGAGGCGACGGGTGTCACGCCCGCGCCACGCTCCGAGCGGCAGCCGAGCGACAGCGACAGTCCATGACCGACGGAACGAACATTCAGCCCACTCCCGATCCGCCCGCGAAACGCGCGGGCAAGGGACGCATCCGGCCGACTCAGGAAGTGGACATCGGCCGCAGCGGCATGACCATTGCCGAGTTCCTGACCCGGCAGGAACTCGACGCGCATGGCTCGGTCTTGGCAACCCCGGTGGCGGTGACCCCCGCCCACTCCCTGCGCACCCCAGCCGGCCGTGACGGCCGCAGGTACGAAATACTGGACTTCGTGGCACGCGGCGGCATGGGTGCGGTCTTGTCGGTGCGCGACGCGAACTGCGAACGCACCGTGGCGATGAAGGTGATGCTCAAGGAGCACCGCAACAATCGCCAGAAGATCCTCCGGTTCATTGAGGAAGCCCAAGTGACGGGGCAGCTTGAGCATCCGAACATCGTGCCGGTCCACGAGCTCGGGGTTGACGCCCATGACAACGTCTTCTTCACCATGAAGTTCGTCAAGGGCCTCACGCTCAAGGAGGTCCTTGAACGAATCCGCGACGGTGATGCCGGCACGGCTGCCGCCTATCCCTTGGCACGGTTGATGGCGATCTTCCAGAAGATCTGCGACGCGATCGCCTACGGACACTCCAAGGGTGTCGTCCACCGCGACCTGAAGCCTGAGAACATCATGGTCGGCGAGTTCGGCGAAGTGCTCGTGATGGACTGGGGATTGGCGAAGATCGTCAAGCCGTGTGTGGGTATGGGAGTGCGTGAGTGGGTGGGTATGGGAGTGGAGCCGTGTGGGAGTGGGGAATCCGAGCCGTCCGAGACTGCGCGACCCCATTCTCGGGTGTCTTCACCGATCCACTCACACACCCACACACCCACACACGCATCTTCCCCCGGCGTCGACTCGGTCCGTTCCGACGAGGGCGGCGATGTATTGAAGACCGTGGACGGGCAGATGATGGGCACGCCGCAGTTCATGGCCCCGGAGCAGGCTCTCGGCCGGACGGCTGACATCGATGCGCGCACCGACGTGTACGCGCTGGGCGCAATCCTCTACAATATGCTGGTGTTGCGGCCTCCGATCGAAGGCACACAGATCGGGCCGCTTCTGATGAAAGTCGCCAAAGGCGAGATTGTCGCGCCCACAGCCTACGACAAGCCGAGCACCGCAACGCACGCGAGGAAACGGCGGCCCGACCGCCACGTCAACGATCTTGCTGACCTGGCGGCGCGGGCCGCGGCGGCCGGGCGCAGGGACCCGGGTGAGAAGGCCAAGCCCCCGAGCCTTCCGCACTGCCCCGGCGGCCGGGTCCCGGTCGTGCTCTCGGCCGTTGCCATGAAGGCGCTCGCGATGGAGCAGGCATCCCGATACCAGACGGTTCCCGAGTTGCAGGCTGACGTTGAAGCATGGCAGGGCGGTTTCGCCACCAGCGTCGAACAGGCTGGCGCGTACCGGCAACTGGTCCTGCTTGCCGGCCGGCATCGGGCCGAAGCGGTCATTCTGGCCGCCTGCCTGGCTGTGCTGCTCGGCCTGGCCGGAATTTTTCTGGTCCGGGCGGTCCATGAGCGGGACATTGCGCAGCAGAAGGCGGTCCAGGCCGAAGGACTGCTGCTGCAGCTCAGCAGGTCACGGGAAAAGACTGTCGACATGCAGCAGGCGGCGGCCCGAATCCAGCTCCTCAAAGCCCAGCGGCTGTTGCAGGATCGAGCCTGGACTGCCGCCCTTGCCGCCGCCAAACAGGCGGTCGCCCTCGACGTCGATGGCGCGTTGCCGCAGGCGTGGCATCTGCTGGCCCGCCTCCAGCTCGGCGAACTCAAGTTCTCCGAGGCGCAACGGGCTTTCACCAAGGTTCAGAAGCTCGACCCCGAGGGCCTCGGGCGGGTTGTCTTCGAGCACATTCTTCTCCTCACCGCCTACTTGGATGCCGCCAAACTCCAGGGCGGCAGGCTGGCGCCGACGCAGATCCTCCAGCTCGCGACCTGGCTGCGAGAGCACGGCGACCCTGTCATCGCCGGGCGTGTTCTGCAGAAGTCCCTGGTCGCGGCCACCGATCCAAAGACCCAAACCGAAGCGGTTGAAGCTCTGCTGTGTCTGACCAACCCGGAGCAGCAGGACCTCAAAGTTCTGTTTCAAAGGACAGACGCCGGGCTGGCGCTGGACTTGAGTGGCAATACGAAACTTGCCGACCTCACCGCACTGCAGGGGTTGCCCATCACGTCGCTGGACCTCAGCGGCACGGCGGTTCAGAACCTGACGCCGCTTCAAGGTCTGCCGCTGTGCGAGTTGAAGCTCAACGGCGCTCCGGTCGTTGATCTTGCCCCGATTGCCAAGCTGCCGTTGACCCGTCTGGAGTGTGCGGGTGCGCCGGTCCGGGACGGCGGCCCGCTGGCTGGATTGAAGCTGCGCAGTTTGTGGCTGGGCGGGACGCAGGTCGCCAACCTCGGTTTCCTCCGTGGCCAAGCTCTGGAAGAGCTCGGCCTGGAGCAACTTCACATCACCGATATCGGCGTCCTCCAAGGCATGCCGTTGCGTACACTCCTGCTGACGGACTGTCCGCAGGTGACCGATCTCTCCCCGCTCAGAGACGACGCCTCGCTGGAGACGTTGATCCTGCCCCCGAACCATGGCGACATCGAATTCCTGCGACGATGCCCGAAGCTGCGCAACCTGGGTTACGAGTCCCCGGCGCGGCGAGCGGTTCAGTTCTGGGAGCAATACGACGCTGGAGTGCTTGAATTGCAGCGCCGGATCAAGGCCCGCAATCCGGACTACACGGGCAAAGGCAAGTTCACCGTCCGTGACGGCCAGGTTGTCGGCGCGAACCTTGATGCCTGTCAGGTTGCGGACCTGTCGCCGCTCGCCGGGCTGCCGCTCGAACGCTTCTACGCCCCAAACAACCCGTTCACCGATCTGGGGCCGCTCAGGGGCATGCCGTTGCGGGACTTCTGCATCTGGAGCACGAAGGTTGAAGACTTCAGTCCGTTGCAGGGCATGTCGCTCACGACGGCGACCACCACCGGCGCCGCGGAAACCGATCTGAACGTCTTCCGCGGCATGCCGCTGCGCTACATCGATTTCCGGTCCCGACCGGTCTGCGATGTCAGCTTCCTGATCGGCATGCCGCTCAGAACCATACGCTTTGACGGGTGCCCGAACCTCACGGACCTGAGTTTCCTGCAAGGATTCCGTGACCTCGAACGGATTGCCCTCCCAGCGCACAGCATCAACTTCGAATTCCTCCGAGCCTTCCCCAAGCTGGCATTCCTGGCGCCTCGGGGGGAATGGGAGAAGACCGCCGAGCAGTTCTGGGCGCAATACGACGCACTGGCGGCCCGACTGGAAAAGGCGCGGCAGGAACTGGGGACAAAGAACTCCAGCGTCGAACGGCTCCAATGGCGCCACGCCATCCACGCCGACATGACCGCGGACCTGGACCTGAGCGGCAGTGCCGGGCTGAGCGACATCGCTCCGCTGGGCGGGTTGCCGCTCGTGCGGCTGAGCCTGGGCGGTACGGACGTCGCGGACCTCTCGTCCCTGGCCAAGGCGCCACTCGAGCGCTTGCTCCTCGACCGTTGCGGCAATATCAAGGTTCCGACTCTGGCCCCGCTTGCCGGTTGCACGTCCCTGCGACTCCTCGTCTTGCCCAGGCACGTTAACCCCAAGGCGGCCGGGGGAAGCTTGTCCCAGGTCCATATCCTTGGTCACGCCACGCCCGACGTGCTCATGCATCTGGCGCTCAAGGATCGCAACCCCGGGTACGGCTATGACGGGCAGTTTGCGATCGAGGGGAATGATATCGTGGGTGCGAGTTTCCCCGAAACGTCCCGCACCAGGGTAGCGGATTTCGCGCCGTTGCGTGCCTGCGCGCGCCTTGTGGCCGTGAGTGGGCTCGGGATCCGGAACCCCATCGAGACGCCGGTCAGCTATCTGTCCTTCACCGCCGCCAGAGGCGAGACCGAGAAACTCATTGCCCGCCTCACCCCCGCCCAGTCGCCATGGTTCCGGCAACAGGCCGAGGAGCTCCGGGCCAGCCTGGACCGACCCGCACCGGACTGGATCAATCAGTGCCTGCTGGCGGGGAAACCGGACGCCGCCGAGGAGAACCTGCAGGCCATGCTGCCCCTCTGCAAGACGGACGAGGACCGCGCCGCACTGTGCGCGCTGGCGCGTGGCAATTCCAGTCTTGCCCGGGCGCGAGAGGAGTTTCCCAGAGCGCCGTTGCTCGCCGACGACGCCGCGGAAAGCCGATTGCATCTGGCCTTGAAGGACGCCAATCCGGACTACGATTACCATGGCCGCTTTGCCACGGAGAATGACCAGATCGTGAGTGTCCGGCTGTTCGGGCCTTGTATCCGGGACGTAACGCCGCTGTCGCGGCTCCCCGCGCTCCAACGGTTCGTACACAACGGTGCGCTGTTGCCGGATCTCGCGCCGTTGCTGGACTGCCCCAGCCTGGTGCAGGTGCAGTGCCTGAACCTGCGCAACCCGATGGAAACCCTGTTCGGGCAGGCGACCTACGCGACCGCTCGCCAGAAGGCTCTGGATCTCATCGCGTCGCTCGCAAAGGGCAAGGCGCCATGGTGTAAGACAAGGGCGACGGAACTGGCGGCCAGCATCGATGCGCCCGATCGGCGCTGGGTCGATCCTCTGATTGCCGAAAAGAGGTTGGGTGAGGCTCAGTCGGTCATCGAGGCCATGCTGCCGCTCTGCAAGCGGGCCACGGATGCCTGTACGTTCGCGCTGCTGCAGAGCCAAGTCTGCCGCCAGCTCGGGCAACTGGACAAAGCAGAGGCGGTCATGCGAAGGGTGTCGGCCCCCGGCCCCTTGCTGCCGATCGTCATGACCGAACTCGCCGAGGTGTTGAGCGCGCAGGGAAAGGGGCCTGAGGCCGGTGACCTGCTGCGCCAGGTCCTGACGCAAGGCGAAGGCGAAGCCTGTCTGCCTCCGCGCCTTGTTCGAATCGCCAGAGAGTTGGGCGACGAGGTCCTGGCGACGCAAGCCGAAGAGCGCGTATTCCCGTCGGGCTGCGTGCTGCGATACACGTTCGGCAAGGACATGCTCGTGGAGGAGAACGGCAGGTGCACCGTACTCGACCTAAGTGGGAGTGGTTGGCATGGCGAGGTGCGAGGCCCGCACCCCGTGGAGAGTGAACTCGGTCAGGTTCTGGAGTTCGACGGCCAGGATGACTCCGTCACCGTGCCCGAGTTTCGCCTGCCCACGGCCGCGTTCAGCTTTCTGGTCTGGTTCCTCCCGCGCGACCTGCCGGCAACGACGGTTCGTTCCATGGACCTGGTCCAGGGCATTGGCAACGCGTTTCCGCGTCTCGCGTTCGATGGGTCAGGCCAGGAAGGAACCGTTGGCCTGTACACCAACATCGGCGGCAGAAGCTGCTGGGACGTCTACACGTCCCGCACGTCATGGCCGTGGCGCTGGCATCAGGTCGCGTTCACGTGGGACGGAACGACCTGCCGCGTTCTCGTGGACGGGCAGCAGGACAAGGCGGTGTGCCATTCTGGAGCGCACGCGCCCCTGACCGGGTTGCGCCTTGGGGCCGGGAACAACGACGGGTCTCTTTCGCTGACCCGGTTGTTCCGCGGTCTGATGGGTGAGGTCGCCGTTTTCGACCGTGCCCTTTCGACTCAGGAGGTGCAACGGCAGTATGTCTCACGGCGCGTCAAGGCGTTGCCGGCCGAGCTGCCGCGAGTCATGGCGGAGCTGCAGAGCGGCAACCCGGGCCAGCGACCGCTGCGCAGCAGCTACGTTGTCACCACCGTGGCCACCGTGGAACTGGACCTTCATGGCAACCCGGGTCTCGGCGACATCACTCCGCTCGCCAGGCTGCCGCTGTCGCGCCTGGACTTGTCCGGCAGCGCGGTGACGGACCTTTCGCCTCTCAGGCAGACGCCGATCCATCGCCTGATTCTCGCGGACTGTGCCAAGCTGAAGGACTTGACACCGCTCTCCGGCTGCACCGGGCTCGAGGCCCTGATCGCACCCGCCAACGCCGACCTCGACATGGCCAGGGCTCGGTTCCAGAAGATCGGGCTCATCGATGGCGACAATCCTGCCGCCCGGCTGCATGTTGCCCTGAAAGACCACAACCCTCGCTATTCCTTCACGGGCCAATTCACCGTGGTCAAGGACGCAACCCTCGGCGTGGAGTGCCTGACGCGGGTCGACTTGGGCAACGCCCCGCTCGCGGATCTTACTCCCCTGTTGGCCTGCGAGTGCCCGCTGTGTGTCGCCGGCTTGGCCGCTGCGAGTCCGCTGGATACGGTTGTCGCGGGCGATTCGTATGCGGACGCGAGGACCCGGACCGAGGCCATGCGGCAACGGTTCGTCCAGCACCGGGCGCCGTGGTCCGGGCAAGTGGCCGAGAGCCTGGGGGCCGATCTTGCCAGGCCGCACCCCCGCTGGGCCGAGGCACTGCTGGCAGAAGACAAGCCAGGGCACGCCTGGGAGACGTTGCAGGCCATGCGGCCGCTCTGCGGTACCGCGGAAGAAGAGGCCAGGCTTGCCGTTCTGGCAGCGAGAATCAGTCGGCGTCTGAAGCGGCTGGACGCGGCCGAACGGGAGATCGACGGCGCTTTGGCACGGGGCCTGTTGCCCCCAGGATTGCGCCTGCGTGCCATGATCGAGAAGGCGCAGGTGCTCAGAGACCAGGGGCAGCAGGAAGCAGCGCTGAGAGTCCTGCGGCAGATCCCGGCCGTGGCGGGAGAAGGCACCCTTATTGCGGACAGTGCCGGGACGCTCGCCGCGGAACTCGGAGATTCCGAACTGGCCGCAACCCTGGCCCGGCAAAGTGTGCCTCCGGGGTGCGTGCTGAGATACACTTTCGACGCCGCCACGATCGACGCCGCCAGCGACACCTGTATTGTCCGGGACCTGAGTGCCGGCGGTCACCCCGGCGCCGTTTGCGGCGGCGCAGCCCCGGAGCAGGACGGTGAGAACCCGTGCTTGCGGCTTGACGGTGTCAACGACCACGTACTGGTCACAGGCTTGTCCCTCGAAACGAATACGGTGACTCTGGTGGTGTGGCTCAACGGCTGGAAAGAGAACGATGCGGCCGGGATCCTCGTCCAGCGCATCGGGGATAGCCGCGCCTGCGGGATCGGTTTTGCCAGCGACGACAGACTCCACTACAACTGGCCGGGGGCGCCCGGCAACGGCGCGACCTGGGCCGGCGGACCGCAGTTCCCGCCAGACCAGTGGGCCATGGCGGCGGTCGTCATCGAACCTGACCGAGCGACGGCCTACGTCGGCACCCGCGGAGTGCTCAGCAAGGGCGTAAATGCCGGCTCGCACCCGCCACAGAAGCTGGATCGGCTCGCCATCGGCTGGGACGAGCTTTCCGCGAGTCTGCGGTTCCGCGGCCTGATCGGCGAGGTGCTGGTCTTCAACCGGGCCCTGACTGCGGACGAGATCCAGGCGCTGCACGTCGAGTTCCAGACCCGACAACCTGACGCCTGGTGACGTCTCGTCAACGGTCCGGCGGCGGAATGCATCGCGAGTTTCAAGCGACTGTGCCCACCCTGGCGGCGGCTACGAACGCGAAGCCCCGGTGGCCGGAGCCCTCACCCGATACTGGCGTGGCGGCATGCCGGCCCAGCGCCGGGAGGCGGTCGAGAAGGCGAACGCGTTCCGGTAGCCGACCAGCGGTGCCACGGCGACTGCCGGCTTCATGCGTGGACCGCCATGGCTTGGGCCACGGGCCTTTCTGCGCCAACCATGTCCAGCGCCATTTCGGCACAGACGCGGGCGAAGCACTCCGGGCAATAGCCGTGGGAATAGACGACGGACGGGTCCGGGAATGCCGGATTGCTCAAGCCCCACTTGCCATTATCGGTTGCCACGCGCCTGCAGAGGCAGCACTGCACAACCACCCTGCGCCCCGGCATGTCTAGCTTCTGTTCCATGGCTCGAAGTCCCTTCGATGGCATCACGGCATTCCAGTTTTTGCTTCTTCGTGTCTTCAGCGCACGCATGGGCTGTGCCAAGCAAGGTTGACTGGAGCTCGGCACGGGAGCGAGCGTCCCGGCGGTCAAAGGGAGAAAATTCTGCCGCCTGGGTCGGCAGAAGACGCCCCTGCGGCGCGGAAAGCGACGCCGGCACTGCGCCAGGGCTGTTTCAAGATCTGGCGCCGCGTCTCGGAAGGCCACACCTCCGCGCACACCTGGTAGGGGCGGCCTGTCCTCAGGCCACCCCCCCCCCGGCGTGGGAACACGCCGGGGGTACTCGCTGCACGCGACGGTCACGAATCTTGAAACAGCCCTGCCCCCGCGCATCGACGGCTGGACAAAGCCGTTTTCGGAGTGTACTCGTTGACGGTCCTGTCGCAGGAGCCCCCCTCCACGGCAAGAGGCCGGAGGCGCGTACAACGCGGCCACTACAGCCACGGCACGCACGCACAGGGTTGGCTGTAGCGTCGGTGTTCGGGGACGCAGCCGGGTCGACGGGTGAACGAAAGGAACGCACCATGGAACGGATCGGCATCCTGCGCAGTTCGCACGTGTTCCTGGGCACGGCACTGGTGGCGCTGACAGCGTGTTTCGCCGCCGCTGAACCGCTCACGCTATACGTGGCGCCGAACGGCTGTGATGTGTGGTCCGGAGTCAAGGCTGACCCGGCGCAGGACAAGAAGGATGGCCCCTTCGCCACGCTCGAACGTGCCCGGGACGAGATTCGGCGGCTCAAGCAGGCCGGGGCGCTGCCGGCGGGCGGCGTCACGGTGACGTTGCGCGGCGGCAACTACTTCCGCGGCCAGGTGCTGGTGCTGGAGGAGCAGGACTCCGGCACGGCCGAAGCGCCGATCGTCTATACGGCGAACGGCAAGGAAGAGGTCAAACTGAACGGCTGCAAGGCGATCGGCGGTTTCGAAAAGGTGACCGACCCGGCCGTGCTCGAGCGCCTGCCAGCCGAGGCGCGCGGCAATGTCCTGCAGACCAGCCTGCCGCGGCAGGGCATTACGGACTTCGGCGTGATCGGCGTGCGCACGCGGCAGACGCCGTTCGCGGCGCTGGACCTGTTCTTCGGCAGCAAACCGATGACCCTGGCGCGCTGGCCGAACGAGGGGTTTGCGCGCCTCGCCGGCGCGCCCAAGGGCGAGAAGGGCGGCATGTTCGCGTACTTCGACGACCGGCCGCAGCGCTGGGTCAACGAGCCGGACGCGCGCGGCAACGGCTACTGGGACCACGACTGGCACGCCTCCAACGCCGCGTTTGACACGATCGACACGGAGAAGCGCATCATCGCGACCAAGCCGCCGCACGCGGACTACGGCTACCGCAAGGGCGGGCGCTACTTTGCCTACAACCTGCTGAGCGAACTCGACCAGCCGGGCGAGTGGCACCTGGACCGCATCACCGGCCTGCTCTACTTCTGGCCGCCGTCCGAGATCGGCAAGTCGCTGACCGAAGTCTCGCTCGGGCCGGGGTTCCTGGCGCTGAACCAGGTCTCGTTCGTCACCTTCCGCAAGCTGATCTTCCAAGGCTGCCGCGGCGAGGCGATCACGATCCGCGACGGTTCGCACGTGCAGGTCGTCGGCTGCACCCTCCGCAATCTCGGCACGCGCGCCATCACCATTTCGGGCGGCACGGACCACCGCGTCGCCGGCTGCGACCTGTACGACATCAACGAGGGCGCCATCTCCTGTTCCGGCGGCGACCGCAAGACGCTGACGCCGGCCAACCACGTCATCGAGAACTGCCTGTTCACGCGGCTGGCGCGCTGGCAGCGCGCCTATGTGCCGGCGGTGAACCTGACCGGCGTCGGCTGCCGGGTCGCGAACAACCTGATGTACGACATGCCGCACACCGTGCTGCTGTTCAGCGGCAATGACCACGTCATCGAGTACAATGAAGTCCACAGCATGGGCTTCGAAGGCGGCGAAATGGGCGCGTTCTACTGCGGCCGTAACTGGACACTATCGGGTAACATGTTGCGGTACAACTATTTACACGACATCTACAATCCGTGTCCGCAGCGCAATCGCGCCTTCATGCTCGACGACGGCGCGGCCGGCATCACCATGTTCGGGAACCTGATTGTGCGCGTGGCCGAGGGCATCAGCCTGAGCAGCATCAACAACGCCATTGAGAACAACGTGTTTGTGGACTGCCACCCGGCGGTGGGCTGCTGGGGCGGCGATGCTGCGTTCCCGCCGTTTGACCCCAAGGCCGGGCACAACCCGACGATGTGGCCAACGATCGAGGAGCTCGCGCTCGACCAACCGCCGTGGAGCCAGAAATTCCCCGAAATGCTGCCGTTGCGCGAGGCGATCCGCACCGGCGGTCCGGTGCCGCCGCAGTGCCGCACGCGCATCACCCGCAACATCATCTGGCAGGGCGACGCGGAGTGGGCCGGGTTCCACATGACCAAGGACAAGAGCGCGTGGGTGATCACCGACAACCTCGCCGGTGAGGACCCGCTGTTCGTGGACGCGGCCAAGGGCGACTACCGGCTCAAGCCCGAGTCGCCGGCGTTGAAACTCGGGTTCCAGCCCATCCCGGTCGACAAGATCGGGCTGTACCAGAGCGAGGAGCGCGCCTCCTGGCCGGTCAAGCACGAGGTGCGCCAGGACATGTGCCGCAACTACACCTACGTGCCGCCGCCGGCACCGCCGCGCCCGACCGTGCCGCCGCTGCGCATTCCGCGCCTTGCCGCCGCGCCGACCCTCGACGGCACGCTCGGCGACCAGGAGTGGACGAACGCGGCCGTGGCCCTGGAGCAGGACCCCGGCGGCGACGTCATCTTCAGCCCCAGCCGCGCCTGGCTGGGCTGGGATGACCAGGCCCTGTACGTGGCGCTCAGCAACCCGGTGAACGGCATCAACCCCATGGCGCTGGACGGCGCGTGGGGCAAGTCCGAAGCGGTTGAGGTCGCTCTGCGCAAAGCGGACACGAAAGGCGCGCCGATCCTGGTCCTGCGCGGGTTTGCCCGGGGCACATTCGAGAGCAGTGCCGAGGCGGGGACCAGCGCGGACGCCGTCCGCAAAGCGGCCGAGGGCGTGACCTTCGCCGCCAAGCCGGTGAACGCCGCGCTGTGGACCTGCGAGTGGCGCATTCCGTTCGCGTCGCTCGGGCTCAATCCCAAGACAGACCGGAGTCTGAGCGCCAACCTGACGGTGCGCAAGATTGCCGACAACCTCTGGGTCATGTGGGTCGGCACCGGCGGCTGCTCCTGGGAACTCGACAAAGCCGGCCGATTCGAACTCATCGACGCGGCGAAGTGAGCGGCCCGGGTCGCGCCGCTGTCGGGCAGGTTGGCCTCGGAAGCGGGGAACTGCGAACGGCCGCGAAAGCGGTATCGCCGGAGTCACCCGCGATACCCCAGCGAGGCGGCAGGCGGCACGATCCAGGCTCGTAGTTCCGCGTTTACGCGGTCCGGGTTGCGCGCCGTCACGGGACAAGACAGGGACAACACAGAGCGGCCTGGTCCCGGTTGGAGAGCATCCGAGTCATCCCGCACGCGCTGCCGTCGCGATGCGTCAGCGCCCCCGGCCGGCGGACCGGCCGATCATGTGTGGGCGTTACTCACTGTTT
>MHBL01000487.1 GCA_001803235.1 Lentisphaerae bacterium RIFOXYA12_64_32
GGACACGCCGGGGGTACTCGCTGCACGCGACGGTCACGAATCTTGAAACAGCCCTGCACCGTTGCCGGCAAGGCTTGCGTCCGCGGCGTCCCTCCTCTATCTTGTTCAGACTGGACTGGTGTGCCGACGGCGTTGTACCGGCAGAGCATCGTGCAGAGGCACTGTGCCTGGCATCGGGAAGGGAGTGGCCATGGATCGACGCACATTCCTCAAGACCGCGCCCTTGGCCGCAACGGCGTTCTCCGCGTCGCGCCTGTTCGCCGAGGGGCTGGCCCCCGCCGCAGCGGCAGGCAAGTACAACGTGCTGTTCCTCGCCGTGGACGACCTGCGGCCGCAGACCAAGGCATACGGCAAACCGCACATGATCACGCCGAACCTCGACGCGTTTGCCGCCAGCGGCATGCTGTTCTCCCGCGCCTATTGCCAGCAGGCGGTGTGCAGCCCTTCCCGCACCAGTCTCCTCACTGGACTGCGCCCCGACTCGACGCAAGTCTACGACCTGGAAACGCATTTCCGGGCCAACGTCCCGGACGTCGTGACACTGCCGCAACACTTCAAGGACCAGGGCTACCACACCGTGTCCATGGGCAAGATCTACCACGGTGGCCTCGACGACCCGCCGTCCTGGAACGAAGTCGTGAAGGTCAAGCGCGACGTGAACTACGCGGTGGAGTATGCTCTCGAGGAGAACCAGGCGATCTCACGCGCCGGCCACGCAAAGGCCAAGGAACGTGGCCTCAAGGGTACGGCGGCAGCGAACCTGAGCCGCGCCGATCCGGCCGAATCGGCGGACGTGCCCGACGAGACGTACCACGACGGTGCGCTGGCGCAGAAAGCCGTCGAGACGCTGCAGCGCGTCAAGGACAAGCGCTTCTTCATGGCGGTCGGGTTCCTGAAACCACATCTGCCGTTCAACTGCCCGAAGAAGTACTGGGATCTCTACGACCGCGCCCAAGTGCACCTCGCGGACAACCCGTTCGCGCCCGAGGGCGCACCGGCTGTCGCACTGCACAACTCGGGCGAACTCAGGGCCTACGCGAAGATCCCGAAGGAAGGGCCGCTCGATGAAGCGACCGCGCGCTGGCTCGTGCACGGCTACTACGCCTGCACCAGTTTCGTTGACGCCCAGATCGGCAAGGTGCTCGCCGAACTGCAGCGCCTCGGCCTGGACAAGAATACCATCGTCATCGTCTGGGGCGATCACGGCTGGCACCTCGGCGATCACGGACTGTGGTGCAAGCACACGAACTTCGAAGTCGCCACGCGCGTGCTCATGATGCTGCGCGTGCCGGGGCAGAAAAATGCCGGCGTCGATTGCGACCGCCTGACTGAGTTCGTCGACATCTACCCCACGCTCTGCGACCTGACCGGTCTGCCGCTGACGCCGCACCTCGAAGGCGCCAGTTTCGCACCGCTGCTCGACGAGCCCAAACGCGCGTGGAAACGTGCCGCGTTCAGCCAGTACCCGCGCGGCGGCGACGTGATGGGCTACTCGATGCGCACCGACCGCTACCGCTATACCGAATGGATGCGCGCCTGGGAGAAGCAACCGGCCGCGGTCGAACTGTACGACTACCAGACCGACCCGCTGGGGAACGTCAACCTGGCCGTGAAGCCCGAGCAAGCCGACCTGGTCCGAAAGCTGTCCGCCATGATGGACGAAGGCTGGCGAGGAGCGAAGCCATGAATCAACCGAACCCTCTCGCGCGACGTGTGGCCTGCTGGCTGGCCCTGTGCAGCACTGTGGCGGCCACGCTCGCCATGGACCTGCCGTCGGTGGACTCCGGAAACAGCGGCTGGAAGCTGGACGACGGGGTCCGGGCTGAGAACGGTGCGTTTGTCGTCACGGGCGACGCCGACAAGTACGTCCGGGCGCGCCTCACGGTCCCGGCCGCGCCGCTGCGCGGCGGCAGCTTTCTCTTTCGTGGCGAAGTCCGCACCGAGGCGCTCAAGCTCGGCGACACGAGCTACCAGGCGCCCAAACTGAAGGTCTACGATGATAAAGGTAAAGCGCTGGGCGTCAATAACTTGCACGAAGAGCGTCCCGAGTGGTCCTCACTCCTTGTGCAGTTCAAAGTGCCGGCTGACTATGCCGCGGACACCATCACGTTCGAGGTTGGCATGCAGCAATGCCCGGGCACGTTCTCGGCCCGCAATCTCGAACTGTGTTCTGGCGAGTGGCGCTGGCGCCGCCTCGACGGCACGAACAAGAGCTACTTCGACAAGTGACGGCTGCGGGGCGGACCGAGCTCTTCGCACCCTTCATGATCTTCATGTCCTTCATGGTGATATCACCCGCCGCGCTCCAACGCTTCGATCCCGGACCGGACCGTTTCCGCGGGGAAGTCCGGTGCGATGTTCGCCAAGAGCGGCATGAGGTACTGCGCGTCGCGGAAGTACTCTGCGTCCTGCGGAATCAGCACGGCTCGGCCGCGCGCATCGATCTGCTGCCGGCGAATGAACGGGACCGGGTCGAACCGTGCCGCCTGCGCCAAATAGCCGCCCGAGCCGATAACGCGCCGCACGCGCCGCAGGTCCTTGCCGTGCAGGACGGACACCTCGCCGGTCGGGGTCCACGCCTTTTCCAGCCGCCCCGCATGCCGCTGCGCCGCCAGCGCGACGCACACGCCCGCCAGGACGCCGTCGCACACCACCTCTTCGGCCGTCGCCGCGACATGCCCCGGGTTGGCGTGCACCTTGGCCACGTGCGCCCGCAGTGCGTCCAGCGCGCAACCCTGATCGGCGCAAAGCCGCTCGATCAGGTCGCCGCCGGCTTTGAGTGCGCTCTCCGCACTCACGCGCAGGCCCAGATCACCCTCGACGGTGCGCTTCACCTCCGGTTCGCGTAACCCTTTGTAGACGACCGCCTCGAAGCCGGTTTCGTCCTTTGTGGCCGAGTAGAAATCCGTTGTGGCGCCGCCCATGTCGATGAGGCAGAAGTCGTTCCATCCGCCGTCTACACTCGCCAGCAGTTTCATGTACTCGTACACGGCGAACGGCGTCGGCAGCGGGGCACGGCCGGTCTTCTCGACGATCTCCGTCAGGCCCTTGCCTTTGACGATCCGCTCCAGGAAGATGGCGCGGATCGCTTCGCGCGCCGGCTCCGGGTTCGGACGCTCCATTTCGGGCAGCACGTTTTCGGTGACGCGCACGTCCTTGCCCGCGAGCAGGCCGGTGACGTCGTCAGCGATCGCGCGGTTGCCGGCGTAGATGATCGGGCACTCGAGCGCGGATTTGCCCAGCAGTTCGGCGTTGGCGAGATTGTACGTGACGTTGCCGCCGTCGGTGCCGCCGGTAAACAGCAGGATGTCGGGCGGGTTCGCTTCGAGCCGAGCGCGGTCCGCACGCGTCAGGCGGTACGAGTAGACCTGCTCGACCTTGCCGCCCGCGGAATACGACGTCTGCAGCGCCATCTCCAGGGTCAGCTCCGGCACGATCCCGAGCGCGGCGATTGCCAGTCCGCCCTTGGCCGACGAGGAGTAGCGCAGCACGAACTCACCCCGCCGCACCCGCCCGACCGGGTCGGCCCCATCCGCCAACTCGCCGAGCACGGAGAAGAACGCATCCGGCAAGTGCGCGACGGTCGTCGGCCGCGCACTGCGCCGCTCAAGCCGGCACACCCCGCCGCCAACCCCAAACCGCGCCCCCTTCGTCCACGTCGAACCAATGTCTATGCTGATGGCTTGCATGGTATCCGTAGTGCGAGGGCTCTGCCCCCGCGCCCCCGCCGGGAAGGACCATTGGCCCTTCCCGGCCCCATCCCGGTTTTTTCCGCGGAAAAAAGGGTGGGGCCCCGCTCGTGCGGGACCGCGAGCCGTTCGCCAACAAGACCACGCCGCACCGGCCGAACCGTTACGGGCGATGTTTCCGCGATGACGACCTGATGCCATCGCCCCTGGCACCGTGTCTTCCCCTCCGTTTCGTCCCGGCCAGCAGCCGGGGCGAAACGAGGGCCGCTCGGCATCGGGAACGACAGCGGCGCGGCGCCGCTGTCGTTCCCGATGCCAACTCGAGGGGGTGCAGGGGGAGTCAATGACGCCCCCTGCCCAGGGGCGTGGGGGCGGGAAGCCCACACATTCACCCTGCGCGCGCGGCGATGTCGCTGTGCAGGAGGCGTGCGGCTTCGTTCAGGTCGGCGTTGGGGCCGAAGACGCGATCGAAGCCCATCTGGCGGAACGTCGCCTCGACGTCGGCGAGTTCGCGTTTGCCGATGACCAGGTTGCCGCCGACATAGAGCACGATTTCCTCCAGACCGCGCTCGATACAGCGTTCGCGGAAACCCTGGCAGTCCAACTCGCCGTGCCCGTAGAGCGACGAGACCAGGATCGCCTTCGCGCCCGTCTCGATCGCCGCATTGATAAACTCGTCCTGGCCGACCATCACGCCGAGGTTCACGACCTTGAAGCCTTCCTGGGTGAAGAGGGCTTCGAGGATCTTGTTCCCGACCGCGTGGCAGTCCGAACCAATAACGCCCAGGACAATCGTGACCGTGGGGTCGCTCATGCTCCTCCCTAAGGGTCCGCGCAAGAATAACTTGGCAGTTTTCGGCCAGCTATGTTGAGCCGGTTTCAAGG
>MHBL01000488.1 GCA_001803235.1 Lentisphaerae bacterium RIFOXYA12_64_32
ACATATTTCAATATGCTCAGTCCTCGTTCCTAGAATCTGACGGCCTGGCGCCACGCCAAACTGCCAAGTTATTCTTGCGCGGACCCTAAGCCATCAGCAGCTTCGAAATCGCCTCTTCGATCACCAGCAACGAGCCGCGCTCGATCTGGTAGTCGAACTGGATCACGCGTCCGCCAGTCTCCGAGAAGCGCACCAGCGTACTGCCGTAGCCGCCCTGGCTGAACAGTGGGAAGTCCGGTGGCAGGATCAGGTGCGTCTTGTCGCGCAGGAACGCGTTCAGGTCCATGCCCGCCTGGTAGAACGCGGCCTCGATGCGTTCGTCGGCAACCTGCCTGGCGGCCAGGTGCCGGCGGATGATGTCGCGGAAATTCGCGCTCAGACACAGGACACCGATCTTGGGGTCTGGAGCTCGCGGGATCGCGTCCAGTTCCGCGGCGGTCTGCGGCGTCGGCGCCACTGCGGCGGACAGGACCTTGTCTCTCTGCGCGGGCAGCAGTCCGGTGAGTTCCGGGTGATGTGTTGCAGTGGTCAGGATCAAGTCGAAGGCCTGGAACATAGCTCCCACGTCAGGGCTCTGCCGCACGTCATCGAGCAGGAACTTGCGGACCTGCGCCTTCGAGAGGTACAGGAGTTGCTTCTCGTAAATACCGAGCGCCTCCGGATTGCAGTCCACCACCGCAATGCAGAAGTTCTGCAGCCGGTCCTCGCGCTCGAGCAGCATGACGTGAACCAGATCGCGGATCTCGTTGAACGAGAACTGCAGCCGAACCATGCCGTCGATGGTGCTGCGGACCAGCGCCTGGGCCCGCGCCTGCCGCCCGGCGCCGGTCGGGGTTGGTGCCGGGGGCAGCATGGCCCCAATGACGAACGTGCCGCGGCCCTTGATCATTTCGACCAGCCCCCGACACGCCAGGACCTCGTACGCGCGCCCCACCGTGCCGGCCGCGACCCCGGTCTCAGCCGCCAAGTCCCGTTCGCGCGGAAGTTGCGTGCCAGATGGCAGGTGCCCGTTGGTAATCCGGTGCACCAACTGCTTCGCGACCTGCCGGTACACCGGTACAGCGCTCGACTTGTCGACCGTGATGTTCAGAGACGGCATTGGAGAACCCTCTTTCGCCAAGCCTGTCGAGCGGCTGAACCGTCACGGTTCCGTCGGCGGCAGGTAGGGGAAGCAGCCGGCGCCGATCCGGGGCTGCGTCGGCGGAGTAAGGCGCGACATGACAGACTGACGTACGGCAACTTGTGCCTTCCCTCCCGACTGCCACATGTGGATGTTCCTCGCCCAGTTCGCGTTGTCCGGCTTCGGGAAATCCAGGCGCCAGAAGCAGCCGCGCGACTCCTCGCGCAGCAGCGATGCGGCGACAATCAGCCGCGCAACGGTCAGCAGGTTCAAAAACTCGAGCGCGTCCCGGAGTTGGGCGGGGTTCGCGGCGCGGACGTCGCCGCGCAGTGGTTCGAGCGCGTCCAGTTCGCGCCCGGCTTGCTCCAGCGTTTGACGCGTCTTCATGGTGCCGGCGTAACGCCACATGGCGGCTCGGAGTCTCTCCGTGGCCTCGGGCGCTGGAGTGCCCTTCGAGGCGAGCATCTTTTCCATCCGCCGCCGCTCCCGCTCGACGTGCGCCCGGCTCAGGCCGTTGGTCTGACGCTCCATGGCGATGATGGCCGTTTCCTTGCCGGCCATGGCGCCGAACACCACCGCGTCGGCGAGGGCCGCGCCACCCAACCGTGCCGCGCCAAACACCCCGCCGGTGGTCTCGCCGGCGGCGTACATTCCGTCGATGTTCGTCCGGGCGCGTTCGTCGATTCGGAGGCCGCCCAGGTAGTAGTGTGCGCCCCCGAAACGGAGCAGCCCCTCGTCCGGTGCGTTCTTCACGGCGAACAGTCCGTCGAGGCGGTTGGCGGGGAACTGGAAACTGACGCACTCCAGGTCGACCAGTTCGGCGCCTGCCTCGTACGCCATGGCGATCCCGTCGGCTGTGGCCCCCGCCGGGTTGTCGGTGCGGCCGTACAGGCACGCCCCGCCGCCCGTGGCCAGGACCATCGCCTTGGTGGAGATGCTCAGCAGCTTGCCGTCCGCCAGGTCCACGCCCACCACCCCGGCGATACGGCCGTCCTCGGTCACCAGCGACGAGACCATCACGCGGTCAAGGAATTTTGCGCCGAGTTCCTCTGCCCTGGCTCGGAGCCGTGTCGTCAGCGCCAACCCGGTGGTGCGGCCCTTGCCGCGCAGTTTGACGATGCCGAGCTGGTTCTTCTTGTCCGCCTCGTCGAGAACATCCAAGGCCACGCCAAAGTCCGCCAGATACTGAGCGACCTTGGGTGCGCGGTGGGCAAACACCTCGACCAGGCGCTGGTTCGCCAGATACCCGCTGGTTTCGACCACCTGCCGGAACAGCTCGTGCACACGGCTCTCCGGCGCGTAGGTGAACCCGCCCCAGGCACTGATTGTGCAGTTCGTGTCCTGCGGCCCCATCTTCGAAACGACCAGCACTTTGGCGCCAGACTGCGCTGCTTCAATCGCGGCCACCAACCCGGCGGCGCCGGCGCCCAGCACCAATACCTCTGTGGAAAAAGAAATGCACTCCATTGTGTCCTCAGCTCCTCTGGGATGCCGCAACACCCCACCGGTCGCATGCATCCTGCCCGTGTCGTCCGCAACTATAGCGCGTCTTCGTGCGGCTGTCGTGTCGTCATGCGTCAGCGGCGTAATGCGTCAGTCGCGGGTGGAGATAAGGTCGAAGTCTGACCTGGGCTGACGCCTAAAGTGGTCGGAGCGGCTCGCTCCGACACCCGCGGGAGCGAGACTCGCGGGCTGCTCTGCGCCGCCGCCCGGCTCGTCTCGGTGGCGGCGCGGCGCTGGCCGCGAGTAACATGGGAGCAATGTGTCCGTGAAGGGTGCAGGTTAGTCCGAGCCGCGGGCGCTCCAGGATCTGTGCTCCCTCCAAACTTGTAGGGAGCACCCCGGACGCGCGGCGCGTTCCCCCGCCCACCGTGCGGAATCCACACCGCCCACGCCCGCCCTCACTCGTAATGCTTGACCAGCGAGACGGTGGCGCGGAACAGCGGCGGCGAGCCGGCGCCGAACGCGAACGCGACGGGGTTCCGTCCCGGCGTGAGCGACGGTGCCGCGCCTTGGGGTTGGATGGCCTCCGGTTCCGACTTGCCGCGCCGGTAGAACCGAGCCGAGCCGGAGCCGTTGTACACGAGCCGGTCCCCGACCGACATGGCCGCGGGGAAGACCAACCGCTTCCCGCCGACCGTCAGTTCGGGATCGCGCAGTCCTTCGACGGCAGGCAACGCCCGGATGTCGTCCACACAGCACGAGACCGTCAGCTTGGCCGGAATACCGTTGTAGTAGATGAGCAGGTACTCGACGGTCGCCAGGTCAATCGTGCCCGCGCCGGCGAAGTCAAACTGCACGTAACGCCAGCCGACGAAGTCCACGGCTGTGACCATGTCGAACCAGCCGGCTTTCTTGTCGCGGAGCTGCAGTTTGAACGCCTCGCCCTTGCCGTCGCCGTACAGCCAGAACCCGATGCCCTGGTACTTGGACAGGTCGAGCGGTTTCAGGTAGCGCCGGCCGCGCGCGGACCAGCCACTGTTGTCATCAAGCGTGCTCGTGGCCGTGTAGCGCGCACTCGCCGCGCCGATCTTCACCGGGTCGGTGCTGCGCTCGAACTGCTGCGTCACGCCGGGCTTGACCGCAATGCTCTTGTGGGATGCGTCGTACACAAACTGCGCGAACTGGTTGTCGGGTGAGTCGGCGAAGAAACTCAGGTCGTCGAAACCCTCCAGAGTCAGCGTTCCCGGACTGTTGTATGCCGTATCCGAGGCCCCGACCTGGTGCACGTCGAGCTCGAAGCCGAGAGTTGCGGACTTCGCAGCCTTGCGGCAGGTCACGTCCCAGCGGTTCTCACTGCTGTCCGCACGGGTGAGGACGCGCGGCATCCCGTACTCGTCGCGCAGCAGCGCCCAGTTGACGTCCTTCTCCGGCGTACGCCCCTGCAACGGCGCGCCAGCCGCGATCAGCGTGACCTCGGCGCGGGCGCTGAAGCCGGCGGGCGCCTCGCACGTGAACCGAACCTGGTTCTCGCCGGCATTGAGGACCGGCACGCTGCCGTTCAGAGTCAGCCGTTCGAGCAAGGTCCCCCGCTCGTCATAGACACGGCAGTCGTCCGCGGCGTGTAGCTCGATGTAGTCGCCGCTGCGGAGTGTGGTCGGGAACCGCAGTGCCGCGCCGTTCAGTTCCAGCGTCGGGTTGCCGAGCTGGACGCGGCTGGTGTGCAGGGCCCGGATCGGGCTGAGGTAGACTGTGGCCGTGTCGTTGGGCGGCAGGTTGTTGAAGTACAGGTTCACCTCGCTGACGTGGCTCGTGTTGACCGCGGTCATGTAGATGGGGCCGATGCCGCCGTACGGCCAGTCGCAGAGGTGATACTTGTCCGCGTCGCGCTCGCGCAGCGGGAACTCGATGTAGCGCCAGCCCGTGAAGTCGATCGTGACGTAGTGCTCGCCGAAAGCGGGCATGTACTCGCGCGCCGTGACGAGCTGGATGTTGAGCACCTCGCCCTTGCCGTCGCCGTACACCCAGACGCCGAACGCATCGCTCTGCTTCAAGTCGAGGTACGGCGCGTCGAACTGCATGCCCGCGTGGGCCCAGGCACCCTTGCCGGACGCGCGCTTGCTCGTCGCCGTAAAACACAGACTGGCGTCGCCGACCTTGACCTGGTCGGTGGACCGGCTCAGTTTGTGCGTCACGTCGCTGGCGTTCCGCGTCACCGTGAACGCTTCGGGCGTTGCGGGATCCGCAATCGCGACCGCACCCGGGTTGTCATAGGGAGCTACAGCGTACAGCGCCTCGAGGCGCATCCGGACAGGCTGCGGCTCGAACCGGTTGTTGGCCGTCCACGCGTCCGAGCCGTTGCCCAGCCCCGTGACCTTGTGCGCCAGGTAGTCGGTCGGCAGGAGCTGCCATTCGCCATCTTCGGCCTGCGCGAGATGGAAGTCCTTGCCGGGTTCGCGGAGTTGCGCGCGGAGCGACTCGGTGAAGTAGTTGGCGAGCCGCAGCCGCTCGTACCAGCCGGCCATGGTGATGTACTCGAAAACGCGCACGTTCCAGGGCTCCGACAGCGACCCGATCCCCTGCGTCGAGGACGGCGCGTCGAAACCCAGCGTCTTACAGCAGAAGTACTCCATCTCGTCGGGCGTCTCCGCATTGCTCCTGGAATCAAAGCCTTTCACCACCCACCAGCCGAGTTGCGCCTGCAGCAACGCGCCCTGCCGGTAGCCGGCAATGCCGGCGCAATGCAGGTCGGTGAAGGCCTTCAGGCCCCACGCCGGATGATCCCAGGCGCCGACGCGCGAGTGATAGTACCAGCTCCAGTGGCCCCAGGAACTGGCCTCGACGGTGGCGGGCCGTTTCAGCCGTGCGTAGATCGCGTTGCGCATGGCCTCGATGCCGTACCGGGTGCCCATGCCTTCCGAGCCGTCCATGTAGATCTGGTCGAACTCGCACTCGTTGTAGACCCGCGCGATGGCGTCGGCCACCTCGTCGACCAGCGTCGTTTTCTCGTCGGGGTAGAACGCGATATAGACCTGGCGCAGGTGATCGACCGGTGCGCCTTTCGCGTGCGCACCCGGCTTGGTGCCGAACGCGCCGCGCGTGCATTTCAGGAATCCGTACGGCGGCTCGAACGAGATCGCGGCATACTGAATGATCTCCTCGCCCATGCGGATGGCATTGCCGCTGCCGGCGTAACTCCAAATGATGTCGTGCGCCTGCGGCTTCTCGGCCGTCAGGATCGTGTCCGCCTTCTCGTCCATGTCGGCCGCCAGCGTGTACGACGCGTCGGCGGCAAGGCGCTTGTCCGGCACCGGCGTGACCCAGGAATCGTGCGGCTGGATGCAGCCGGTCAGGGTGTGCATGCCGGCCTTCATCCCGGCCGCGTGGACCTTGCGCACCATTTCCTTCATACCCGCCATGCCGCTGGGGAACGCCCCGGGGGCCGGCTCATAGTGCCCCAGCGACTTGTACCAGCCGTCGTAGTGCAGGCAGGCGAACCCGCCGCGCTTGCCGAATTCGATCCAACGGTCCGCCTCCCGCTCGGAAGGATCGGTGAACAGATATGAGCCGCGGTTGCCCTCCGCATCGAGGGCGCAGGGCCCGCCCAGCGTCGACTGCGGCATGCCCTCGGCCTTGACCATGTCCTGCAGCGCCGGGCGCAGTTGGTCCGGCGGCGCCACGACCAATGCCGCCTTGGCGCCAACCAGCCCGTACTCGGCCTGGCAGGTGGCCCTCGACGCCGGCTGCGCCCCGCCGAGCGTCACCTCGGTCTGCAGGTTCATCTCGCGCAGGCACACGGCCCAATCGTCGCCCACAATGGCTCCGGATGTGGGGAAGCTGTACTTGCCCTTCTGGACCGGCAATGAGAGGAACGTGACCCTGTCAACCCCTTCGCCGTCGACGGCCAGGACCTCAAAGGTGAAATAGCGGTTCTTGGCAGTCACGCCGACCACCACGGTTTCCTTGCCCTTGCCGAAGCCGAACCGGAGCTTGCCGTCGGAGTACGAGCAACTCCTCGCGTTGACGGCCTTGCCCTTCCGTGCGAGCGTCGCCATGGGCAGGGCACCCGTCAGCAGGTTCTGGCCGCTGCGCTTGTCGACCAGGGCGATGCAGCGGCCACGCGCATCGACCTCCAACTTCGCCAGTTGATTTTCGATCGTCGCCATGGGCACTGCTCCTCCTTGCGCTGGTTGCGGGATGAGTTCGTACGCCGCCTGGCCCTCCGCCGTCCGCCGCGGCGACTCGGCGGCGAAACCCGCCAGGATCTCCTCGGCGGCCAGAGCGCGGTTGTACACTTTCACGTCGTCAATCAAGCCGTTGTGGCACGGTTCGGTCGCGTGCCAGCACCCGACCCGCAGGTCACCACGGCAACCGACCGGGTAATCCCATTTTCCGGTGCCGGCCGCCGTCCCGTTCACGTACGTCACGATGTCCGGCCGTTTGAATGTGGCGGCCAGATGGTACCACTTGCCAACCTCGAACGCGCCCAGAAACGGCGCTGAGACCTCCTGCCATTCCTTGCCCGGGGCTCCCGCTCGTGCGTCGGGCCGGCCCATGCGGAACGCGCAACCCTTGTCCGCCACGAAGAACAGGAACCCGCCGGGACTCCACTGCCCGCCCGTGATGATGTTCGGGTAGCGCCCGCCATCCTGCCACAGCACCCACGCCTCGACCGTGAGTTCGTTCGCGCCATCCAACCCGTCCGGCACCGGAATCGACACGTACGAATCCGTGCCCTTGAAGCGCAGTGCCGTGCCGAACGCACCCCGCACCCATTCCACGCCGTGCAGATCGGCGTCGTTGTCATTCCCCGACGCGTCGGCGCCCAGGTCGCCTTGCCCGTCGTCGAACGCCCAATGCCCGAGCAACCCCAGCGGCGCGCCCGCCTCGCCGGCGCCACGGCAGGTCCCGGCCGTCAGCAGCGTCACGACCGCAACGCCAACCCACAGAACGCATGTAGAGCGGTGCATGGCGTGATCTCTCCTCTCCCGCGCGTTGCAGCATCCGTTACCCAAATCTACCCGTTACGGCAGCGTAACGGTGCGCTGTTCGCATGTCAAGACCTAGCAGTGGTGAAAACCTGGCATCGGGTCAGAAGTATTGACCATAATTACTTGCGTAAACAATACTTGTGTTACAACACCATTTGGCGCATACCGCTATATTCCCAACCAGACGGTCCGGGCGCTGCCGCAGAATGCAGGTGCACAGCTGCTGCACCCGTGAAAGACATCTGTCAAGGTGTTTTCGGAGTTTTTTCCGACCTGGCCCGGTTCGGCCGCGTTGTTCCGTCGCGCCGGGGCAGTTCGCCTCGGCCGTCACCCCTGCTCCCCGCGGATCTTACCGGCCCACTCGACGGCCTCGCGGCGGATAGACGCCGTGTCGGCTTTGAGCAACTTGCCATCGCGCGCCAGGATGTCGCCCCCGACCATGACCCAGTCCACGTCTGCCGCGGAGGCGGAGTAGACCAGGTGTGAGTACGGGTTGTAGAGCGGTTGGGCGTGCGGCCGGTTGAGCCGCAGCGCGATGATGTCCGCTTGCTTGCCCGGCTCGATGGAACCGATGTCACGGTCCAGACCCAGCACTTTGGCGCCGCCGCGGGTGGCCATCTGCACCAGGTCCGCAGCCTTGACTTTCACCGGGTCGCCGCTGGCCAGTTTGGAGAGTCGCGCCGTCTGGCTCATTTCCAGAAACAGATCAAGGTCGTTGTTGCTGGCGCAGCCGTCGGTTCCGAGTCCGAGCGGGATGCCGCGCTCGAGGTAGTTGGCAATGGGGGTGACCCCGGACCCAAGCTTCATGTTGCTTTCCGTGTTGACCGAGATCCCGGCGCCGCTGGCGGCAATGAGATCCGCCTCGGCTTCGTCGACGTGCACGGCGTGGACGAGTACGGTGCGCGAGTCGAGCAGGCCCAGGCGGTGCAGGTACCGCACCGGAGTGAGCCCTTCGCGCTCGCGCCGGCACCAGTCGAGTTCCCAACGTGCTTCGGCGACGTGAATGAAGAACAACGCGTCGTACTCGCGCGCCAGATCCTTGGCCCGGAGCAGCGTCTCACGCGAGCAGGTGTAGGGGGCGTGCGCGAACACCGCCGGAACCTGCACCCCGCCCAGGGCGCGCGACTCCAGGTGCCGCCGCAGCACGGTGAAATGCAGGCTTGGGTCCGGCACTCCAGGAGCCGGAGCGTCGACGATGCCCTGCGCGAACACGCCGCGAAGCCCCATTTCCCGCGCCACGGACAGAACCACGTTGGCATGTGAGTATCCATCCGCGCAGGTCGTCGTGCCGCCCAAGAGCAGTTCGGCGACGCTGAGCCGGGTACCCACCCGGACGCTTTCGGGATTGATGAACTTGGCCTCGGCGGGGAAAATGTGCTTCTCCAGCCACTCCTTGAGCGGCAAGTCGTCGGCCAAACCGCGGAACAACGACATGGGCAGATGCGTGTGGGTGTTCACCAGTCCGGGCAGGAGCAAACGCCCGGACATATCGATGACCGTGGCTTCGGGGGGAACCTCCGGTTGCGCCGCCCCGGGCGCGACCCAGGCGATGCGGTCTCCGGCAATACCGATGGCGGCGTCATCCAAGACGTCGAGGGATGCGTTCAAGGTGAGCAGAGTTCCGCCCCGCAGCACGGTGGTCACGTCTGACATAGCTGTGTCCTTGGCTCCTTCATGCGGTGTCCGGCTGGTTCGTAACGGAATGGCGCCGCGACAAGACGTAACGTCTTGGGGGTCGGGCCGAGCAGACCCATCGGACGGATCATGCGCGGTCGCCTCTCACGCATGGCGCGCCAAGTTTCTCCGTCCACCCACACTCTCTCACTCACACACCCACGCACACTATTCTCCCCGACACAGGGCCGTCACTTGCCGGCCTCCGGTGGCGCCGTGGCGCGGCGGCTGAACTCGCAACCGCAGTAGCCTTGGCGGTACAGGTCGTACTGACGGCTGAGTTCGACGCTGCGTCGGAACCCGTCGCGTTTCTTGAAATCCACCGCCAGGAAGTCACCCAGGGGCGCGCCGATGCGGAAGATGTCCGCCGAACTCTTGTGCGGACTGATCGTCAGCGTGGTGGTGAAGCCGTCGAACCCATTGCGGTGTGCGAACTCCGCAGCCCGCCTCAAGTTGTACTCGAAGCACTTGAGGCAGCGTCGGCCCTTCTCCGGTTCGGCCTCGAGCCCTGCGACGAACGCGAGCCAGTCCTGGTGGGCGTACGTGTCTTCGACCAGCGGACAACCGGTCCGCTCCGCCAACGTCCGTGCCTGCAACAGCCGTTTCTCATACTCGTCGTGTGGATGGATGTTTGAATTCGAGAAGAACAGCGTCACGTCATGCTCTTCACGCAATCGTTCGACCGAGTGCGTTGCGCAGGGCGCACAGCACACGTGGAGAAGAATTCGCTTCCTGATCGGCACGGTGCGAGACCCTGATGGCCCAGTTTGGAGACACACGGGATGCGGCTTGACCGCGCCACCCGCGCTCACGTCACAGCCCCGGGCGGCGGTGTGACCGTGTCGTCGCCAGGGCTTGGGTGTGCCGCGACGGTCCGCAGTCCGGGTGAAACGATGAACACGACCGCGCCGACCAAGCCCCAGGCGACAAAAACCATTGTGAGCGTCACCGGGATAATGCCGCGCTTCTCCTGTGCCGCGCCCAGAGCCTCGAGGAACTTCGCGGTCGTGGCATCGCGCATGCCAAACCCGCCGGGCGTGATTGGAATGGCGCCGACACTGTTGGCGACCTGCATGACCAAGACATAGTCCATGGCCCGCAAATGGGGTTCGCCCTCGGCGCGGGCAATGGTGAACAGGCACATGCCCATGCTGAAGTGCACCAGGACCGAAAGCAGGATGGCCTTCAGCACCGTCAGGCGCGCGTTCCGGTACAGTTCGAGTGCGTTGACGAACCGCAGCACGACACGTGTCACCGCGGCCGGCGCCGTGCGGCCGCACCACTCGAGCACTCCCGCTACGCCCGGCAGTCCGATCCATTTCTCCCGCCACTCGACGGCGGCCAGGAAAAGGATCCCCCCGACACTCCCCAGGCCGATGACAAATGCCGCCCAGCGCAACATCCGGAACTCCGGCGGCAGGCTGGCCAGGACAGGCAGGGACAGCACCAGAACCACGGAGGCCAGCACAAACAGCCCGACCAGACCCAGGACGCGGTCCAGCATGATCGTCAGGATCGCCTCGGCCGCTTTGCTCTTGGCGTACTTCGCAACGTATCCCATCTTGACCAGATCTCCGCTGACCGCACCGGGTATGGCCAGGTTGAAGAACACGCCAATCATGGTCAGGCGCGCCGCTTGCGGGAACGAAATATGCACCCCTTGCACGGCCAGGAGCATCTGCCAGCGCCGCACGGTGATGCCGACCACGAAGCCGTACAGCGCTAGAGCCGTCAGGAGGAGCGGTCGGTTCCCGTTCAGTATCTCGTGACAGAGCGTGCCCACGCTGGTCTTCGTCGACTTGAGGGTCAGGTGAATGAGAAGTGCCGCCAGGCCGAACCCGAGGACAGCTCGCAGGACCGAGAAGATAAGGCGCTTTCTGTCCGCGCTCACTGATCCTCCTTTGCTGGAAACCTTCCGTCGCCGGTTCGCCCACGAACCGGCGGGACGCCACACTACTTCGCGTACCCGTCGGGATGGCGCTGGCGCCAGGACCAGGCGCTCTCGATGATGTCCCGGATGCTATCGTGTTGCGGCCGCCAGCCCAGCCGGGTACGGGCCGCGGTCGAATCGCTGATCAACCGTGGTGGATCGCCGGGACGGCGAGGCGCCGGGCGCGCGTCGATCGAACGCCCCGTCACCTGCTCGGCCATGCGCACGATCTCGTGGACGCTGTAGCCGCTGCCGGAGCCCACATTGAAACTGCCGACCTCAGGGCTCTCAAGCGCCAGCAGGTGCGCCTGCGCCAGGTCCAGGACGTGGACATAGTCGCGGATGCACGTGCCGTCCGGAGTCGGGTAGTCCGTGCCGTAGACCTTCACGTGTTCCCGGCGGCCAGCGGCCACCTGCAGCACGAGCGGAATCAGGTGCGTCTCCGGATTGTGGTCCTCGCCGAAATTCGGCGTGGCCCCGGACGCATTGAAGTACCGCAGCGCCACATACTCCAAGCCATGGATCTGGTGATACCAGCGCAGGATACGTTCAAACATGAGCTTGGATTCGCCGTACGGGTTGACCGGAAGGGTCGGCTGGTCTTCCGTTATCGGAACCTTTTCCGGCATGCCGTAGGTCGCGGCGGTACTCGAGAACACAATCCGCCGCACCTGGGTCTCCGCCGCACCTTTCATCAGGTTCAGGCCGCAAGCGACGTTGTTCCGGAAAAAGCGCCCCGGGTCGACCATGGACTCACCGACCTCGATGAACCCGGCAAAGTGAATGATCCCGTCCACCCGGTGCTGCGCCAGCGTGGCGCATACCTTCTCGGCGTCCGCCAGTTCGCCGTGGACAAAGACCGCTCGCGGATCGACGGCGTCACGATGTCCGCGAAGGAGCGAGTCGTAGATGATCACGTTGTGGCCGTGGTCGAGCAGGTACTCCGTGCAGCAACTACCGATATAACCTGCCCCACCGGTCACCAGGATCTTCATACGAACGCGTCTCCTCTCTCGCCCTGCCGCCGCCATGTGACACCGTCCCGGCGGCCGGCGCGACGAACGAGCGGCCCCGGGCAAAATCCAAGGTCCTTAACATAGTGGCATCGTTGCCCGCTTCAACGCCCTTGCGTATTGCATCGTAATGCGTCAGTTGCGGGTGGAGATAAGGTCGAAGTTTGACCTGGGCTGACGCCTAAAGTGGTCGGAGCGGCTCGCTCCGACACCCGCGGGAGCGAGTGCACCCGCGACTGACGCATTACACATTTCCCAGAGTCCGAGTTGCCGAGTGGCTCTCATGTCGCTATTGTTATAGGCGTCTTTTGTCCAGATACAGTCACGGGTAAGGATTCCCCACATGCATGAATGGGTGTCGAAGCTTCAGGTTCTGCAGGAGAAAGATCTGCGGATCGCCAAGATCGAGGAACAGGTCGAGTCGGCGCCGGTGGAACGCGCCAAAGTGCAGCAGTTCATTGACGATGCCAAGGCCGTCACCGCCGCCGCCAAGAACCAGGTGGTCCAGGAGGAGAAACGGCTTAAGGACTTGGACCTGCAAGCCGAGTCCATTCGGACGCGGATGCGTGACTTCCAGACCAAGTCCGCGATGATCAAGAGCAACGATGAGTACCGGGCCGCCCTGCAGCAGGTCGAGTCCTGCGCGCGGCAGGTCAACGAGCTCGAAGATCAGCAACTCGTCATCATGGACCGGATCGAGGCACACCGCGGCGGGCTGCAGAAAGCGCGCCAAGACCAGGAAGCGGTCGAGGCCCGCATTCGCGAGATGCTGACCGACTTGGAGACACGCGAGAAGAACTGCAAGGCACAGATGGACAAACTCATGGCCGAGCGTGCCGAAGCGCTCGTCGGGATCGACACCGAACTGGTCAACCGCTATGAACGACTGCGTCTGAAGAAACGCCACGCCGCAGGCGACCGCCGCGTGCTGGTCCCCATCCGCAACAACGCCTGCGACCGCTGCCACATGAACGCCATTGCCCAGGT
The DNA here is from genome assembly GCA_001803235.1 of Lentisphaerae bacterium RIFOXYA12_64_32. Lineage (GTDB taxonomy): Bacteria > Verrucomicrobiota > Lentisphaeria > Oligosphaerales > YB12-FULL-65-16 > YB12-FULL-65-16. Next base: position 13,156 of record MHBL01000488.1, read on the forward strand.
GCGGATGAATGCACGCAAGGGTCTGCCGGTGTCCTGCGAAAACTGTGGCGCCCTGTTGTACTGGGAAGACTGAGGCCGTTTTCCGCGCCCCCACGGAACGGACCACTTGTCGAGCTGAAGGGGAAGCCTTTGTGCGATACGCCATCGTCTCCGACCTGCATGCCAACCTCCAGGCCTGGAACGCCGTCCTGACCGACATCCGCAGTTCGGGCGTGGAGGACATCATCTGCCTGGGCGACATTGTCGGGTATGGGCCGCAGCCCGCCGAAGTGCTCAGCCGTGTCTACGGCCACGTCCGCCATTTCGTGCTCGGCAACCACGATGCCGTGGTCTGCGGGCAGATGGACGCCGCCTGCTTCAACCCGGACGCGCGGACGATCATCGAGTGGACCCGTTCCCGCCTGGACGGCAAGGCGGCGGATTTTTTCGCTAAGCTCCCGTACGCCATCGAGGGGCGGGGGTTCCGCTGCACGCACGGTGCACCGTTGGAGCCGCGCCTGTTCCGGTACGTCATCGAACCGGAGGACGCTCTGGCTGCCTGGGAAGCCTGCAGCGAGCAACTGCTGTTCCTGGGGCACAGCCATGTGCCGGGCCTGTTCGTGCTCGGCTCAAGCGGGATGCCGCACTGGCTGCCGCCGCAGAACTTCGGCATGGAAGAAGGCAAGCGCTACATCGTCAACGTCGGTTCGGTCGGGCAGCCCCGCGACGGCGACATCCGGGCCTGCTACTGCATCTACGACGTGGAGCGCGAGTCGGTCAACTTCCGGCGTGTGCCGTTCGACATCGAAGCCTTTCGGCAGTCGCTCGAGGCCGCGGGAATCCCTGACGGTCCGAGCCGGTTCCTCCGCGTCGCGGACCAGGTCCTGGCGGCGCCATTGCGAGAGCAACTGGACTTCCGTCCGCCCGAGACCGCTGGACCGGAGACAGAAACCGGCAAGCACGATGTCGAGAAGCTCGACGAGGTGCTACGGTCCGGTCGCCGTTGGCGCACGGGCGCCATTACGCTCTCGGCGCTGCTGCTGCTGGCTCTGATCGTTGCGGCGGGCCTGTTCGCGATGCGGACACCGCGCGGCCACACCTACGCGGCCACGGCCCCTACCGACTTGGCCGGCCTCAACCCGCTGCCGGGAACCGAGTGCCTCGACGAACCGGAGGCGGTCGGAACCATGGGGCCGAAAAACCGATTGCGCCACTGGACGGTCATGGTGACGGACCCGGAACGGCAAGCCGTTCTCTGTAAGCCGGACGCATCCAGCGAGGGCAAGGGCGCGGCCGCCACCGTGGTGCGGCTGCACTCGGAAAAACTGGCCCCCATGAGTTTCGAGTCCGCGCCGCTGCCCGCCCGGACCGGCATGCGATTCACCTTCTCCGGTTCCTTCTGCAAGCAGGGCTTCCGGTCCGGCAACGTCGAGTTCTGCCTGATCCAGACGCTGCCGGACGGCACCGAAAAGCTGATCGAACACCGCCCCTTGGACGATCTCAAGAATGATGCCGGCTGGGACCACGTCTCCGTCACCATGAAGCGTGAAGACGAGGGCCTGCACGAGGACGGGCCCGTGCGGCTGGTGCTGCGCGGCGAGTTCTTCGGCGAAATCCTGGCCCGTAAACTCAGCCTGATGCACCGCGAGTACCATCCGCAGTGAACGCGAAGGGACCGTGTGGGAGTGTGGGGGCGGGGGGGCGGGTGCGGCGGGAACGACGGGGACGCGACGCGCAGCACCCCACCACGCGCATCGCCGCGCGGATCAACGAGTACTACTGCGAACCGGGGACGTGAGGATTCACAGTTCGTGGCGAACGTGGTGGTTCGCCGTCCCTGCGCACAGGGGTTGGCAGGGCTGTTTCAAGATCTGGCGCCGCGTCTCGGAAGGCCACACCTCCGCGCACACCTGGTAGGGGCGGCCTGTCCTCAGGCCACCCCTCCCCGGCGTGGGAACACGCCGGGGGTACTCGCTGCACGCGACGGTCACGAATCTTGAAACAGCCCTGAGGGGTTGGGTGTTTCGCTTGATTTGGGGGTGAGACAATGCGATATTCGTGAAGGTGCCAGCGACAGACTGGCCCTGCACACGGGAGATCGCGGAACATGGTCACTCGCCCCGAGCATGAACTGACGGCACGGATCACAGTCGACCCGAGGGTGATGGTCGGCAAGCCCACCATTCGGGGGCTTCGAATCACGGTCGATCAGATCCTGAAGGCCTTGGCCGGTGGCGTGACTGCAGACGGGTTGCTGGACGAGTACCCCGAGCTGGAGCCAGAGGACATCCAGGCGGTGCTGGTGTACGCGGCCGAACGCGTCGGGGAAGAGCGAGTCTTCCAAGTCACGGCCCACCCGTGAGGCCCCCGACATGAACTTCCTCGTGGATGTCGGAGTGGGAAGAAGCGTCGAGAGCGTGTTACGCCAGCCCGGACATGATGTGCGCACGGTCCGCGACCTCGACCCACGGATGACGGACGACACGATCCTCGAACTTGCCGTGCGGGAAGGCCGCATCGTCGTAACCATGGACAAGGACTTCGGGGAGTTGGTCTACAACTCGGGACTGGCCCATGCGGGCGTTCTTCTGTTGCGGATTGAGGATGCCACGGGGCCGGAGAAGGCGGCCGTCGTCTCAGGAATACTGGAGCGGCATGGCGGGGAACTGGAGGGAGCCTTCTGCGTATTCCAGCGCAACCGCCTGAGAATCCGCCGACGCTGATCCGCCTTCATTCGCGTCATCCGTACCGCCCACGCGCGCTCCGGACCGGCTGAAGCCGGGGCTACGAACCGGGACGTATCGGATGGCGCTGCTACTTCCCAGCCGCGCCGGTCTCGAAACGGATAGTCTGCTCGTACGTGGCGGTCTGGCCGGGCGGGAGTGCGAGGTCCGCACTCAAAAGCTCGACCGTGAAGCTCGCCGTGCTCCACCACGAGTACAGACCAACCGTGGCCTTGGTGTCCGGCTCGATGGTCAGGCGCCGCGTTTCAGCGCCGGCGCCCGCTTCGATCACCACCGGACCCGGTGTCCAAGACTCGACCTTCGCGTCGGCAAGGACCTTCAGGAACGGGTGTTCGCGCACGTCGGGCGGCAGGAACACGGTGCTGTTGACCGGTGCGGCAGTCGTGATCTCGCGGGCACCGTTGGCGGCCTGGATCCGAACTCTTGAGATGGCCGGCAGCGGCTTGCCCTGGGCCACCGCCGCGCCCAGGCGCGGGTAGTTCTTGACCCGGAACCCGGCCGGCATGGTCAACGGCCGCGGACTGCTGTTCGTAAGCGCGAACGCGACCGTCAACGCGTTGCCGCCATCGAGCAGCGTAACCGTCTTTTCGACGTCAAGCCCGTCCATGGTCGAGCCGCCTTGCGGGTCGGCACCCGCGGCGGCGACGTTCGTCTGCAGACGGCTGGCCAGCACGGCGACGGGGCACCCGTCGCGGACCTCGAGTTTCGTCAGCGTCCAGGCAGCCCACACCGCGCCCTTCAGGTCGTACGGCACCAGTTCGCCGAGAAGGCCGCGGTCCTTGCCCTGCGCCAGCAGGTCCTCGCCGGTGGCCTTCACGACCCAGCCGGTGACGTTCGCGCCTTGGGCCAGGTCCACGTATGCCTTAGCCAGCGGCAGCTCCAACCGCACTTCCGGCACGCCGTTCCCGTCCACGTCGCCCCAGTCCGCCGTGGCCTCACCCTGCGTGGCGCCGGCGAACGCCGCCGGACCGCCCAGTTTGGCCCGCGCCGCGTCGATCTCTTTCTGGAACTCGGCCTGGGCAATGCCCTTCTCGATGTCATGGTTCTGCGACACCTCGATCACCACCACGTCGCTCGCGTTGACCTTGGAGAGGAACCCGGCGGCCAGCGCCTCCGCGGTCAGGGGCTTGCGGTCGGCGTCGAGGTAGACGCGGTCCGACTCCAGGTCGCGGACCCAGTAGGCGCCAGCCGGCAGGCCTGGCACGCGGACCTGCAGGATGGCGTCGTTGGCCTCGTCGTAGTTGAACACCGTGACCAGTCGGCCCTGCCCCGCGGCATGCACGGTCGCCTGGATCTTCTCGCCCAGGGACGGAATCACCAGCGTCGATTTCTTGCCACCGTCGTCGATGGTCTTCTCGAAGACCGGCTCGACCTTGACCTCGGCCAGCGTGTCGTCGCGCGTGCCGAAGTAGTAGGACTCCGCCTGCGCCACCATCCCCGTACCGGCGGCGATGTTGGCGAGGTACGCGCCGTCCAGGTAGTCCTCCGGCCAGAAACCGATGCCGACCGCCCCGAGCGCCGCGCAGGCGACGATGTCCTGCTTGATCTTCAGCGGCGTGTAGCGCGAGAAGAACATCTCGAGCTGCTCAGCCGGGTCGACGAGCACGAACACCGGCTTCTGCAGCGACTTCACGTTCAGCGCCACGTCCTTGTAGAACTGCAGTCCGGCGTAGTAGATCATAGGCAGGTGCAGGTCCACGTCCGGGTCGAAGAGCCGCTCGTCGCAACCGCACCACTCGGAAAGCAAGTGCGAGCCGTCGTGCAGGTTGTCGGTACAGATCCAGTACTGCGTCTTCGGGAAGTGTTTCTTCACCATGCCTGCGAACTTCGCATTGATCTTGGCGTGCTGGTCGACGCGGAAGTCGAACCACTTCTTCGCATGCTGCGACTTGATCGTCTGGGTGTCCGGTGTGTCAGCCAACCCGGCGAAGGCGGCGAAATTCTTGCGGCAGACGTCGCAGAAACAGAACTCCATGGCGCCCGGCTCGAAATCCCAGATCATGGCCTCCACGGAACTCTGGTTGAGCAATCGATACTGACGAATGCCCTCTGGCGCCGCCTTGTCCCAGATGCGGTCTTCGGGGTCCTGGATCAGGAAGCTCGGGCAGACGAGGTCGTTCGCGATCTTGCCGTCCGCCTTGACCCGTTTCGCGAACGTCAGCCAACGGTCCAGGTTCAACTGCGGGGTTCCGCCTTCCTTGGCGCCGACCATTCCAACCCAGCGAAAGTCGCGCGAAAACCGGTCGCGCAGCTCGTCTCTGAGGCGAACGTGCCCCATTGCTTCGCCCAGGATGTAGGGGCGTTCGTGCAGCGACAGCCAGTACCGGTAGTACGCGTCCTGAACCGCAGGGAAAGGTGCGGTGGCACTGCCCAGCTTGCAGGCCATCAGGTTGAAGCGCTGCAACTTCTTCGCCGGCGGTTCGAGCGCCGGCAGCACGGTCAGCGCAAAACTCTGCGCCGGGGTCTCGCCGGCGCGCGTGAGCAGGGACCAGTAGACCTTGAGATTCTTGCCCGCCATCCCGGGCCACGTCTTGAGGTACACGCGCTCCTTCCGACCCCACAGCACCTGGTCCGGCCGCAAGTGCCGGGCCAGGTCGTTGTTCAACGCAATGACGGACCGCGAGTAGTCCTTGCCGTCGTGCTTGACCGTGCCCTGCGGGGTCACGGTCTCCGCATCCCACGTGGCCGAGTTGTCCACGGTGCGCGTGGGCAGCCAGGGCACGGCGCCAACCAGTTCGACACCCGGCGGCAAGTCGAGGGCCAGCCAGGCCTCTTTCACCGTCTTGGGGTCGCCCTTGAAGGTGAAGAGCAGGACTCCGGGGAATCCAGCCGGAATGCGGTACGTGCCGTTCTGGTAACAAACGGGGAACAGCTCGCCGGAAATGGGCGGTGCAGCCGACGGCGTGACCGCCGGTTCCTGCGCCGGCGCACCGCTGGCGAGAGCGACGACAAGACTCAGAGCGGCGAGCGGCCTGAAGCGCGTCATGCTTGGATACCTCCTGCGATTCCTTCCGACCTGTGCGGGTAAATCCGGTGTCACAGAGGGGCGGCTGGTCCTGTCCGGGAAGCGATCGAGCGCGCGGTGGCTCGGCGCGTTTCGCGCTGGAGCGGGATGCGTCCTCCGCGGCGAATCCCCGGCCGAGAACCTCGGTCCGGGACGGCCCCGAGCACCTTTACCGCGGTCCCGGAGGTCCCGCGCCACTGCCCGACCCCCGTCCCCGTGCCTCACTTCTTCTTCTTCAGGATGTCGAAGAATACGTCCTTGATCAGATCTTCGGTCTTCCGCTCCTTGAGCTTGTACACCGGGTCCTGGCCAGGCTGCCAGGTCACCGAACCGGCCTGGGTCAGAGGGTAGTTGTAATAGGCTTGGATATTCACCCCGTCCGTCGCGGTTCTTCGCTTCTCAATGCACTGGAACAGCGCCTCCTCCATGGTCGCCTCGACGTCGTGCAGAGACGCTTCCGTGGAGATCTGGATCACCGCGATGTAATCCGTGCCCGTGCCATAGCCTTCCTTCAACACCTGGAACTGACGCACGGATTCCTTTTCGTACTGGCGGCGCGGCAGGTTGGCGGTTTTCTCCGCCACCGCGATGTGGGTTGCCGCCTTCTTGCCGAATTCGGTGTCGGGGAACTGCGTCGCCACCTTGCGGTACGCGTCCTGAGCCACCTTGCCCGGGCCTTTGAGTTTCTCGATGACCGCCGCGCCCTCGTACATAGCTTCGGCAGCGAGGGGACTGTTCGGGTACCGCGTCGTGAGCAGTTGCAGATTGTCAGCGCCTTCCTGTACTTGATTCAGCCGGCCGATCTGCAGTTTGGCGCCCGCCAGCAGCGCCTGATCACCCAACCGCGCTTTGGGGTAGGTGTTCGAAACCTCCAAGTACTGGGATGCGGATTTCGCAAACTGTTCGCGGCTCCCGGCAGCCTTGGCGCGCAGGTACAGGATCAGCGGCTTGCCTTCGAAGTCGGAGTTCACATCGATGAAGGCCAGCAGTTGCTTGGCCTGGTCTGCGGCTGGCGTGGTGGGAACGACGTCCGCCAGCCCATTCAAGGTGCGGCGCGCCCGGTCCATGTCCTCGGCGCAGGTCAGGTACAGCAGAGCGGCACGCAGTGTCGCCTCGGACGCTCGCGCATCCTTCGGGTACTGGAACGCGAAGCGCTTGAACTCCAGCAGCGCGAATCCTTCCTCGCCCTCCTTCAGCAACTCGGCTGCGAACCCGAACGCCTGGTCCGGGGTTTCCGCCGCCCGCATCCACCCGCACGCCAAGGCCGCCACCAGCATCAGCCCCATCGTCAACCGTCGGCTCATTGTGTGTCCTCCTTCTTCGCCCGTGCCCGTGCCCGTCGGACCGAGGAACGTGGCGGCCCCTCGGCACGCTGAGCTAGCCTCCGCTGCACATCACCGCAGTCCCAATACCCGCTCCGGACCTCCGTCAATCTACATCCATGACCGCCCGACGGAAAGGGACACCCCGCCCTGTGTCCGGCAAATCGAGATCTGTCAACCCAACACGACCCCAGGTCCTGAAGGCGGCTCGCGGATGCCACTCGCCTTCCACCCGGGCGGCCAGTCCCGAGCTTGGCAATGAAGGGCAAGCGACCTCGCCAGCCGTCTGGACGGACGATTTGCACCTTTGACCGACGCATTACCGTGTCCTGGCTGTCATCGGCCTTGCTTCCGGCCCCCGACCCGGCTATGTTTATTAGATTGTTCCAAAAGGAGAAAGCACCACAGTGACATCCCCAGCATCCGCCGCAGGACAGCGTCTTGCCAAAACCAGAGAGGCCGCCGAGCAGGGCGATGCCAAGGCCCAGTACCGCCTCGCTGAGATCTACGCCCGAGGCACCGGTGTCCCCCGGGACAAAGCCGAGGCCGCCAAGTGGTACCGTGCGGCGGCCAAACAGGGCCATGCCGAAGCCCAGTGCCACCTCGGCTGGATGTACGACATCGGCGACGGCGTCCCCCGGGATCAAACCGAAGCCGCCAAGTGGTACCGCACGGCGGCCGAGCAAGGCGACGCCAGAGCCCAGTACCACCTCGGCGTGGTGTACGCCAATGGCGGCGGCGTCTCCCAGGACTATGCCGAAGCTTACAAGTGGTTCAGCCTGGCAGGCGCCGAGGACACCCCGGACAGGCTAGACGTGATCCGAAAGAAGACGACCCCGACCCAGGTCGCTGAGGGTAAGAAGCGCGCGGCGGAGTTCCGGCCCAAGAAACCAGGCGAAAGCACACCGTCACAGCAAACCACGACGTAGGGCGGCCCACAGGCCCAGGTCTCACCCGCGCAAGAGGGGACGCTGCTGACGAGCGATCACAGCGGAAACGTCTTCCCCGGCCCTTCCTCGCCATGCCTCACGCCACCCCAGCACGGGACGTTCGGCAAAAGACGTCGTCCGCAGGCAAGTGCCGACCCGGCCATTGCCCCCCTCCTTTCCCTTCCCCGGCACTCCGTCCAGCGCACCTCCATGCCAGCCGCCCATCGTTAGCTTCCGGCTCGGGAAGCGCGAGAAGAAGCAGGGACGCTTTGCAGGGTGTGTTATTGGGAGAGGAACAACCCGGTTTCGTCAAGCACCCGGGCGACACCGCGGGGAGGAGGAGACTGGTGGAGCTGAGGGGAATCGAACCCCTGACCTATACGTTGCGAACGTATCGCTCTAGCCAACTGAGCTACAGCCCCAAAGTTGACGCACAGATTCATAATCTACGCCCCGAGCGCGGGTTTTCAAGAGCCGCAAGTGACCACGGTCGAGGGGCGGTGAGTTGTCGAGGGTCTTGGGGCACGCCGGTCACCGCGCGCGGGGATGGCTTTGGCTGACCCCCATTCACGTCCCCTGAAACCTGAAACCCGACACCTGAAACCTAACCTCTGAGGCGCCGCCCGCACTTCACTCCATTCCCACCAGGCCCTTGATATACTGGCAGCGGCTGAACATCTCGTTGTCCGGATGACGTGCCTGGCACATCAAGCCGCGGAACTCATCGAGTGTGCTGTACCCATGGCTCTCCATCCACTCCTCCACCCCCTCTCGAAGGACTCGGAGATGCTTGACACCCTGCAGGTACAGGGCGGACACCACCTGCACAGCGTTTGAGCCCGCCAACACGACCCGGATGACATCCTCGGGCGTGTGCACTCCCGTGGCGGCCGCGAAGTCCGCACTGACTCGCTCGGCCAGCATACAGATCCAACGCACCGAAGGCGCCAATTCGTCGGACGTACTGTAGGGGTCGGCGGCGGTCAGCGTCAGGGTTTCGATGTCCACGGTCGGCCGGTAAAACCGGTTGAACAGCACAAACCCGTCCGCGCCCGCTTCGCGCAACCGCACCACAACCTGCGGAATGCTGGTGAAGTACGGACCGAGCTTGACCGCAATAGGTATACGCACCGTCTTGCGGGCAACCTTCACGATTTCAGCGTAGCGGTCCTCAATCTCGGCACCCGTGGTGACCAGTGTCCGGGGCATGATCGCGATGTTCAACTCGAGCGCGTCAGCGCCCGCCGCCGTCACCTCGCCGGCAAAATCCTCCCACCATTCGGTGGAGACGCAGTTGACGCTGGCGATAACCGGGATGTCCGTGGCGGCCTTGCAGTCGCGCACGACCTGCAGGTACTCACGCGTCCCGTAGCGCATGCTGACGTTGGCCTCCATCAGGGCAAACACTTCACTGTGCCAGCTCTCCTCAGCCTCGAGGGACTGGTCGAGGGCAGCCGTGTCGAGTCGAACCTGTTCCTCGAACAAGGACTTCAGTACGACGGCACCCGCACCGGCCGCCGCGCAGGCTCGGACACCTTTGGCGGTCATCGTCAGGGAACTGGCCCCGACGATCAGCGGATTCCGCAGGTTCAGACCGAGATAACGTGTCGCCAGACTCACCACAATTGGGCCTCCCTTGTTTCAAACAGATACCGGTGGGTGGAAAACCTCTCTGCAACCACGGTTTTGGCGCAAGGCCTTGGCACCCACGACAGCGCCTCTAACGAACGCCAACCCTTCGGCCGCGCGCATAGCAGACGAGCCGTCTCCGCCAACGGTTTCCGCATCCTCGCCCGTGAGGCCCAAATGCAGTCCGTCGGTCCGGTGCGGCAAACGGGCCTGCTCACTGGAGGACTGCGTAGGAAAGAATGTTCACACCCAACGCCAGGGCATCCTGCGACGCCACCCCGGCGCAGTACGGGCACTGCGCCAGTTCCCAGCCGCAACACAGCCCCTGCGGCGAGTAGATCACGTTGAGGTTGCCTTCCATCGTCGCGCCGTACAGCACCGGCGCAAGCCGGCCGTCGGCGTTCAGCTTCCGCGCCAAGGCAGGCCGGGGTTGCACGCTCTTGACCTGATTGGGAAACGCGTACAACGGATGCGTCTCGGGAAGCCGTTCCAGTTTCTGGCCGTTCAGAACCTTGGCCATTTCCTGGCGGAACGACCGGTCAAACGCCTCGCGTCCGCAGCAGGCCTCGGCCAGCAGGACCCCGCCCCGCTGCAGGAACTGCCGCAGGTTGGAACGCTCTGCCGCGGTCAGTTCAAACTCTTCATGCCCAGTCATGTAGACAAACGGGACCTCGAAGAGTCGCGGCGAATCCAGCGCCACTTCCTCGCGCGCGAACCGGACCGGCGTCTTGGTCTGCTCATAGAAAGAGTTCAGGAGCATTGACAGCCCGGCGTCCCGCGTCTTCCACATCCCCGTGTAAGTTGCCTGGGCGATGATGAACTTGCCGGACTTGTTCTTGGTAACGTCCACGAAATCCAGCGCCTTGCTCAGCGGCAACGCCGCACTGCGCTCCGCGGTGATGTAAGCCATGAGGTTGGACCCGAGTTGCTTGGCTGTCTCCACATCGTAGCCCAGGCAGTGATGACGCTCGGAGTCGGCCAATTCGTCCCACCCGCAACTCACGTCCCAGCGGAAACAAAACACCGCCGTGCGGCAGCCGATGTCAATCCCGATGACCGCCGAATCGCCGTTCTCGGCCCCGGCCTTCAGGGCCCACGGCCGGTATGAAATCTTCTTGACGTCGAAGAATGAGTGGAACAGCGGGTGGTCGGGGGTCAATCGGTAGGGCGGACGCTCGGGGACGAGCTGCTGCATCTCCTTGAGCGCCGACTCCGCAAAAGCACGCCGACCGCAACAGGCCTCGAACACCAGCGTGCCGCCGCCGAGCAGGTAGGCGCGCAGGTTCTGCCGCACTTCCGGCGGGAACGAGAACCCCTCGTGCCCGGTCCGGTACAGAACCGGGACCTGCCGGGGGTCGGAGGGAACCTGGTTCTGCGGCAGGTTGATGGAGCTGAAGTTGACGTTGAGGTTCTTTGCCATCCACTTCAGAAGGTTCTCGGCGTCGGCCGGGTTCGTGGCCCAATCGCTCTCCCGTTGGGTCGAAATCTTCGCGATCAACACCGGTGGTCGTGGCGGATTCTTCTTCTCCGTGCGGCGCAAGGGCACCGCAGGCAAGGGCAACGGCGGCACACCTTCGGACCCCGAGTGCTGCGCCGGCGGAGTCGACGGCGGCAACGGGGTACAGGTAAACTTGGTCTCCTCGCGACTGACCGGGCTGTCAAGGCCCAACCCGTCCAGGAGCCCGGCGGTCAGATCCGCGGCACCCCACCCCCCGGCCGCGATCAGGATGGCCACTCGCCGCCATGACGTTTTCATGGATGTCTCCTTGAAGAGCAGGTTCCGTCGTGAATGCACCTGCCCTCATAACGCGCAGATCGGCACTCTATTGTAATAAAGGTACTCTGTTGCGGAAGATTTGTCCAACCTCAAGACGTCCAACGCCGGGGCGCACCCGCCCCGGTCCAGGTCAGGTCGGACGTCGCTGCCGGTCGAAGTTCACCAACTCACGGTACGACAAGGAACCGCCAAAGATGTCCAGAGCGCTGCCCACCGTGACGTCGACGCGGCCTTGCCCGAGTTCCTCGATCCGGGAGATGTCGGCGAGCGAACGCACCCCGCCCGCGTAGGTAGCCGGGACCGGAGACCACGCCGCCATGGCACGGACCAGATCACCATCCACTCCCGCCTGCTTGCCCTCGACATCCACCGCGTGAATCAAGAACTCAGAGCACGACATGGCCAACTCGGCAAAGACCCGCGGCCCGAGGATCACGTCCGTGAACGTCTGCCAACGGTCAATCACCACGACATAGTCCCCGTTCCGACGCCGGCAACTCAGGTCCAGCACCAGGCGCTCCGCGCCGGCCGCATCAACAAGGCGCCGCAACCGTTCGCTTGACAGCGCCCCGTTCTGAAAGACATACGAGGTCACGATGACCTTGGCGGCGCCTTTGGCCAGCCATCCGACGGCATTGTCCGGCGTCATGCCGCCCCCCACCTGCAGACCGCCAGGATGGGCTCGCAGCGCGGACACCGCGGCGTCATCGTTCCCGGGGCCGAGCAGGATCACGTGTCCTCCGACCAGACCGTCGCACCGGTACATGTCGGCGAAGTAGGACGCGGGGCGGTCGGCGACGAAGTTCGTGACCAGCGCGGCATTCGAGTCATCCCGCAGGCTCGAACCGACAATCTGCTTGACCTTCCCCTGATGCAGGTCGATGCAGGGACGAAAACGCAAGGGAGAATCCTCCTGTAACCAGGCCCTGCCCAGAATTTCCCGCCGCGCTAACAGCCCCCACACGGCCCCTGCCGGAAAGGTCTGTGGCCGGAAAGTCTGTGCCGGGGGGTCTGGCGTGAAGCACGGAACGCCGTACGGCGCGTCACCCCCGGGAGCGCGCGGCAATGGCGGCACGACCAAGGCGGACCGTGTCGACTCAGTTCGCGTTCGCCGACCGTTTGATCTCGTCGCGGATCCGGGCGGCTTCTTCGTAGCGCTCCGCCTCGATTGCCTTCTGGAGCTGGTCCTTGAGTTTCGAGAGCGCGCCGCCCTCCGGCTCCGCCGGCACGGCAACAGAATCAGCGGCCTCTTTGGCTTCTTTCTTGGCCTTCTCCTCGTCGCTGTCCAGGACCAACGCGCCCGCATCCATGACGCTCTCCTCGACGAAAATGGGGGCGTGGCACCTCAGGGCCAGGGCGATGGCATCACTGGGACGTGAATCGACCTCCAGTTTCTGTCCCTCGAACGTGAGCACCAACCGGCCGTAGAACGTTCCCTCCTTAAGATCATGAATGGCAACGCTTTCCAGCCTCGCCTCAAGAATATCCAGCACATTCTTGAACAAGTCGTGTGTGATGGGCCGCGGCAACTGCACCTTGTTAAGCCGGAACAGGATCGCCTGCGCTTCCGGCGGCCCGATGTAGATGGGCAGTGTCCGGGCGTCCTTCTGGCTCTTCAGCAGCACCACAAAGCCCACATTGGAGATCGAAAGGCTTGCGACGGTCACCGGTATCATGATGGAGCACTCCGCGTTGACGACCCAAGCCTGCCGGCAGGTCCTGCCTGGCAACACGTCAGACGACTCAGGCTAAAGGTTGTCAGACTGAAGAAGCCCTTGACGGCCCGATTCGACGTCCGTATCAACCTGCCTGCCCAAGTCCTTGTTTCTAACAGTATATACCGTCTCTCCCGTCCCGCTGCAAGTTCAAACGGCGCGGCACTCCCCGGTCTTGCCTTCACAGAGCTCGTCTTTCCGAGATCTGTGCAAGAGACGGACCAGGGTCCGTCACCTTCCGACTGTACCCCGTACCGCGGGCGCCCCCCCCCGCCCGCTTCACGGAACGCACGTGGCACAACGCTCGGCGGGCGGGCGGAGGGCCGCCCGCGGGCCTGCCAGGCGGAGCCGGTCTGGGCCGGCGCCGCGACCTGCTCGGCCTCGCTCCGCTTATGGCACAGGTCGTTTTTTTGTCCTCTGCAGGCCACAATCCCATTTCCTTCCGGGCCTAAAATGGTATATATTCAATTTATACCGGGGCCTATCGCCCCTTAGAATACGGACGGATTCACCTTGACAGACGGAAAATGCGGGAAGATTCTGGTCCTCGGGCTTGGCCTGAGCGGCATGGCCGCCGCAGAACTTGCGGCGAAACAGAGAGCGTCCGTCACAGTCCTGGACGCCTGCACCTCCGCAGCCCTGCGGGAACGCGCCGATTCCCTCACCCGCCGAGGCGTGGATGTTCGTCTCGAATGGAACGAGTCCAAGTGGGATGCTCCCGCCGATCTGGCCATCATCAGTCCCGGCATCCCGCACCCGAGCGCTCTAGGCCAACTCGCGCACCAGCTGCAGTGCCCGGTGGTCAGTGAATTGGAGTACGGTTTCCGCTTCTGTTCCTGTCCCATCCTAGCCATCACCGGGACCAACGGCAAGACCACCACCACCGAGCTGGTGACCCATTGCCTGAAACACGCCGGCCGCAAGGTCCTGGCTGCGGGCAATATTGGCAAACCCCTGTGCGAGGCAGCCACCCGCTCGGCGCAACTCGACTTCCTCGTGGTCGAAGTGAGTTCGTTCCAACTTGAGCATGTCGACCGGTTCGCACCTCTGGCCGCCGCGCTGCTCAACGTCACCCCGGATCACTTGGACCGGTACGCGGATTTCGACGATTACTGCCGGACCAAGCTGCGGATTTTCAAAAACGTGCCCAGGGCCGACCATGTCGTGCTCCGCGAAGACCTGCGCGCCGTGGAGAACGTCCGGGGCGAGTTGCCCCGTGACGGCGCTGAACCCGTTGCGTTCACGTCCCGGGAAAGTCTGTTCGCCTCCTATTTCCTCTCCGCCGACAATGTTCTGTGTCGGCGCACCGGGAACAGCGTCGAACGACTGATGCCGCGAGCGGACCTCAAACTGCGAGGCCTGCACAACGTAGAAAATGTCCTGGCCGCCCTGGCCTTGTGTGAACTCGCGGGCGTGCCGCCTCGGGACGTCGTGCCTCACGCCCGCGCGTTTGTGCCCGGAGCCCACCGCCTGGAGGTCGTCGCCTTCCACAACGGCGTCCGCTTTGTAAATGACTCAAAAGCAACGAACATTGACGCACTCCAGCAGAGCATCGCCACCACCGTGGCAGAGAGCCGTGGCCGCATTTTTCTCATTGCGGGAGGGGTCGACAAAGGGGTCGACTTCGCACCTATCGCGCCCCTGCTCGAAAAACATGCCAGCGAGGTCTTTCTGATCGGAAGATGCCGGGAACGACTGGCGAAACAGTGGGGTCATGTAGTATCTTGTAAGGTGTTCGCGTCGTTAACCGCCGCGGTCAACGCGGCCGTCGAAAGTGCCACCAGCGGTGATACCGTGTTGCTTGCGCCAGGTTGCGCAAGTCAGGATATGTTTACGGATTACGCCGAACGGGGGCGAGAATTCTGCAATCTGGTGAAAAGGAGAGTCGGGGAATGAAGTCTGAACTGGCGAGGAAGTCGTTGGGATCCGCTCTGGTTGTCGCGGTGGGTGTGTCCGGAATGCTGGCGTTCGGGACGGGATGCAGGAGCAAGCCCAGTCAGCCCGCATTGCTCGGGGCGCGGGAGGTAGTCCCGCCGCCTTACGTCGAACCCGGGTCCTCGCGCACGTCGGAAATCGCCCTGCCGGCCGAACCGGCCCTGCCCCTGTCCGCGACGCCCGCACTGGCTCCGGCCGAGAGCGTCATCAAACTGCCGCCGCCGGTCGCCAGTCAGCCCATCACCTATACCGTGCAGAAGAATGACACGCTCTGGGACATCGCCCGCATGTATGGCGTGTCACACCAGGAACTGGCGGCCGAGAACAAGATCAAGTCCGGCGACGAAAAGAAACTGGCCGTGGGTACGACCTTGCGAATCCCGCCCGGCGGCCATTTCGTGCCGCCCGAGAAGCGCCCCAAAGTGGCCAAGTCGGAGAAGGACTCCGGGAAGCGCGCCAAGTCCGAACACGCCGCGAAGTCGGAGCACGGGACCAAGCCGGCCAAGAGCTCATCCGAAAAGGCGGGCAAGTCCGACGCGAAATCGTCGAAGGCGCCGCTGCCGGCGGACGGCAAGTACACGGTGAAGTCGGGGGACAGCCTGTGGAAGATCGCGCACGAGTTCGGCCTTTCGTCCGATGACATTCGGAAGCAGAACTCGCTCACGTCGGACGTACTCCAGGTCGGACAGGTTCTGGTCCTGCCCACAGCGAAAACCGAAGGCGCCGCCCCGATGGCGGCACCCGAAGTCGTCCCGACGCCTCCCGGACTCGGCACTCCGGCTGCGGAAGCCGTGCCTGGCACGACCGGCGCCGCGCCGGAAGCCGGAACCCCGGCGCCGACCGAAGGCGCAACGGCGACGCCGGCAGGCGGCGCTGCGGCCACGACTCCGGCGCCGGCACCGAATCTGGATATGCCCAAGACTCTCGACCACACCGTGGAGCAGGGCGAAACCCTGGAAACCATCGCCGATATGTACGGCACCACCGTGGACGAGATCAAGAAAGCGAATCCGACCGTCAAGGGCAACGCCGACCTGAAGCTGAAGATGAAGCTGGTTGTCCCCTACAAGTGAGTACGCCCTGACGGACGAACCGCGCGGAAAACCCAATGGCGGGAATCAGTTGCGGAATAGTGGGCTTGCCGAATGTCGGCAAGTCCACTCTTTTTAATGCCTTGGCAAAGGGCCAAGCCAAGGTCGAGAACTACCCCTTCTGCACCATCGACCCCAACGTCGGTGTCGTCAACGTGCACGACCCGCGCCTGGACGCGCTCAACGAGATCGAGAAGCGCCCCGCCAAGATTTCCGCCCTGATCGAATTCATCGATATCGCCGGACTGGTCGAAGGCGCGTCCCGGGGCGAGGGACGCGGCAACCAGTTCCTGGAGAACATCCATCACGCCGACCTGATGGTCCACGTGGTCCGGTGCTTCCGAGACCCAAACGTGGTCCACGTCCGTCCCTGTGTGGACCCGCTCGATGACATCCGGATCATCAATCTGGAACTCATCCTGGCCGACCTGCAGACCGCGGAACGGGCCCTGCACCGGGAAAGCAAGAAAGCCAGGGGCGGAGACGAAGCGGCCGCCAAGGCCGCGCATGTTCTGGAGAAACTGATCGCCCTGTTCGGCCAGGAGAAACCGGCGCGCACCGCTGAACTGTCGCACGAGGAACGCGACGCCGTCCGGGACTGCCGTTTCCTCACTTTCAAACCGGTCCTTTACGTGGCCAACGTCGGGGAGGATGCGCTGCCGTCCATGGAGAACCCGGTGGTGGCGCGCGTCCGTGAGTTTGCCCGCCAGGAAGGCAATGCCGTCCTTCCCGTCTGCGCCGGGATCGAGGCCGAGATCGCCGAACTGCCGCCGGACGAGGCCGCGGAGTTCGCACACGAAATGGGCCTTCCCGACAACGCGCTGCTGCGCCTTATCACCGAGTGCTACCGGCACCTTGGCCTGATCACGTTCTTCACGGTCGGGGACAAGGAAGTCCACGCCTGGACCATCCCGAAAGGGATCACGGCGCCGGACGCCGGTGCGACCATCCACACGGACTTCAAGGCCCACTTCATCCGCGTCGAAGTGACCGCCTTCGCCGACCTGCAGCGCCTCGGTTCCCGGCACGCCGCCAGGGAACAGGGACTCTTGCGCGTCGAAGGCAAGGACTACGTCGTCAGCGACGGGGATATTCTCTTCTTCCGCATCGGACGATGAAGGGGACCGCAGGCAGCCCGGCGTTGGCGCGGCAGGGAGAGGGGAACCGCCGTCAGGGACTGGCCATTGGCGCCTGACGGCGCGACAGCGCCCCCCCCCCCCCCC
>MHBL01000489.1 GCA_001803235.1 Lentisphaerae bacterium RIFOXYA12_64_32
TATTGCGCGCCGTGACCGAGATCCCGAGGTCCTGGCCGGACTCCAGCAGGACCGGAACCAGCGTCAGCGTCCCGGCCATGCCCTTGCCCGCCACGACGCTGGACACGACGTCAAATGCGGTCTCGCGGGTGAAGACCTCGTCGCCGCCAATGCCGACCTGCTGCCGGACCGTGTACGTCCCCGGAGCGAGAGAAGCGCCGATGGGGAATTGGAGTTGCCTCTGGTCCAGGGCGCCTGTCATCAGGTTGGCGATCGCGTAGGGGAACGTCTCGAACGCAGTCTGGTTGCTGTCCAGTACGGTCACGGCAACGTCCAGCCCGCTCACGGGTGCATTGACGCTGTCGTTCCTGACCTTCGAGTCGATGATAGCGGTGTCGCCGGCCGTGTACTCGCGCCGGTCCGCGGCAATGCTGCCGTCGAGAATCTCCTGCACCGTCAGGCCCAGCACCTGGAAGGGGTCCGTCGCGTCCAGCACGGCGTGCCCTGACGCCAGGTCGACGAGGACCGCTTTCGCCCGGTATCCGCCGGGCACGACGCCGTCGGTCTGGAACTCGCGCACGAACTGCCGCGGCCCGCCGAAGTCGGCTGTGGCCAGAGGAATCCGTGTAACGGTCGCAACCGGATTGGCACGATCGTCCTCGACCAGGACGTCAATGGCAAGCTGCTGATCGTTGAACTGCACACGCAACGCGTCAAGCCGCGGCGACACGGCGGCATCGGCGGTTCGCAGGACGATTTCGATCTCGAGGAAACGGGATGCTCCGGAAGGAATGGCGCTGCCCGACGGCGAGAACGGTGCGGAGAAGGCCGTGTCCGACAGTGCAGCGAGGACGTCGCGCGTGGGGGCGCTGCGGGTGCGGATGGCGAGGTGGTTTCCCGGGCCGTTTGGGAAGGTCCCGTCGTAGGTGACGATTCCCCAGTCGCCGGACCCGCCGGCATCCAGGACGAACCGCGCGGTCCCGGTGGTTGCGAACACGCCCGGCGCCGTCTGTGCCAGCATCATGCTGCCGGGCGTCGTCTCGATGTCCACCGCATCGAGCGTCCCGTACGCAAACTGTTCCTGCGTCGTGAAGACCTGCTGAGCGAGGAACGGTGGCGAGTTCATGGTCACGGTCAGGTGGGCGACTTCGGGCGACAGGTATGAGTCCTTGTCGGCATCGATGGCAAGGTCGATGGGGCTGAGTCCAACCTCGACGAAGAGTTGGCCGATCGAATGCGTGATCGTGCGGTTCTCCTGGTCCTTGTAGGTCAGGACCGTCTGTTCTCCCACGAGCCGGCTCTCGCCTGGCGTGAGGTCATGCAGGTCCATGTCGTAGGCGATCTGGACGCTGTCGCCGGTGTTCAACGCCGGCAGCAACCACTCAAGGGTCACGGCGCCGCCATTGGGCGTGGATGTATCGGGGGGGCGAGAGACAGAGCCCGCGAGCAGTTCGTTGTTCCCCAGGGCAATCGTGTCCGTCAGTCTCACCTCGGAGATTTGGGTTTCTTCGCCAAGGTAAATACCTGCCGGATAGCCATACGAGCCATACTCGCCACCGGCCCAGACATAGGCGGCGAGGCCGTCGGGGCAGGCCAAGACATGCTCACCGGCCGGGATTATTACGGTAGCTGTCGCGTACTCGCTCTGGCCTCCTGCCGGGAAGTCGGCGAACCCGCTTACCGGCACGCCGTCAAGGGTCACCGAGCCCAGCGAGGTGCGTGCGGCCACAACCAGCGCGTAGTGCTGGTACGCCGTAAAGAAAGGCAGGGCCAGGAAACGCACCGAGTTAAGGAATCGGTCGGTAGGGACAATCGTGATCTGACTTGGGTCCCCGATGCCCGCCGCGTTGTAGCCCTTCGAGAACTGCGCGACGCTGAGCGGCTTGCTGCCGGTGACCCGGATCGGCCCGGTCGGGTCGAGGTCGCGGAACCGGCCCGCGTCGAGGGTGAACGAGGTCAGGCTGTCCGCCGTCCGGACCGTGACCTCGGTTCCGTCCTCCCGTGCAAGAACCCGACACAAGTCCGAGCCGGCGGTGGGGAGTTTCGGAACCAGGTAGTCAGTGCCCCATTTCGAGGTCGGCAGCATTTGTTCGACGATATAGTCACAGGCGAAAACGTCCGCGGGGATGAACACGCAGTTCACGCCGGCGAACACGGCCACGGGCTTGTTCGACGACACCCGCGTACCGGTCAGATCGCTACCGCATGCCCCCCTGGCGCTCTGGAACAACTGGCCCCGGTTGAGCGCAACCTGCAGGACCGTTCCATCGGGGACTGTGGCGGTCACGGTGGTGTTGTCCTCCGCTGCCACCACTACGACCTGCGCCGGATACTCACGGCCCCACGTCCCGGAACAGATTGTCGCTTCGTAGCTGAGCACGCAGTACTGGGTGTCGAGGCTGCGCGTGGGGAGCACCAGCATTGCATCGTTGGCCACCATCCCCATTTCCGGACCCCCAGGGCCGGTATTGTGGGCCACCACCGAGACAGGAGCGACGCTCGTAATGTGTATGCCCTTGTCTTCGACCAGATCACCCACGCCGGAAGCTGTCAGACCCAGCGGAAGCGTGACTTGTGCCGGAGCGCCGGGTACCACGCTGCCCGAGTACGAGAACCCGGCGGCCTCGATCTGGAACGTCGTCGGGATGTTGCTGAGGACACAGAGCCTGAAACCGAAGCCCCCCCACTCGGAATCGGCGTAGTAATCCCGCGGCAGCCCCAGCCAGAAATCGGTCCCTTCGTGCGTTGCGCGGCAGAGCTGTGTCAGGGCCATCGTCGCAAGGCAGAACCAGACGCCTATCCCGCGACAGCCCTTCCGCGGGCCGAGTGCGCGTCGCTGACCGTCGGAGCTACTCATGGTCGATCCTTTCCACGTTGAGGATCACCTGCGCCCTGCCATCCTGCAGTGGCGGCAGGGACATCGGCGAAACCGTCTTCGTAAGTCTTAGATGGATGGGGCCCTCGACCTGGAAACTGCCCTGGCCCGCGGCCAACAGGCCCGAATCGGCGAAGGCATCGACGGCGATGACGTAGCGACCGCTGGCCTGGAAGTTGTACTCCAGGCCGGGCAGTTGCACCGTATCGAGCGCCTTGCCCCACGGCACGGCGCGGTCGACCGCGCCCTGGGCAATCGTCTGGCCGTCCGGGCCGGTCACGACATAGGACAGCGTCAAGTCGGCGTCCACGTTGGCGCCGCTGCTGATCTGGACATAGAGCGGCAGAGTGCGGGGCCCTTTCAGGAACGTGGCCTGTTCCGGGTAGGGCGTGACGGCACGGACCAGGTGGCTCGGCTCGATGGTGAACGGCGCCGCGCACGTACTCAAAGTCCGGTACGTGTACGGGGTTGGCCGCTGCCTGACCTCGGCGTTGACCACATAGTTCCCGGCGCGGTGATTCAGAGTCGGGAACTCGAAGACGTCCGGCACGGTACCGGTCAGGTTCGGGTCCGTGTACTTGGGCGCGACGTTGAACGTCTCGCCGTACTCATTGGAGACGGTGGCAAACGTGAAGACGCCATCGCCCTGGATGGGGTTCAGGACCTGGATCTCGACGATTTCGTAGGTTGAGAACGCCGTGGCGGGGATGGTGTCGCCATCAAGCCGCTTGAGGAGCCGGACGGTCAACTCGGAGTAAATGAACGTCACGCTCTTCACGGCCGCGTTATTGGCTTCGTCCAGCTCGGTCACCCCATTCTCCGGATCCACGCGCACCTGCAGATTCCACGGGCCGGCCTCAGGACAGAACACGAATGAGACTTGCGCCGACTCGCCAACCGCGAGGGGACCGACTGTCTGTTCGCCCAGCAGCAGGCCGCCGGCGCCGTCGAGAGAGACCAGTTGGACCGTCACTTCGCCGGCATCCGTCTGGCCGAGATTGCTCACGACGGCGGTCACTCCGACATTGCGATTCACGTCAAGGTTGGTGTGACTGACGACGATGAACTCCGGGGCGACCGCCAGATCGGGAACGGGGGCGGTCGTCAAGGACGCAGAGGCCACGTTATTGCCTTCCGATGCTTCCTGAAGCATCTGTTCACTGTCAACGAAGACGAAGACATCGTGACCGCCACGGGGGACCGTGAAGGCGACGGTCACGGGAATGGCGCCCGCCGCCGCTATGCTGGCGACGTTCGCTTCCCCGATCAGGAACGCGCCGCCCGCAAACGGGTCGCCGTCGGTGAACAGCACCTTGAAGTCGCCGCTGGGCAACGCTCCGTCGTTACGTACGGTCGCGGTCACCTGTACGATGGTCCCAGGCAGTGGAGACGTGCCTGAGAAGGATATTCCCGCCGGGCTGACCGTGAGGTCGGGACGGTCCTCAGGTTGCACGTTCAGAACGATACTGGCCTGGTTGTTGGTCTCGTCGAGTTCGGCTATTGAGCCAGCCGGGTCCGCGGTGACGGTCACCGTATGGGCGCCGGGTGCGAGCGTGGCGACCAAAGTCAGAATACCGGTGCTGGTTGGGTCAAGCGCCGGGACTGTCACCTCACCGAGCACCGTTGACCCTTCAGCGAACCGCAGCACCACGCCCTCGGCGGGCGCCGTGCCATTGTTCCTCACTCGTGCCGTTATCTCGACCTGGTCCGGGGTCGCCGGGCTTGGGGTCCCGGCACTCAGGTCGGCGGCGGTCAGTGCCAGGTCGGGTGTGCCGCCAAGCGGCATGGCCTGCCACGCCCAGTTATTGGTCTCCGACAGTTCCGCGATGGCGTTGGCGCGGTCCGCGGCCACCACGATGAATTGCTCCCCCACAAGGCCGGTGGTATCCAGCGCCACGCTGACCGCCGCGGAAGACCCGGCGGGAACGCAGGCCACGGTTGACGGCGTTCCGATCGCCGCACCGTCCATCCTCGGGTCGCCATTGAACACCTCGACGGTAACCTGTTCAGCGTCCGCCGGCCCTTGGTTGAAGACGGTCACCGTCAGCGAAACGATGTCCCCGGACTCGGGCGACGCGGGCGAGAACGCGATGGCAGACGTCTCCACGAGAAGGTCCGGCATCGGGCCGGCCTCGGGCGGGCTGACGGCATGCAGGACCTGGAGAACCACCGCGGTCGTATACACGTCATCGGCCCACGAGCCGTTCGCTTCCTGCGCATTCAGAAGCAGCGCCAGCGAATCCTGCAGTTCGGCAGGCTGCTTGACGCGCGCCAGCGCCAGGTAGCAGTAAGCAGTGTCCAGAATGGATCCGAACGCCCCCGAAGTCTCTCGCGACTCGACGAACGCTTGGGCCTTCGATGCTGCGCCCCGCAGCGCGGAACTGCCGGCGCCTGCCTCTTCGATCTGCTTCAGCACCGACAGGCCCATGGCCGTACGGATGACGGCGGACGGGCTATCCTCCTCCGCAAACACCCATGCCCCGCTGGCTTCCTGCGCTTCGACCAGATAGTCACGGGCGGGCGCCAGCGTGGTGGAATCCCGGTGCTCCGCGCTCAGCAACGCGTCGACAGCCAGGATCGTGTCGCGCACGTCGCTCTGTTTCTTCTCATTCAGCCCCCACCCGCCGTCATCGCGCTGCGCGGCCGTGAGTTCACGAACCAGTTCTCCGGTGTCAGCGGTGCTCCAGATCAGCACTGAGAGCTTCCGGGCGGTCCGGTCGTTGTCGGTGGCGGCCGCGGGTCCGATGAACGCCAGCGCCGCATTGAGCGCTTCAGTCCGCTCGAACGGGAGGAGGGCTTTGAACGCTTCGACCGTCTCGACGATCTGCTTCTCGCTGGCGCCCCACGATCCGTCGTCATTCTGGCGTGACTCGAGGTAGGCAATGGCCCGGTCCGTCGCTTCCGTCCGTCCGGCGACTGGCGGCCGCCGTGTATCGTTGTCGTCTTCGGTCGCGGTTACGTCGATGGCGCTCATTTCCGGCGCGCTCACCCGGACCGCGGCCTGGCCGTCGGTCGTATCGGAATCGTCTTCAATCGCCGCGAGCGTGACAGTCTGGGCCGCGGCCCAATTGGCAGGCGTGAAATGCAGGCTTGCCCCGGCCTGAACGCGGATGTCCGGGTCGCCGCTGGGAACGACGGCGACGGTCACCGTTACGTCGGCTGCCGGGGCCATGGTCAGGCTCACGGTGAACGAGCCTGTACCGCCCTCCGGGACGGCGACGGTCGTGACCGAGATCTGCAGTTCCGGACGATTCACCTCGCAATTCGCCGTGAGCGTGAGGTCGCCGTTCACGGTAACAGAGAGCGGGTTGGCGTTTGCCTGGCCCGGCGGCACGTCCCCGGCCCAACTCGAGAAATGGTAGCCGACATTGGCGGTGGCTCGGACCTGGACAACGCTGCCGTAGTCGTACGTTCCGGCGCCGGTGACCGTGCCGTTCACTGCATTGACGGTCACCGTGTGCCGGTCGATGGCCGAGCCCGCGGCGATCGAGGCGGCGGCGGTCAGCGTGATCGTCGTCGTGGCCGACTGGACGTCGGCGATTTCCGCCGTGTCGCCGGTCCACTGCGTGAAATGGTCGTGGGGCGCGGGGGTTGCGGTGATCGTCACGACCGAGCCGCGCTCGTGGATCGTAATGCCCGCCGGCGTGCCGCCCGTCACGGTCAGGGCTACGTCGTCGTCCACCTCCGTGGCGGCGATGTCCGCGTCGGCCAGACCGGGAGCGCTGACGCGCACGACGGCCGCGCCGTTGGCCGTGTCGGTGTCGTCCTCGGCGGCCGCGACGGTCACGGTCTGCGCCACATCCCAGTTGGCGGCCGTGAAGAGCAGTGCGCTCCCGCTCTGCACCGCGATGTCCGGGTCGCCGCCGGCCGCGACGGCAACGCCGGCGGCCAGGTCGCCAGCCAGCGGCGCCTTGGACAGGGCCACCGTGAAGGTACTCACCTCGCCCTCGGGCACCGCGATAGATGCCGTCGAGACAACGAAGACCGGCGGGTTCTCCGCGAAGTTGGCGGTCAGAGCGAGGTCGCCGCTGACGGTCAGCAAGAGCGGGTTGTCCGTGTCGTGCCCGGCCGGGACGTCGCCCGTCCAGTTGACGAAGTGGTAGTCGGGAGCAGGGATCGCGTCGAGTTGGATGCTGGAACCGTAGTCGAAGGCGCCGGCGCCGTTCACGCTGCCGTTGACCGCGTTCGCCGTGACCGTGTGCCGGTCAATGGCGGACGCGGCGGCGATCGACGCGTTGGCCGTGAGCGCTATGGTCGTCGTGGCCGCGTGGACGTCCGCGATCCCCGCCGTGTCACCCGTCCACTCCGTGAAGTGGTAATGCTCCACTGGCGTCGCGACGATGGTGACGACGGCGCCGCGTGGGTGGATGGTGATGCCGGACGGCGTGCCACCCGTCACGGTCAGTCTGACGTCGTTGTCGACTTCCGTTGCGGCGAGCTGGACTGCACTGACTGCCGGGGCCGAGACCCGGATGGTCGCCGTCCCGTTGTCCGCGTCCGCGTCGTCTTCGGCAGCGGCAAGCGTGACCGTCTTGGGGACAGCCCAGTCGGTCGTGGTGAACAGCAACGAGACGCCGCCCTGAACGGATATGTCCGTGTCGCCGGAAAGGAAAGCGACAGTTGCGGACACGTCCGCGTCCGGTCCCGCGGTCAGCGCTACCGTGAATTCGGAACTACTGCCCTCGGGCACCGACACCGATGTGGCACTGAGCACGAACTGCACGACGCTCATGCCCTTGCTGGCTTCAGCGGTGTTGCCGTACGCACCCATGTTGACGCGGCCGCCGTTCGGGAGCGGCTCGTTGCTGAAGGCCGACAGCGGGTCGCCCGTATCGAGGCAGGGGCTGTCCACGGTATCGGTCACCCACTGGCTGCCAGTCCAGCGGCCAGCCATGGACTTCTCGTGAAAGTCGTTGCTGGCCGGGTCCACGAACAGCGGGTCGGCATCGAGGTTGCCCGTCCCGGCGCAACCGCCCTGGACGTCGCTGTAGGTCACGACCAGGGCACCCGAGCTGTCCACAATCTGACTGAAGCTGCCGTCGGCGGTCTTGTTCCCCCACAGAATGCAGTTCCGAACCACCGGACTGCCGCTGTAGCACAGGATCCCGCCCGCCGCCGAGCCGAAACCG
>MHBL01000490.1 GCA_001803235.1 Lentisphaerae bacterium RIFOXYA12_64_32
CGGAGCATCATCCTGCGACACACGCGCAAGCCTCCACCGTTAGCTTGATAGCTATGCCCCCGACACCCGTCCCTTGCGCCCCCACCTTGACTTTCCCCGCACCCAGCCTATCCTACGCACTTCCGCAAGCAACCATCAGCCGCAGAACGGCTGGACATCAACGAGGTGATTCATGGCACTGGCAATTCAAGACAAGGCGACCATTCTGTTCCAAGGCGACAGCATCACCGACGCCGGGCGCTCGCGCACTGACGACGCACAACTCGGCGGCGGCTACGCCAACTGCATTGCGACCTGCTGCAAGACACTCTTCCCCGACAAAGGGCTGCGGTTCATCAACCGCGGCATCAGCGGCAACCGCGCCAAGGACCTGCGCGCCCGCTGGCAGGCGGACTGCCTCGACCTCAAGCCCGACTGGGTCTCGATCATGATCGGCATCAACGACACTTGGCGCCACTACGACAGCAACGACCCGACGCCAGCCGACGCGTACGAGCGCGACTACCACTTCATTCTGACGCAAGTCAAGGAGACGCTCGGCGCGCGCCTGATCCTGCTGGAACCGTTCGTGCTGCCGGTCCCCGCGGACCGCAAGAAGTGGCGCGAGGACCTCGACCCGAAAATCGCCGCGGCACGCCGGCTCGCCGTCGAGTTCCAGGCCATCTATGTGCCGCTTGACGGCATCTTCGCTGCCGCCGCGTGTCAGCGCCCCGCCGCCGAGTGGGCAGGCGACGGCGTCCACCCCTCAGCCGCCGGCCACGCCCTCATCGCCCGCGCCTGGCTCGAAGCCGTGGGAGCCATCTGAGCAAACCGCGCAAACGCGGAACCGCAAGCCCTGCGCGCTCCCCAGGTTTGTAGTCCCGCCTTCAGGCGGTCCGGGGAGCGTGTCGCGTCGTCCCACAGGTGCGTTCCTGCGCGTCAACGATGGAATCCGGACCGCGTAAACGCGGTACTACAAGCCTAATGCACGTCCCCGATTCATAGTTCCGCCTTCAAGCGGTCTTGGCCTGCCGTCGCCGCGCCGAAACCCGGCCGACGTGAACGCGGGACGGAGAACCGCACTCACTCGAACTTCACGAACGCGGTGGCGTAGGTCTCCGGCAGCGGGCCGCCGGTGATGCGGGTGCGGAACACGATCGGGTAGCCGTTCTGCACGGAATCGAAGCTGCCGGTCCCCTCGCCGAGTTTCAACGTGGCCAGCCACTCGCGCCCGTCGCCGACCACAGGCTTGCCCTGTGGAACGGCGGGCGCGCCGACCGGGAACGGCTGCACGTTTACCAACGGCACGTTCGCCTGGCCGTTGAGCAGCAGCGGCGCATAGTTCGGCCCGCACAGCACGTCCACCTTCGCGTCCAGTGCCGGTTCGGCCAGGACCAGGTGGAACAGGAGCGTGTCGCCCTTCTTCAGCACCTTCGGCAGCGGATTGCCGTCAGCCAGCATCACGGCCAAGCCGTTGACTGGCCGCTTCACGAGTCGCACCCAGTTAATCGTCGCCCGGACTTTGCACATGTAGAAGTTCAGGAGGCTGGCCTTGACCTCGCCGGAACGGAAAGCGTCGTTCAAGAAATGCGTGTCCACAGTGTAGATCCCCGGCAGATTCGTGTTCGCCGCCGCCGGACACGGGTACTTGTCGGAGTTCGGGCGGTACCCGACATGGATGAATCGGTACGGCCCGCCCTCAATGTCCCGTATGCTGACCTGCAGGAACCGGTATTCCGGCGCGCAGGGGAAGAAGTGCGACATGCCGGCGCCGCCTTCCGGCCCGATGTATCCGCACTCAACGCCGCCGCCCGGCAGTGCCACGGCCTTGAACACCTCCGGCCCGAACACCCACTCAGTGTCCTTGCCGTCCCAGAAGAACTTCGGCTTCGGCTGGAACGTGGTAAAATTATCCTCCCACAGCGCGTTCGTGCCAACGTCCGCGGCGCGCGGGATCGGGCTGCACACGACGGGGAGCGCAACCTCGTTGCGGACCAGGGCGGTCACCGGGCCAGCGCCGGGCGCCTCGTACGCCTCGATCTCCGAGACTTGCGGCGCGCGGTTCGCGGGCGGCGGCAGTTCCCGCGCCGCGGTCGCGGTGATCCGCAGCGCCAGGCACGTCACCGGCGGGCTGAGGTTGTGCTCGATCACCGTCTTGTCGTTGCCCTTCACCTCCGCCTCGTACGTCACGCCGCCAGGGCTCTGGATCCGCAGGGCGTAATCCTTCAGGTTCGGCGAATAGATGACCACACGCCCGACCGGCGCCGGCTCGCGCAACGCCAACTCCAGCCACGCCGGCTTGCCGCCCGCGTGCGATGCGTACCAGCCCAGGTCGTCGGTGACGCCATTGATCGCGTAGTAGTAGTACTGGTTGAACCACGGCGCGTAGTAGCCGGAGGACGCCGCGGCGTGCACGCCGCGGCTGGCGTGCAGCAGGTTCCCGGGTTTGGCGGTTTCTTTCGTCAACCGCGCCAGTTCCGCCTCGACAGCCTGCGTCGTGGGGAAATCCTTGCCCTTGGGGTCCGTCGTGTAAATACGGGCGTCGCCCTCGGCGAAGCGGTCCGTGACGGCACCATCCTTGACCTCCACGTCGCGCCCCTCCGATACCACCGTCAGCCGCTGCACCTTGCCCAACAACGGATGCTTGAGCGTTGCGGACCGCACCCCGGCGCGGTAGTTGACCACCACCAGGTACAAGTTCCCATCCGCCTCGCGGATCCAGCCGGCTAGGTCCGCGTCCGCTTCGATCTCGAGCGGGGCTTCTGGCGGCGAGACGCCCATCGCCTTCTCGATGAATCGCAGCTCGCGCCAGATCGGCGGCAGCCCGTAGCGCAATTCGATCTCGGGCATGAAGAACGCACTGGCATAGCCCGTCCAGCCCCGACACCCGTACGCCAGCGAGACCAGGAACTGGTTGCGCATCACACGGTACGGGTACGGCGGCTCCGTCCCGTACTCCTTGGTGAAATGCGCCTGCGCCGAGGAGTGCCACGGCGTCAACATGATGGCCTGCCCGGAGCGCATCACCGCGTGGCAGCGTTTCATGAAGTTCGGCACGTACTCGAGTTGCGGCGAGTACGGGTCCGGACCGAGAATGTCCGCGCACTTGAACCCGTGCGTGACAATGCCATCGAGCGTGTCGTTGGTGACCATCACCGGGTGATACGGGTCCAACTCGGCGATGACCTTGTACATGTTCTCCAGGTAATCGGAGCGCACGTTGTTGATCTCCGGCTCATCGGCGATGTAGTACCCCAGCAACCCCGGCTCGCCGCGCACCGCCTCGATGAGCTGGCGCATGTACCCCACCGCCTTCTCGCTCGGGGCGCTGAGCTGGGTCGGTTCCTTGACAAACGCGTCGCCCTCCTCCTTTTTCTGCCAGAGGTTGAAGCTGTAATACAGGCGCCCAATCTCGATGGACACGAACGAGCGGATGCCGCGCTCGGTGAAGAGCTTCCCAACCGGCTCGGTCTTGGGCGGGTTTATCACCACCGGCGTTACTACGTTCTGCAGCGCGATGACGTCCTGGCGCGGGTCGTCCAGCGGAACTTCGCCGTACCAGCCGATGCCGACAAACGGTTTCCCATTCACCAGGATGTTGCCGTCCCGGTCGATGCGGACCTCGCAGCCCGACGGCGGCGGCGGGAGTCTGCGCACCACGGTCTCGGAGTTGGCCAGCGCCTTGCCGGCCGCATTCCGTGCCTGCACCGCCAGCCTGTATGCGCCCACCTGCAGGGCGGCAACCGGGAGCGTGATCTTCCCCGCCAGCGCCGCCGGCTGCACGTCCGTTTCCTGCAACGCCTGGCCCCCTTCGTTCAGCAGCGCGCAGTGCACCGACGCGGCGGAGTTGCCGACATCCGGCGCCAACGCGACCCGGAATACGAGCGTCTCGACTGTTTCGCTGGCATAGATACAGTTGCGGTAGCACGGTTCAAGGAGTGTCACCGTGACCGGCCGGTAGTCCGCGCTCACCTGCCGGATCACCGACTTGCGCAGTTCGCCGGTCTTCGCGTCGTTGAACGTGAGTTGCAGGTTCGCCTCGCCGAGGTCCGCACGTACCTGGAGCGGCGGGAACTGAATCGTCACCTCGGCGCCGTCCGCCGCCTCAACGGGCGCGGCCGCCACCGGTGCGCCCTTCTCCCCGAAGACCCCGGATGTCGCGAGGATGGACACCCCCGCGCCCGTGCGGTTCCGCACCGGCACCGTGATCCCGAGCGTCTTCACGCCACTTCCGCCGGCGGCAACGGCCACCGACGGCTCGCCCAACTCCAGGGCGAACGGCGCGTAGTCCACGGCAATGCCGCTGACCTTGCCGAACAGTTGCGGTTGGTGGAAGTTCCCCTTCAACGGACTCCAGGAAGACAACTCCTGCCCGCCCCCCGCGTAGCGCTCACGCGTCAGGTTCCACAACCAGTCCTTGCCGGCATTCGACTGCAACAGCAAGCCACCGAACGGAATGCGGACTTCGCAGGTCCACTTCTTCGCCGCCGTGTCCACCGCGCCAGCCGCGCCAATGGCACAGTTCCACAGACGGTTGTGGACCAGCCCGTAGTCCGCCGCGTACTCGTCGTACCACGCGCCCTTCGAGTTCACGAGGAAATGGTGGAAGTACCGTCCGACCCCGGCGGGGTCGAAGAAGATCTCAATGCAGTCGTCGCCCCAGACCAGCCCGTCGTGCCCCGTCACCTCGGCGCGTATGCGTTCCGGGTTCGGTTCGTCGCACTCGACGCCAATGTACAGCGCCGCCCGGTCGTACATGACCTTGAAGCGCGTCTGCACCGGCGCCGGTTTCGGCGCGCCGCGCGTCTGGTCGCCCTCGTTCGCCCACACGAACCCGCCCGCCCACTCCGCCGCCGCCCAGGCCGCGTCGGAGAGATTGCCGTCGATCCTCACCTCGCCCGAACACACCACGGCTTTCGCCTGCGGCGGAGTTGCGCCCTCCCCGGCCAGACACGGAAAGGCAACAACGACGCAGAGAACCAACACACGGGCAGCACTGCGCATGGCTCGACTCCTTCTGTGTATTCCCCTGCACTCTTTGTCCCCACCGCACCTCGATGTCCGCGGCATGCCGCGGCAACAGGTGGATGTGCCGTCGCCGTCACCATGGACGGCGCCCCTCGCGCCACGCGGTCGGACCGTCTCCGCCGCCGCCGCCGTTCCCCTGCAAGTCCCCGATCCCGTCCATGCCACACGGAGGAAGTGGCACATTTTGCCCAATGCCGCAACTATCTGCCACTGTTCCCCTGTCCCCGCTGTCCCCCCGCTGTCCGCGCGATCAACGCAGCGGCGGTTCGAAGACGTCGAAGAACCTGGCCGTCACCTTGCCGTCGCCGACGGTGGTCAGCTCGAGAACATGCGCCTGGTTCGTCAGGTTCTGGAAGAGGGTGACACGGAACTCGCCGACCTTGCCACGGAAATCGACGGTCGGTTTGCAGGCACGATAGACCTCGAACGTATAGACATCGCCGGTCTTGTTGAGAATTTTGCCATTCCACGGGTGCAGGAACGGGATGCAGTCCGACCCATGGCGCCAGAGTTCCGAGGGGATGCTGATCTGGCCGCTGTTGCTCTCGAACGGCTTCAGCATGTTCCCCGCGCCGTCGGCACCGGTGGCGCTGCCCGTGAGTTCGTAGTTGCCGTTGTCGTCAGTCACCGTGAGGGTCCAGGTCTGCGGGACAAGCCCTTTGCCCAGAGCGATGCCGTGAGGGCCGATGTCCCGGACCGAGCCCTGCTTCGGAGCAGCATTCTTGGCGCCGCACGTGATGGGACCGGCAAGCAGACAGGGCGCCTCTTCCGCAGGCAGACCATCCAGCATGACCCGGGCCGTGCCGCCATCCGGCGACGTGACGCCGATGAGGTCGATCCGATTGCCCGTGAAAACGACCCTGATCTGGTTGCCCGATGCGGCACTGCTGACCGCGCCCCCCTCGACGGCCCAGTCCGGGCCTGCGGTCATCGCACTTTCTCTGCCGGCGGTCTCCCCGCTTGACGTCACGCACAGCCGGCGTTCCCGGCTTTCCGGCGCATACGCATAAGTGTCTCTGGCGGCAAAATGGCGGACGATGTTCTCGTTGATCACGAGCGCACCGTACTTGGACTGATGCACTCCATCCATGAGCAGACCGTGCTCGGGATCCACTTCGACTTTCATGTCGTGGTCACGCAGGTACTGCGCCCATTCCTTGCGGTTCTCCACAAATTCAACGCCATACTTCTCACAGACCCGGCGCATCTCGGGGATGTTCGCGAAGTTGGTGGCATCTTCGTCCCCGCCCCAATGCTTGACGTCGTCAGCTTTCCAGTGGACGCTCGCCACGACGATGTCGGCGGTGGTGTGCCTGCGCAGCGTCTTGAAGATCTCCTCCAGATCGCTCTCCAGGCCGATGCCGTACAGCACGACCAGGTCGGGTTGCTCGGGCACGACCACGTGTTTCGCCCAGCCCAGCACATAGCGCCAGGGCACCGAGGAGCCAACGCGCTTCCTGTAGACGATAGGCGGGGCGTTGGGGAAGCGTTTCCGGAAATGGCACGCCAGATGGGTGCCGTCCCCCAGGAAGTTGAGATAACTCGGCCCGATGCCCCAGATCAGGAACGGGCGCTCGGGGGCAAACCCGTGGGTCAGCTTGTGGATGCTCAGCGCCAGGTTCCGGCCGTCGTCCGGGCGTGGCGACAAGTCCGTCTCAGGGTACTTGGCTCGCCAGCGCCAGAACCCCTGGTCCTGCCTGGCCGCCGCCGCGCGCAGGCGCTCGGGCAGCGGCGGCAGCGTCGTGGCCCGCATCCCGTCGATCAGCAAGGTGATGCCCACCGCACCGGCGGGCAGCACGAAGTTCAGGCAGATCGTCGTCACGTCATGCCGACCGTAGCCGCCGGTCTGGTCCGGCGTGGCCTTGTCGATGACGCGGACGTTCGAGAGATCGATCACGGCCCGCTGCCACTGGCCCGGAACGGACACGTCAACGTCGTCGAGCCAATCGGCAATGGCGAGCTTCTGGAACCCCGGACTGCAGAAGTACGCATCCCGCGCCTTCAGGCCCGACCCTTTAACCACCTTCAGATGGAGTTCAACCCCCTCGACGTCCGACAGATCCAGCGGCTTCGGCAGGGCCATCCGCAACTCGACCAGATCCTTGGGGTGTTCCGCCGCCACCTGCATGCGGACTTGCACGCTGGATTCGCCCGCCAGCTTGTCGTCCTTGTTCGGCGCAAAGCTGTACTCCTGTCGGATGTTCTCGTCCTGCCAGTAGCTCTGTGTAGACCAGGTAGCTCCGCCTTCAGACCAATCTGACATGGTCTGTGCTCCCAACGATCCCACGGCCCACACACAGACGCTGCATACGATCCCTGACTTGACCCCGAATCCAGGCATGATCTTCCTCCACTGAACTGACAGGAAATTGGTTTTCTTGGGTCACGAGCCGGAACATAGTCCGAGTGGAGTGGGAGCGCAAGGGATGGGGGAATTGCGTGCCTTCCCGCCGGCCGGGCGGGGCGCTGGGAAGGGTGGAAAGGGGACGTAGGCTTAGGGGACTAGGGAGGGGCACTCCATGTCGCGGTTTGACAATATCCGCCATGCCTCGGCAGAAGGCAAGACGCGCTGACTGGCCGGCGAGGGAGGGAGCAGGTTAACCATGTCGCGCCTGGACAATACTCGCCAATGGTGCCACAAAGTGCCCGTCCCGTCCCCGAGGTCTTGTGTTCTGGGCGACCGACGTGGGATCACGCGGCAGCGCGGAACTCGTCGTATCGATACGCGCCCTTCGGGCGGGACCACGGCCCAAGCACCGGGGAGCAGTCCTGCGTCAAGGTTTCCGAATCATCGTGGGGGCACAACATGGTTTCGGAGTGCGTCCGCGGGAGGAGGCGGGTTGGGCCCATCGCAGCCACTCCGCCATCCAGGCCGAACGTTCCCGCAACGTCATCTGGCACAACCGCTGCTGGTCCTCACTCAGATAGGGACTGTCTGCGCCGATGGTGTACGGACGCAGCAGCCTGAGGCTGACCTCGGTAGCGGTCGTAGACTCTAGCTTCGGGCGAGCAGGCATTGAGCCAATTCCTTCAGTTGCTCGTGTTGCTGGACCAGCGTCGTCCCCTCACGCCGCCAACGGCCGCGAAGGGCGGCGAAACGCCTGGGAAAGTCGCCAGCCGCGGTCTGCAACGCGCGAATGCGTTCTTCGTCGGCCTGGACTTGCGCGTCCTGTTCGAGGGCCAAAGCGATCACGACATCCCGGCGCGGGGCGCCCGCGGCGAGGAGGCGGACCGCCTCCCGTTGCGTGTGCGCTGCGTCGTGTGGCCAGCGGCGCACGGCCTCCGCCAGCAAATGGAAGTCCTGCAGGTTCTCAAGGGCAATGCGGGCCACGCCGCGTTCCAACCCGGCCACCTCGGCGAGTGCGCCGATGATGGGGTAGTCACGTAGCCGCCGCGTACGCTTCAACCGTAACAGGCTCTCGACATCGACAATGTCAAGGTTCTCCGCCCGCACCGCTGCAGCCCACAGGGCCTCGATGTCGGGCACGCGCGGCGGGCGTGAGCACAGGTCCACCCGGATTCGGGTCCCATCTCCGCTCAGGTATTCCAAGTGGCTGGTCAGTCCCAAGGCCAACCATTGGGGATCAAGCGGCGCTCCCAGCCGGTATACCGCCTGATGCGCCGCCAGCACCGCCAGCACCGCATCGCAGGACGTCGGCAGTTCGCGGATCACCCAGTCACCATCCTTTGAGAACGCGGCAACGCCAAAAGCGACGCACGCCTGCCCGGAACTGAGCAGGACCTCTGCCCCGGCGCTTCGGAACTCGCGATGCAGCTCGAAGTACGGATTCTCCATGATGTTAGCGCCTTAATCCCCGGGAACTGTGATGAAAAACAACATTTGTCACCCAACCGACTCCTGACTCCTGACTCCTGACTCCTGACTCCTGACTCCTGACTCCTGACTCCTGACTCCTGACTCCTTGGGTTGCGGGGAAAGCCCGCGTTAGTATACCCGCAAGGGAATCTCTTCGCCACCGGGCAAAGCCGTGCAGGCGACGCGACAGCCATGGGGGGCGTAAGACGGGCTGACTGTGTCGCGCCTGGACAACAATCGCCAATGGTGCCACAAGGTGTCCGTCCCCCTTCGGGACCCTTCGGGCCAGTGGCGCGTCACGAGGCGAGAAACGCCTGCAGATGATCGGGCGACTTGCCAGCCAGGAACCGATGGCCGATCACGCCGGAGTCCGTCATGGCTGGACGTGGCTCGCCTCGACGGGTAGATTCTCGGCCGCGCACACCACGTTCCCGCACCTGGATGATGGCCCGTGCGGGGCAACTCGTGGCCCTGGCTAAAGTGTGAGTGACATGACGGACGAACCCAGAGCCCTGAAGGTGGCCGAGAACACCGGCCACTTCTTCGACGCGGACACGCCGCTGCGCCGCGCCCCGGAGTTCGGCGGCCGTGCCTACGAGGAGCGGCCGCAGCAGCGCGACATGGCGCTGGCGATCGCCGAGCACCTGACCTCGGGCCGCCACCTGTGCGTCGAGGCGCCGACCGGCGTCGGCAAGACGTTCGCGTACCTGGTGCCAGCCGTGCACTTCGCCTGCGAGACCGGGTTGCCGGTCGTCGTCAGCACTCACACTATCAGCCTGCAGGAGCAGATCCTGGACAAGGACCTGCCGATACTCCGCAGGTTGATGGGGGTTGAGTTCGAGGCCGCGGTCGCCAAGGGCCGCAGCAATTACGTCTGCCTCCGGCGCCTGAACCAGCTCGCGGACCAGGACCAGCAACTGCTGCCGGGGGCCAACTTCCTCTCGGAACTCGATGCCATCTGCCGCTGGTCGCAGAAAACCGAAGACGGGTCCACCTCGACCCTCGACTTCGAACCGGCGCCGGCTGTGTGGGAAAGCGTCTGTTGCGAAGTCGGCAACTGCCTCAACGCCCAGTGCCCGTTCTTCAAGACCTGCTTCCTGATGCACGCCCGCCGCCGCCTCGACAAGGTGCAGATCATCGTCGCGAACCATGCCATGTTCTTCACCGATCTGGCCATGAAACTGACCGCGGGCAATGCCGATGGTGGCATTCTCCCTGCGTACGGCGCTGTCGTGCTCGACGAAGGGCACACCATCGAAGATGAGGCCGCCGACCGGCTCGGGCTCGACGTCAGCAGTTTCTTCCTGCGCCGCAGCCTGCGCCGCCTGTACTGGCCCGAACGCAACCGTGGCTTGCTGGCAGACGCCTCCTGCATCGAGGCCCGAGAGGCCGTAAACGACGCACTTGAAAAGGTTGAAAGCTTCTTCACCCGAGTCCGCGTCTGGCTCGAACGGCAGGACCGCAACCCGATCCGGTACACGGTGCCGGGTCACATTCCAAACCTGTTGGGCGATCCACTGGAACGCGTCGAGCGCGAGCTCGGTCGCCTGCTGGTCGGCACGGAAGAAGCCGACACCCGACTCGAACTCAAGGCACTCAACGACCAGGTCCGGGAAACGCGTTTGGCGTTGCACAAGTTTCTGGACATGACACTGGCCGAACACGTGTACTGGTTCGAACGCCACGGCCGCAATCTCAGCCAGATAAGCCTGCACGCGGTCCCCATCGACATCGCGCCCCTGCTGCGCACCCACCTGTTCAGCCAGTCAGCCACGGTCATCGTCACCAGCGCCACCCTGGCGGTGCGAGGCCGCATGGACTACTTCCAGCGGCGCCTGGGCGCCGAAGGGGCCGACACCCTGGTGCTGAGTTCACCCTTCGACTTCCAGCGCCAAGTCATCCTGTATCTCCCCCTCGATATGCCGGACCCCAACAAGACCGACGAGTTCATTCCGGAGGCGTGCCGCCACATCCGGCACTTTCTGCTGAAGACGGAGGGCAAGGCCTTCGTGCTCTTCACCAGCTACAGCATGATGCAGCAGGTGGCACAGGATATGGTGGACTTCTTCCAGGAAAGTCGCATTCAGCTCTTTGTGCAGGGCGAAGGCCTCACCCGCTCGCAGATGCTCGAAGCCTTCCGGAAAGACATCAATTCTGTCATCTTCGGGACCGCGAGTTTCTGGACCGGCGTCGATGTGCCTGGCGAGGCGCTCAGCAACGTCATTATCGTCCGCCTCCCCTTCGCCGTACCGGACCAACCTCTCGTCGCCGCCCGCAACGAACACATCGAGCGGAACGGCGGCCGCCCGTTCTGGGACTACTCACTCCCCGAGGCGGTTCTCAAGTTCCGCCAAGGCTTCGGCCGGTTGATCCGCAGTCATGACGACTCGGGCATCATCGTCGTCCTCGACAACCGAATCGTGCGCGCCGGCTACGGAAAGGTCTTCCTGGATTCCATCCCCCCGTGCCGGCACCAAGTCTTCTGAGGGTTCACCACAGTTCACGGCTTGCGGGGCGCCGCATCCGCCGCGGACTGGCTCTTGACTTGAAGCCGGTACGCCCGAGTCTGGATTTCCCCGGCGAAAGTCTGGTTCTCGTGAACCAACCGCTGCGTCGCCGCCACTGTCCCACTGATCAGCCCCAGGATGATCGCACAACCGGCAAACGCGAAAAGAAAAAGCAGCGCCTGCCGCCGCCGCGTCGCCAGCTTGCGCTCGTGCCGCTTCCCGGATACGGTCACCGGGGCATCCGGCATGGTCTGCTTCGCGCCCGACGAACCACCGACGCCCCTGAACACGATCCGAGGTCGCGGTTCCGTCGCCGCAACGGGCTGTGCCGGCGGTTCGCCCTCGGGCGGCGCTGACGCCGGTCCCTCGGCGGCCAGCAGCATCCACACCGGAATGCCGGACATGTGGATCGGTCTGAACATCCGTCCTCCTGCCATGGCCAGACTACTGGCCGATACCGGACAGCCCCCTGGACTGTGCCGGCAGTTCGGCACACGCGACCATCGGCACAACATCATCCCGCTTCAACCCGGCACGCGAGGATGTCCACGTCAGCGTCAGCACAGCCACCGGGGCGAAACCCTTGACTTGATCGACACCGAATTCCGCCTGCATGCCCGGCGGCAGACTCAGCACCTTCTCCCCCACGTCGAGCCGGAACGCCACCCGGCCCGGCCCGGCTTCGGCCTTCAGGGGCCCGGCCGCAAACACACCGTCGATAACTCGCCAGGTCTTTCCGGCCGGGCATTCGTGGACAAAGGCCCGCCACTCATCGCGCAGACGAATGATCTCCCGCTGCGTAGCCAACTCCCGCGCGCCGTCCCGAATCGACACCCACGAACCAACGCACAGGGCCAGCATCAATACCCCAGACACCGGCCACAGCACGACGTTCCGACCTCGACTGGTTGGGTTGTTCTCCACCGCCTTCACCCGCACCTCTCAACCCGAACCTGGGACCAGGACCTCGGCCAGCACACCGCCGGCGCCGTCCGTGATGTACAAGGACCACATTCCACCCTGTCGGGCGCACACGGCCTTGACACCCCGCTCCCGGGCCAGATCGCACCGCTCCAATTCGGCTTCAAGCACCGTCGTGATAGCTTTCACGTCCAACTCACTCTTGTGAACCGACAGTCGCTCCACCACATTGTCAAGCACCAGAAGCGCACGGTGCTGGCGTACGCATCGGACCTGCGCCCGCCCGTTCAGCAGCAACAACACCCCCCAGCAGGCAAGCACAAGGAAGACTACCCCCCACCCGCCCGCACGGCGAAGGATGGGGTACCGCGAACCCGGATGTTGCGGACTCTGCACGAAAAATGACTCCCGATCGGCCCTCTGTACGGCAACGGCGCTGACACTGACGTGACGGCACAGCCTTTACTCGCCCGGCGCGACTGCCGCTACGTCCCAAAGATAGCGACCTGTACGGGTAGATTCGCCCTCGAGGAGCAATGGCGTGCCCCGGCTGGGCTGCGATTGAGCGCGGTGGCTCGGCGCGTCCCGCGCCGAAGCGGGGTGCGCCGGCCGGCCTTCGTCCGGCGAAGCTGCCTGGGCGAAGACGGATCCCCGGCCGAGGGCCTCGGGCCGGGACGGCCCCGAGCACCCTGCTGCGGTCCCGGAGGTCCCGCGCCACGGCCCGCCACGGCACACAACCGCGAACGGGCGTATCCTGGCGCCCATTGCACCGCCTTCTGTCTCTGTAGATTTACCCGCACAGGTCGAAAGATAGACGCGCGCCCCGCCGCCGTCCAATCCTGAAGCCCCGGATGCGTAAAGCGTCAGCGCCCCCCGGCCGGCGGACCGGCCGGTCATCTGGGGACCAAACACGCCGCCATCGTCTTTACGGCCGGCGGGGCTCGGGAAAATGGCGGGACCGTCTCGGTCCCGCAGGCGCCGGAGCGGGACGCTCCGGCCACTCCATGGCGACCTGCGAGTCTCATGGGCGCGCCCGTCGGATCGAAAACCAAATGCTATCCCACGCTTTCCCGGCGCTCCGGCCCCAAGTCCTTGCCGCGAAAGGCGAACCAGGCCGTCCCCACAGCCCCGCAGGCACAGGCGGTCATCAGGTTCAAGGCCGGGCTTTTCTGCCACAGGAACGCGCCGCCGAACGCGGCACCGGAGACCACCACGTCGCGGACCAGGTAGTACAGCCCGAAGACGCCGGCCTTTCGGTCCTCGGGCGCCAGGTCCATGATGAGGGCCTTGCGCGTGGGCTCGCCGAACTCCTTCAGGCCGCGCAACACGAAGACCGCCAGCAGCATTCCGAACGAGCGCGAGAAATACAGGGCCAGCGGGAAGAGGGTGAAAAAGACGAAGGTCATCACGACGAACGGCTTCTTGCGGGTGCGGTCGGCCAGGCACGCAACGGGCACGTAGATCAGAATCGCCGTGGCCATCTCGACGCTCCGCAACAGGCCGAACTGCACGGCGGTGACCGGCCCGGGGGCCTGTTCGGTCCCGACGGCCCAGACGACCACGAAAGCGTACGGAATCTGCTCGCAGAACCGCACCAGGATGTCGCTGATCAGCAGGTTGCGCAGGTCGCCGTCCATGAGCCGCCAAAGCCGGAGCGGGTTGCGCTCGGCGCCCGGCGCCTGGCTGTCCCTGGGCGGATCGTCCTCGATGAGCAGTTGCTGCAGGACCGCCGCCACCACGGCCATGACCAGGGCGCCCACGAACGCCAGTCGCACGCCCAGCTCGACGCCCCAGGCGGCGATAAGCGCCCCGCCCGCCAGCGGCCCCAGGGCCATGGGCACGCGCCGCACCAGTGAGTGGACCGACACGCCCATGGTCCGCTTGTTCTTGGGCAGCACCCGCGCCACCAGGCTCATGGTCGCCGGCAGGGAGATGGCGGTCCAGGAGAGGAACAGGCCCGCAGCGGCCAGCACCGCCGGCCAGGACGGCACCAGAACGACCACGACAAAACCGGCTATCGAAATCAGATTGAAAATCAACAACGCCCGTTTGGCGCCCAACCGATCCGACAGGTACCCGCCGGGGAATGAGTACAGCGCCCCCAGCAGGTTGTCCATGCCGTTGAGAAATCCCACCGACAGGTACCCGCCGCCCAACGCCAGGAGGTAAAGCGGCAGGAACTGCTCGGCCATGTGCTCGCCCATGCCCACCAGGATGGCCATGCCGAGCAGCCCGACGATGCTGCGGCGCAGTCCGAGGAACTCCGCGAGCCGCTGCAGGCGCGAGGGCGGGAGCGGGTTTTCAGGACTTACCATGCCGGTCGACCTTCCGAGTCTCGCCGAGTACCACCTCGCGGTAAAGTTCCTCGACCTGTTGGCGCACCAGCGCGAGCACCTCCCGACCCTTCCCGGTCAACACGTATTCCCTGCGGGCGCGCCGCCCACCGCGCGGGTCGACCCGGCAACTCAGCCAACCGCGCCCCTCCATCCGCGCCAACAACGGGTAGATGGTGCCGGGACTGGCCTCGTACCCGTGCCGCCTGAGCTCGCGCAGCATCCACTGACCGATCACCGGCCCCTCTGCCGCGTGATGCAGCACGTGGGCCTTCCAGAACGCAAGCAGGATCTCGCGCTGCAACGCTTTCCCGTCATCCGGCCCCATGTATCCTCCTTAGCCGCCTTTTAGCGGCTATCTCTGACCCAACATGTTTGTCGTAATGGGCGCCGGTGGTCACTGAGTCACTAAGTCACTGAGTCACCGAGTCACCGAGCCCACGCACCCACGGCGCACCGCGCCTCTTTTCCCGAGCGCCAGTCTCGGGAAAAGCGCCGTGCCTTGATTCCCTCAACGGTGACGAAAGACAACATTTGTCTCGGCAACTGAGGCCTTGGGCTGACCTCTGACCTCTGACCTCTTGGGTTGCGGGCAACGCCCGCCTTAGTTTACGATTACCGTAGTCGTTTACCGTAACCTGTCAAACCCGCCGCGCGCCGGCCGAGTATGGGCGAGTTCTAATCTGGCCCTTGGAGCAGGTTAAGGTTTGCATGGCAGAGTGTCGGGAAAGCGTGGAACATGGAGACGAATACAATATAGTATCGTGACCTTCGACGGATTGCGGCTCCGGGGCGCGTACGGTTCGGTTCTGCTCGGCGCCCCCCGTGCTGCCCGGCCCCGGGACCGTGCCCCCAAGGAGTCCACCCGTGTTCCGGGACACCCCCCCGGCAAGCGTATCGGCGACCGCGGCAACGACAACGCCAAGGCGCTGGAGCGGCGCAAGATTCCCCGCGTGCGCGGCAGGACCGGCAGCACACGGTTTACACGAGCGAGATTACATGCCCATCAACCTAACCATACCCACCACCTTCGAGGACTCGTATCTGGAGCAACTCGACACGTTGAACGGTGCCTCAGCTCGCGCCGGCAAACGCCGGGTCGCCGAGATCTACGGCGCCTACCAGACATCCATTCTCGGTTCGGCCAGGCCATCCAAGTACCTCCCCCGTCCCACGCAAAAACAGTTCCGGGCTCACGTGCGCAAGGCCCATTCCTACGGAATCGATTTCAGCTACGCGGCGAATTCCCCCTGCCTGGGCAACATCGAGTACACGGCCAAGGGCAGGCGGCAGATCGTCGACTTCCTCGACCAGATCGCGGATGCGGGAATCGACTCGATCGTCGTCACCATCCCCTTGCTGATCGAAATCATCCGCGAACGCCACCCGCACCTCCCGATCGTCGCCTCGTCGCTGTGCTACATCAGTGACATCCAACTCGCGACGCGCTTTCAGGACATGGGAGTGAAACGTATCGTCCTCGACCCCGACATTAACCGGGATCTTACGCTCCTGAAGAAGTTTCGCGCCTCGCTGCAGGTCGACCTCGAGGTCATTGCCAATCACACCTGCCTGATATCCTGCCACCTGGAGAACTGCCACTACAACAACACCGGGCACGGCAGCCAAAGGACTCCAGAACGCCGGGAGATGATCTACAGCCAGTACAACCTCCTGCGGTGCACCTTGGAGAAACTGCGTAACCCCGGCGAATTCCTCGCGTCCCCGTGGTACGCCCCCAAAGACCTTGTGCATCTTGAGGAAACCGGCGTTCAGTGGGCCAAACTCGCGGGACGAGGTTCGACGGCAGAACATCTTCTCGCGCTCGCCGCGGCGTACCTGAACGGCCGCTGCAGCGGGAACCTTCTGAAACTGCTGTGGTGGCCGCACCACCTGGCCTTCCGAAAAACGGCTGACGGGACCGCCCTTGACGTTCTGGACATATCCCTTGAGGAGGCTGGATTGGACGGCTTTATCGACTTCTTTCGAAAGCACTTCCCGTGCCGCAGCGGTTGCGAGAACTGCAGGTACTGCCACCGCAAAGCCACCGGAGTACTGCGCTATGACAAGGACCTGCTTCAAGCGTACATCGCCAATATGGAGCGGGTCCTTCATGGCCTCCTGACAGATGACGTGTCCGAGCCCGACTACCGCCGTCAGGTGAAAACCTGGCAGGCGTGCGCGAAGGCCTGTCGCGTACCCGAGCCGGAAAGAGCAGGAGCGAGATGCAGAAACGTATCCTGATCACGGGCGCGACCGGTTTCCTGGGCAGCTATATCGCCAGGGAACTGCTGCTGCAAGGGCACATC
This sequence comes from Lentisphaerae bacterium RIFOXYA12_64_32, assembly GCA_001803235.1. Classification (GTDB taxonomy): domain Bacteria; phylum Verrucomicrobiota; class Lentisphaeria; order Oligosphaerales; family YB12-FULL-65-16; genus YB12-FULL-65-16. The sequence continues at coordinate 16,895 of MHBL01000490.1, forward strand.
GTGTACGCCCTGGCACGAACGCGGGGCCAGGTTTCGGCACGCGACAGAGTGCTCGACGCCATGCAATTCTGGGACGTTGGCGAGGACGGCACACTCTCCACCGACAGACTCACGGTGCTTGAGGGAGACGTGGAACGCCAGAACGCCGGCCTCGCCGAGAACCACCTGCACGACATCGCGCAGGACCGCCTCGAACTCCTTCACTGCGCTGCCTGCACAAGTTTCGCCGCCGCCGATTCGGAACTGTCCGTCAATACCAACGTTCGCGGCGCGCAGAACGTCCTTGACCTCGCCCTGAAAGCCGGCGCGAAGGCAGTCCACCTGGTGAGCACGGCCTATGTGGCGGGCGACTTCACAGCCCTGTTCTCAGAGACCGACCTGGACGTGGGCCAAGGCTTCCACAACGTCTACGAAAAAACCAAGTACGAAGCCGAACTCCTCACCCGGCGCTTTTGCATCCGGCACAGTGTGCCACTGAACGTCTTCCGTCCGGGGATTGTCATGGGCGACTATCTCTGCGGCAAGACGACCGTTTTCAGCGGTTTGTACTCCTACTTCAAGGCGCTTCATCCGCTGCATCAGGAACTGTCACAGCGAGTAGCGGACCACGACCCGCTCCTGACGCGATTCGGCATCCGCGAGGGGAACGGTGTCCTCATCCTGCCCTTCCGGTTGGGACTTGACCCGCAAACGCGCAAGAACATCGTCCCCGTCGATTTCGTTGCCCGGGCGATCGCGGCCGTGATCGCCGAGGAAACCGTCGGGACCAGGACATTTCACCTCACCAACCCCAACCCGCCCACCTTCTCGTGGCTGAACACCCAGATCCACCAGGGCCTGCGCATCGATGGCATCCAATTGGTCCCCGATGCCGACTTCGACGCCCACAAACCGAACCGCTTCGAGCGTCTGCTGAATCACGCCATCGCCGTTTACAGACCCTACTTAACCGCGGAACCTAACTTCGCCTGTACCGCCACCGTCAAGGAACTGGCACGACTCGGTGTCGCCTTCCCGGAACTGGACAAGCACTACTTCCTCCGTCTCGTGCGATATGCGATGGCGACGGACTTCGGCAAACAGCGCAGCACCCGCTACATGTCCACAGGCGCCGCCTTCCTCCAGGCTCTCAGGCAGAAGGTCGGCAGCACCATGATCCCCAACCTGAAAACCTTGAACGCACAGTTCTCGATCAAATTGCTCGGAACCGGCAAGACGTTGTACTTGCAGATCCAAAACGGCATATTGGCGGAATTCCGCGAAGACGCTCCTCGTACGAGCCCATTCGAATTCGCCCTTAGCGTGCAGACTCTGGAAGAACTCGTGCGGCGGGAGGTTACACCCCAGGGCGCATTCTTCCAAAAACGCATTCAGATAACGGGTGACATCGGCAAAGCCTTGACCCTGGCGCCCATCTTCAACGACTTCTTTGGTCAACTTCAGACGGCAAAACCATGAAAAGAGCACCGTGGTTTGGCAGGGCTGTGGAATCATGGCTGCAGGAAGTGCTGGCGGTTCATTTTGACCCGGCCCAAGGCACGCCCTATTGGCTCAAGCGCGAGAAGGAGTTGGGCATTTCCGTCCTGCGCCAAGTGCGCTCCGTTGCCGATCTGAAGGTGTTCGGCCCCATGCCGGAACGGGACTTGGCGGACACGCCCTTGGAACAGTTCATTCCCGCCGCTCTCCTGCGGACGAAGAAACGCCTCATCGTCTGCGAAACCGCCGGGACTGCCGGGAACCCCAAAGTGACTGCCTATCTTGACTCCGAGTTCCGGTATGCGTTCCCCGAATTCTTTGCCTATGTGGCCCGGGAAAGACGGTTCCCCATCGGCGTGAACTGGGCGTTCATTGGCCCGTCAGGGCCGCATATCATCTTCAAGTCCGCCCAGACCATGGCACGCGCCCTGTCCTCCATGGAACCGTTCGCCGTGGACTTCGATCCCAGGTGGATAAAGAAGATGGAACCGGGGTCCGCCGGGTTTGAGCGATACAAACGCCATGTCCTGGAGCAGGCGCTGCGGATCTTCCACACCCAAGAGGTGGGCGTTTTGTTTACCACACCCCCACTGGCCCTCGATCTCGCCCACACTCTGCCCGCGCCGACCCGGCAGCGGGTCAGGGGAATACACTTGGGCGGGCTGCCCTTGTCCCCTGCGGATTACCAGGCAATCCAGGCGAACTTCCCCAACGCGGTCGTCATCCCGGGATACGGCAATACCCTCTTCGGGCTGACCCTCGAACTTACACCGTCGCGGGATGGTTCCATATGCTACTTCCCGCCCGGCCCCAGACTGGTCCTGAAGGTGGTCCCGCAGCAGGATGACGCCGCGCCGGGAGACCGTATCGGAAGAGAAGTTCCGGTCGGCGACAGGGGCCAGGTCATGTTCCACCGGTTGGACAAGTGCTGCTTTATTCCGAACATGCTGGAAAGGGACGAAGCGCAAAGAGTCAGGATGCCCGAGCCATGGAAGGCTCTTGGCCTCTGCTCTGACGGGGTCAAGGACCCCGGGCCGTCGCTCAAGAATGGAGTTCCGATCCGGGAAGGACTCTACTGATGAAGACGCTCGTACGATCGAGAATACTCGTCGCACTCGGGGTCATCTGCTGCGTCGCTTCTGCCGTGGCGGCTGGCGACCGGCATGATGGGGCGCTCCACTTCGATTTCATCAACAGCGAAAGCAAGATCCAGTTCCTTGCCGACTCCACGCTGCATTCTTTCTCCGGTGTGGCAAAGGAGTTCACCGGCTTTGCCGAAGCTGCGGTAGAGAACCTTGAGGCAACGGCAAAGGGTCGGCTCCAAGTCACCGTCAAGTCACTCACCACAGATCATGCGAAGAGAGACTCCTTCATGATGGAGGACCTCGCCGAACCCAATTACCCTGCCATCGTTTTCGCCCTGACCGGGGTGAAGGTCGTCTCCTCGAGTCCGGACCAGAGGACGGCAGAGATGGAACTTGCGGGGACTTTGGATCTGCATGGCAAGTCCAAACTGATCAGCATCCCGGTCCACGTCGAGTTGCGCGATGGGAAGTTGTGTATCGCTGGCCGAACCGACCTCTCCCTTGCTGACTTCGCCATCGTTCCGCATTCGTTCCTCTTCCTGAAGGTCAAAGACAAGGTGACCGTGGAATTTGAAGTGGTCGCGGCTCCGCGCACACCGTGAAAGGGAACTGAGTGTTTACCGAGAAGGTCAATCTCCAATCGTCGGCTAACCTGCTGATCGAGGGGCTTCTGGACTATGACGAGTCACGCCGCCCTGATCACGTCCTTCTCCTCTTTGCCCCGCATCCAAAGCTCGGGGGCGACATGGAGAACAACGTTCTGCGCGGCTTGGCCCGGGACTTGCCCCCGGAAGGCATCTGCACCCTCAGGTTCAACTACCGAGGCGTAGGCAACAGTGAGCGACCGGATCCGGACGTGGCTGCGTACGACTACTGGGAACGCCTCGACGAAAGCAACGACTACCACGACATTCTTGCGGACGGGATCGATATCCTCAGGTACGCCGAAAAGTTCGCCCCGGGCGCACGAGTCTCCATGCTCGGGTACTCGTTCGGGGCCAAGATCATAGAGGGCGTATGCCGGACCGTCCAACCCCAGGCGGTGATTGCCATCGCCGCACCGCTGAACCGGGATGATTTCCGCGGCCTGGCCGAGCTTCCTTGCCGCAAACTCTTCCTGTGGGGTAACGAGGATTTTGCCACCACGCCGGAGCAGGTGCGCGCGTTCACCGACATTGCCCTTGCGCCGAAGGACATTGTCGTGATCCCGGGTCAGGACCATTTCTTCAGGGAATACGAACCGCAACTGGCCCTCCAGGTACGCGACTTCATGAGGCGCCATGATTGAAATCCGAAACCTGACCAAGAATTACGGCGCCACGCCGGCTCTGAAGGGCGTGTCACTCGCCATCCCCGCGGGACAGATATTCGGGCTGCTGGGGCCGAATGGTGCCGGGAAGACGACTCTGATCTCCATTCTTGCCGGATACCTCACGCCGACAACGGGCGAGTGCCTCTTCCACGGGAAGAGTCTCACCGAACAGCCCCAAGAGGTCAAGTACCTGATCGGCCTCGCACCCCAGGAGATCTCGCTCTATTCTGCGTTGACAGCCGAGGAAAACCTGACCTTCTTCGGCCGAATGTACGGACTGTCAGGAACACGCTTGCACCAAAGGGCAACCGATCTGTTGGAATTCGCCGGACTGAGCGACCGCAAAGGCGAGATTGTCGGGAACTACTCCGGGGGAATGAAGCGGCGCCTGAACCTGGTTTGTGCGTTGATGCACAGCCCGGAATACCTCTTCCTCGATGAACCGACCGTCGGCGTCGACCCGCAGTCCAGGGAGCGCCTTTTCCAGAACATCCTCAAGTTGCGGGACGCCGGGACCAGCATCCTTTACACCACGCACTATATCGAAGAAGCCGAGAAACTCTGCGACCTGATCGCCATCATGGATGAAGGCAAGGTCCTGGTCACTGGCACGAAAGCCGACTTGATGGCCCGCTTCCAGTCGCCAAACCTTGAAGCGCTCTTTCTGAAACTCACCGGCAAGGAACTGCGAGATTGAGAAAACTTCTCTTTATCGCTTTGAAGGAGTTCAGGCTGCTCGCGCGCGATCGTCCGGCGCTGTTCATGATGATTGCCGTCCCGATCGCTGTGATCACGGTCGTGGGGACTGCTCTGGGCGGTTTCTACGGCAGGAACAGCGACTTTCTCAAAATCCGTCTCCCGGTTGTGAACCAGGACAAGGGGGAGTTCTCCCGCTCCTTCATCGAGAACTTGAGGGAGAGCAAGAGCCTGCAGGTGGAAGAGGTCGAATACGACCAAGCCGTCCGGTTGGTGCGCGACACGAACGAGGCCGCCGCGGCCATTGTCATTTCAAAAGGGTTCAGCACCAGCTATGCCGGCGGAACGCCCTTCAGGATAGAGGTGCTGACAGACCCGGCCAAAGGGCTTGAGGTCGTTTCCGCCCGGGAACTTGTCAATGCCGCCGCCATGCGACTCCTGCTGAAAATGATTCCGCCCCCCCTCGGAAAGGTTCACGTCGAGATCACCGAACAAAATCTGACGGGGATCAAGGGCAATATCGGATCCTTCGACCAGAACGTGCCAGGCTTCAGCGTCATGTTCATCATGTTTGGCCTGCTCATCGGGTTCTCCGAAGGCATCTTCAGAGAGAGAGATGAAGACCACACCCTGAAAAGACTGCTGATCGCGCCGGTCTCCAGGAGCGCCATCCTGGGCGGACAGTTCCTGGCCCGAATGACCATCGGCGTCTTCCAGATGATCGTTCTGTTCGCCTTCGGATACTTCGCCTTCGCAGTTTCGATCGGGAATTCTCTGTTCGGCCTCTTCCTCACCATCATCGGGGTGTCATTCTCAGCCACCAGCATCGGACTCCTGGTCTCAGCCCTTTCACGCTCCAGAGAGCAGGTAAGGTCCCTGGGAACGTTTGTGATCCTGACGATGGCCTCCCTCGGCGGGTGCTGGTGGCCCCTGTTCATCGAACCCCAATGGATGCAGAAGCTCGCCTTCCTCGCTATGCCCGCATGGGCCATGGACTGCTTTTTCGATCTGATGTTGCGCGGTAAGACATTGGCGGAGATCCTCTACCCGCTCGCGGGCCTTTACCTCTACGGGGCTGTGACGCTCTTGCTGGGGCTGAAGCTGTTCCGACTCAGGCCCGCGGATGCGTAGAGTCATGGGGGCCGCCTGTGCGCCAGACGGTCTCAACGTCGCGATTGCAGCCCCAGGCTTCCCCCGCAAGGAGGCTGACCGTCCACCCACTCGGTCACCAGTCCCATTTCTCCCGCTGGGCCAGGACATTGAACGCTTCCATCACACCGTCGCAGCAGAGCATCCTGCCCACCCCCCCGGAACCCGCCGCCACATGCGCCTTGAGCTTCTCGTGCGCGTTGCCCGGACAAAGACCGTACTTGGCCGCGTGCGACTGCATCATGGCAATGTCCGCCGGCTCATCGCCCGCGGCCACCACGGCGTCTGGCGGTATCCCACTGATCCGCAATGCCTCGCAGAGATTCTTGTCCTTGCCCAGGATCGCCGGGTACACGATCAATCGCGCGGGGTTGGCCATGAGTTCCCATAGCAACTCCATACCGGCCCAGTCCTGCCGCGCCGCAAACGTCCGAATCCGCTCCGCGTCCCGCTCGTAGTACTCGAAGTGCAGCCAGTGCCCCCAGAAGGCGACGACCCGCGGATCAAAGGTCGCGCACAGCGACCGCAGAAGCTTGTAGAACGACTTCTGCTTGACGGCCTCCAGCCGCGCATCCATCAGTCGGTCGAAGTCGGGGACCGACACCGGTCCATCCTCAGCCCACGTGGCAAGACGCAGCCCGGTACTGCCCATGAGAAATGTCGGCCGACTGCGAACCTTGCTGCCCAGCACGAGCTGCCACTGGCCGTTCACGTCCCAAGTGCTATTGATCGCCCACTGGCAGCCGCGTAAAGTCAGTCGGTCGAGAAAGTCGGAGAAGTGGTCGGGAAACCGCCCATATGGCTGGTACCCGCCGCCCAGCGCCGTCCCGTCCAAATCCGTCACAAACAGTCTTGGGAACGTCTGCATCCATCGTCTCCTGCAAGTCCGACTAACATACGCCAGCACCGAGATCGCGCTACTTGAACTTGCAGCGGTCGCGCCGGAGTGGCAAGGTAAAGGCGAATGACGCGACAAGGGTGACGGCAACAGCCGCGATCCACAGTGCCGTTGGATTCCGGTTCAGGTCAATGCTTCGCGCACAGTAGATTCGGTGGCCTTGCCCATAACGCGAGCGTGATTCTGCCGGAAGCCCGCCGCCGCCGGACCGATGGCGGCATGGGTCGCGTGAACGATGCCTGCAGGAGGAGGAGTCTCACATGCTCTACCATGCCATCCTTGGCGACGCGCGCGCCATCTCGTCGCAGTCACTGGCCACCCCCCTGTCGCCGGCGGACTGGAAACGCAACCTGAGTTCGCGGCGGCGCCAGTGGCGGCAGATGCTCGGGATTGACCCCCTGCCCGAGCGTACGCCCATGGATGCCACCGTTACCGGCATGCTCGACCGCGCCGACTATGTGGTCGAGAAGATTCACTTCCAGTCCATGCCGGGGGCGTACGTGCCCGGCAACTTGTACCGCCCGGCGAAGATCCGCGAACCTTTGCCCGCCGTGCTTTACCTCTGCGGTCATACCAAGGGCAAAATCAACCGTCCGTACCAAGCGAATCCGCGCTGGTTCGGCCAGCACGGGTACGTGGCGCTGGTGCTCGATCCGATCCAACTCGGAGAAAGCCAGGGCTACCACGCCGGCACCATCTCCAAGCAGTGGTACCACTGGTACAGCCGCGGCTATACGCCCGCGGGGGTCGAAATCTGGAATGCCATGCGTGCCCTCGATTACCTGCAGAGCCGCGCAGACGTGGATGGCTCTCGCCTGGGTGTCACCGGGCTGAGCGGCGGCGGTGCCATGAGCTGGTTCCTCGCCGCCGCCGACGAGCGCGTCGGTTGCTGTGTCCCGGTCTGCCAGACCGGGAGCATCGAGCAGCACGCCGTGGACCGCACGGTAGACGGCCACTGCGACTGCGCCTTCTGGATCAACCTGCACCGCTGGTGCACGCCGGATGTCGGTGCGCTGATCGCACCCCGGCCGCTGCTGGTCGCATCCGGCACCGAAGATGTCATTTGGCGACCGTTCGCCTTCCGCGACGTGATGCTGCGGATCCGCAAGCAGTACCGGGAACTGGGCGTGGAGGAGAACTGCGCCTTGACCGAGGATATCACCCCGCACGGGTACTCGCCGGCCCTGCGCAATGCCATCTTTTCCTGGTTCAACCGCCACCTGAAGAACGACTCAGCGCCGGTTACCGACGATATCACCGATGACCTCGAACCCGAGGAAAATCTGCTCGTCTTCGACGGCAAGCAACCCGCCCACGACCGCATGAAGATCATCGACCAAGTCTTCATCCCGCGGCCCAGCCCGTCTGCCCCCGGGACAGAACCCGAAATCCGAAGCTGGCAGAAGGAAACGCTGGCCAAGCTGCGCCATGTGACCTTCCCGCGCACCGTTCCCGCCGCGCCGCCGCGGGTGTGCGAAGTCCGCGACGCTGGCTCCGACGGGAACCTGACGGAGCGCACTTGGGTCTTCGAAACGTCAGATGGCGTTGAACTGCGCGCTCACCTGCTGCTCCCCTGCACAGCCAAGCCGGACGCACCGCTCGTCGTGGCCTTCCGCTCCCCCGACGACCAGCGAATCTTCTTCAGCCGCCCGCCGCTCGCAGGCGGCATCCATGCTCTGACGGTTGACGTGCGCAGCACGGGTGCTACAGCCATGGGCCCCGGCATCCTCAACACGGCACGGCGCCTGTACATGAACAATGGCCAGACCCTCCCCGAACGTCAGGTTCACGACCTGCTCGCAGCCCTAACCCTCGTGCGACCACGGTTCCCCGAAAGCCCCCTCGTCGTTTTCGGCAGCGGCGTCATGGCCCCGCACGCCGTCTACGCCGCGCTGCTGAATCCGGACATCGGGGAAATCATCCTGCAAAATCCGCCGCCGACCCACGACGACCCTGCAGTGGCCGAGTTCCTGGCCGTACTGCAGACCGGCGACCTGCCGCACAACCTGGCGCTCGCCTTCCCGCGCCCGATCACGTTCGTCGGAGAAGTCCCTGCCGCTTACGACGTCGTCACCACGGTGTACCGGAACGGCGGGAAAGGCCCCTGCGTCCGAACCGTAGGCAAGCTGGCAGACTGGGCCCCGGCGGGACCAGAACCACCGCGGTGACGCGCCGCGACGGATAGTGCGCACAGCGGCAGTGGCGCGGGATCTCCGGGACCGCAGCAGAGTGCTCGGGGCCGTCCCGGCCCGAGGTCCTCATCTGGGGACCAGTCGGCGCACCCCGCTTCGGCGCGGGACGCGCCGAGCCACCGCGCGCTCGATCGCATCCCAGCCGGAGCACGTCACCTCTCCGCGAGAGCAGATTGCCCCGCACCGTCCGACCATGTCGGATTCGGGTAAAGAAGTCAAGCGTTCGGCCAAAGACGCTTCATCGCCGCCGTGCTAGAGTAAGCTAAACAACAAGCAATACCAACCATGCTGTTGTTGCCCCGAACCGCGAACCCCGCACGCGAAAACAAAAAGGGACACACGCCATGCGTCTCAACATCACCGCGGCGATCCACCTCTTCAGCGACGCTCAACTCGAACACCTCCTTCAGAACGCGTTGACCGTCCTGCGCCAGACGCCTTTCCGCGTACAGGGCACGGACGAGTTCTGCGACCACCTGCGTGCATACGGCTGCCAAGTGGACAGCGAACAGGTGCGGTTTCCGCAGGCGGTAATCGACAAGGTCATGGCCCGTTGCGCCGAGGCGAAACGCGCGGCCCTGGAAGCGCTCCGCGCCCAGGGCGGCAAACCCGAGCAGCCAGGAACAAAGGTCTCGATGTTCACGCACGGCCAGGCCCTGCACATCTGCGACCTGGAAACCAACCAGTTGCGACCGGCTACCGAACTGGACCTGGCCACGTGGTGCCACGCCGCCGACTCGCTCGACATTCCGACGCGTGCCCACCCGACATTCATTCCCACCGACGTCCCGGTCAGTGCCGCCGACTTCCACGCCTTCGCCACCATCATCCTGAACAGTCGCCAACCGCACCGCGTCTCGGTGTACAGCGCCCGCATGCTGCCCTTCTTCATCGAGGCCGCGACCATCGCCACAGGCTCCCTCGACGCCGTGAAGCGCGACCCGGTCTTCGCCACCAAGGCGTGGGTCACTTCACCGTTCATGATCGACCGCGAGAACATCGACATCGGCATGGAAGCCCGACGCCGGCTCGGCACCCCGATCACGTTCGGACACATGCCCGTAGCGGCCGCGTCGACGCCGGTCAGCGTCGCCGGCGCGCTGGTCCAGAACACCGCCGAATCCCTGGCGCTGAGCGCCATGCGCCTGGCCATTGACAACCTGCCGCAGGGAATCACCGGCAGCGCCGCCGTCATGGACATGAAGCACGGCTTCCCGCGCCAACTCGGCCCCGACATGTTTCTCCACAGCCTGGCCGGCCAGGAGATGAACGACTACCTCTACCATGGCTATTCCACCGTGCGTGGCTTCGGCTACACGGGCACGGGCGCCGCGACGGTATCAACCCAGTCCGTCTGCGAAAAGGCACTCGGCGTAGCATTCGGAGCAGCCACTGGCGCCCGCGACTTCGGCATCGGTTGCCTTGCGTTCAGCGACGTGGGCAGCCCCGTGCACCTGATCCTGGACCGCGAACTGGTCGGCTTTGTCGAACACCTGCTGCGGGACGTGTCCATCGACGATGAACACATCGGCCTGAACAACATTATCGAGACCGTGCCGACCGGTGGCCGCTACATGGAAAACCTCCACACCGCACAGTTCTTCCGCGAGGAATGCTGGCTGCCCAGCTTGATCGACTACCGCGCCTTCATGGCCTGGGCAAGCAACCCGTCCGACATGATCGCGGACGCCCGAAAGAAGGCGAGGAACCTTTTCTCCGGCGCGACCAACCACTGCCCGCTGTCAGATGACCAGCAGCGCGCCATCCGCAAGCTGATGCAGGATGCGGACGCCGCCGCCCGCGGGTGAGACGTCGCACCTTCCAACCGCGCCTCAGGGCTGTTTCAAGATCCGGCCCCGCGTCTCAGAAGGCCACGCCTCTGCGCACACCAGGTAGGGGCGGCCTGTCCTCAGGCCGCCCCCCCCGGCGTGGGGACACGCCGGGGGTACTCGCCGCACGTGACGGTCACGAATCTTGAAACAGCCCTGACCGCGCCTGTCCCCACCTTGCACTGCGGCAACGTACGCACTAACTTCCTGAACACGCCGGGACGCCCCGGAAGCGTTCCAGCATCAGGATAACGCCGTCCCATGGAACTGGCTCTATCGCGCCGCGCCCAGGACAAGGCGCGCGGGACATTCTACTGGCTCTCGTTCTGGAACGCCTGCGGCTTCGGCCTGACCACGAGCTCGGTCATTGCGCTGCTGGCGCTGAACCGTGGCGCCACGGACGGCCAGACCGGGATGATCTACTCGGCCATTCACCTCACCGGCTGGGTGGCCGTCTTCACCCCCGTCCTGCTCAACGGCCGCGAGACCACGGCCATATGGGCCGGGTTCTGGTGGACCCGCGCGGTCATCTCGTTCGGGTATCTGGCCGTGCTTTGGTTGCTCCCGCCCGGACCGCGCCAGGTCTGGGGCCTGATCGGCCTGTACTACCTGTTCTCTGTAGCCCGGTCCTTCGGCACCGCCGTCATACTGCCGGTGCAGAAAGCCCTGGCGCCATCGCGCGACTTCCCCGCCATTCTCGGGCGCCAGTTCGCCATCAGCAACCTGGGCCTGCTCGCGGTCAATGTCTTGTCCTTTTTCGTGTTCCGGCATTTCGGCGGCGCACGTGAGGACGAGGCGTTCATCACCGTGCTGGTGGTCGGAGCGTTGGCCAATGCCCTCGCCTCATCGTACATCAACTGCCTGCCCAAGACCGGGTATCTGCAGCAGGGCTCGCTGGCTGGCATTGCCCAGGCGCTGCGTGAAACCTGGCGCACCGCGGCCTACCGCGAGACGGCGATGCTCGCCCTGCTCAATTCCGGGCTTGCCGTGTGCACCGGCTACCTCACGAACTTCTACAAAAAAGGGCTGGCCTTGGATGGCAGCACCATCTTCCTTTTCGCCATCGTCGGCATGGCCGGTTCGATCGCGGTCGGCTACGCCCTGTCGGTGATCGGGCCGCGCATCTCCGCGTACGCCATGCTGTTCTGGTGCCACGCGCTGCTGATGCTCCTCGGCTTGGCTTGGGCATTCGTGTTCGTCATACCGGCATCGGCGCACGGCATTCTCCTGGCCCTCAACGCGCTGACCATCGCCACGGTCTCCGCCTCGACCGCCCTGATCCAGCGCCAGCGCGCCGACCACCTCCCACGCGGGCGAGAAGTACAAACATCCATCGTCTACCAGCTCACCGATGTCGCCGCAGCCGCCCTGACCGTCGTCGCCATCAGCCAGTTCACTCGGGCCTGCCCTGCCTTGCCCGTTCCCGGCGCACACGTCTACACCACCGTGTTCCTGCTCCAGGGCGCACTGAGCCTTGGCATCTGCGTCGTGACGCTGTTCATGGGCCGCGAAGGCGTCGCGCCCGTCGTGCGCGGCCTGGCATTCATGGCCCCCGCCAACCTGATCACCATCTACCGCGCCTACCGTGTCGGCATGCGCGACCCCAAGCAGCAGTCCCCGGCGCTTGAAGACCTGATGATGGACGCCACCGCGACCGGCCACGAACTGCTCCTCGAATCCCTGCACAGCCCGGACATGAACCGACGCGCCTCGGCCCTGCGCAACCTCACCCGCGTCCAGGCCCCCGATGCACACGACCCGGTCCTGCAGGAAATCCTCAGCCCCGACTCGCCCCTGCGCCCCGAAGCCATCACCGCGCTCGGGTTCCTCGACCGCCACGAACCCGACGAAGCCATCCTCCGGCACCTGCTCGAGAACGACAAGGACATCTGGGTCCAGGCGTCAGCAGCGAAGACCCTCCTCCGCCTCGGCTGGGACGTGGACGATCAGACCGCGCGACGCCTGCACGCCCGCTGCATGAGCACCCGACAACGACTCGACATCCTCATCGGCGCCGCCGTGGCGAAAAAACGCGGGCTGCTCCTGATGCTGCTCGGCGAGGAACTCGCGCACCTCCCCACCCCCCACTGGACGAGTCTGTTCTTCGCCGCCGCCGCCAACATGTGGGACCGGCGCGGCGATGTGGTCGAACTCTACGACGACGAAGCCGCGCGCGCCGGTACCGGCGTCGACTACTTCCTTGCGGAGTTCGCAAGCCTGCTCCCAGCTGAACTGCCCCCCTCTCGACTCCGCGCTCTGGTGGCACAGCAGCAATACGCCGAACTCGAACGCGCCATCAAACAGATCACCCCCGCCTCCGATGCCGCCTGGATCCATATCCACGACCGCGCCTCCGCTCTCGGGTGCCTGTTCCTGTGGGGTCTCCTCCGTTCCGACCCCGCTCCGCCGCCCGCCGCGTGAGTTCCAGGTATCGCGTGCCGGGGAGGGGCTCTGAACCCCGAACACTGAACACCTTCCCCTCCCCTCAGATTACAGCGCCGAGACCCGTGCTCCGTGTTCACCTCCGTCGCAGCAGCAGCGTGCCGCCCAAGCCGAGCGTCAGCGCGACGGCGCCGGCCAGCATGAAGGCGGTGGAGAAGGACTGCGTCGCATCCGCCAGACGCCCGCCCACGTACGGCCCCATCGCCTGCCCCAACCCGAACACGAACGTCATCACGCCCAGCGCCGCCGGTGCCTGGCGTGCCCCGAATATGTCTCCGGCAATTGCGGCCATGATCGCCGGAATGCTCCACGCCGTGAGGGCAAACAGCGCCGCGGACACGTATGCCCCGGGAGTTCCCTGTGCCAGCCCCAGGACCAGGAAGGAGACCCCTTGCAGCGCGAAGATGCACACCAGCGCAAACTTGCGCCCCCAGCGGTCCGACACCGCACCCCACACGAACCCGCTCAGGGTCGAGACCAGACCGATCTGCAGCCACAGCGCCCCGGCTGCGCCCGTCTCCATGCCGAGCGACCGCACCAAGTGCCGCACGAAAAACGTCGAGTAGATGATGTAAGAAAAACCGAACGCGAAATACACGGCGGCAAGATGCCACAAGTACCCGGACGCACACACCGACCGCCAGGACGTGGCCGGCGCCCCAGGCGCCTCCGCCCCGTCCGCGGCCGCATCGAATCCGATCGGTTGCAGTCCGAGTTCAGCGGGCCGGTTGCGCAGGCACGCCGCACACAGCAGCGCCACGACCAGCGCCAGACACCCGAACACCGCCCAGCACACCCGCCACCCGGCCTGGGCGCCATACCGCTCCAATATCCACGGGACCAACGGTCCGGTCACCATCAACCCCAGGCTCGAACCGGTCACCCCTATACCCGCGGCCAGCCCGCGCCGGCGCCGGCTGAACCAGGCCGCCACCAGTCCCATGGCCGGGACGTTCGCCCCCGCGCCGCCCACACCGGTGAAGAAACGCCCAACGGCGACCCCGACAAAAGACGCGCACAGCCCAGTCGCCCACATGGACAGGGCCACCGTCAGCAGGGCAACGGTGATGACCCCGCGCGGCCCCCAGCGCGACGCCATAGCGCCGGCCCCAACCACCGCCAGCATGTAGCCGAGCAGGTTCCACGACTGCAGTTGCCCCGTCTGCGTGTTGGTCAGTCCCATGTCCGACTGCATGGCGGGAAGCACCATGGAGTAGCCGAACCGCCCCAGCCCCAGCGCCGCAAACACGGCCAGAAAGATCAATCCCAGCGTCACGTAACTGTAGTGCGGTTTCCGGATCGGAGTACCCTCCCGCACCGAGGCGCACACGGCACGGCATTGTCAACTGCGGAACAGCCCCGGGCACGGCCGCGACTACGGCGGGCACTCGGCGCAGACGGACCGGAACAGACTGGTCGAGAGGTAGCGGTCGCCGCGGTCCGGGAGGAGTACCACCACGATGTCGGCGGGGGACAGTTCGGCGGCGACCTCCAGCGCACCGCACACCGCCGCACCACTGCTCATGCCGACAAACAGTCCCTCCTCCAGCGCCAGGCGCCGGGTCATCGAAAACGCCGGGCGGTCTTCGACCGTGACCTTCCGGTCCAGGCGGGCCGGCTCGTAGATCTGAGGCACGATCGCCTCATTCATGTTCTTCAAGCCCTGAATGGCGTGCCCCTCGACCGGTTCGACACCGACGATCTGAATGCGCGGGTTGTGTTCCTTCAGCCGCCGGCCTACCCCCATCAGCGTTCCGGTTGTGCCCATGCCCGCGACAAAAGCAGTGACCGCCCCGCCGGTCTGGGTCAGGATCTCAGGACCGGTTGTCTCGTAGTGACTGCGCCAGTTGTCGGGGTTCGCGAACTGGTTCGGCATGAAGTACCGATCCGGTTCCTCGCTCAAGATGTGGTGCGCCATCCGGATGGCGCCGTCGGTCCGCTCGTGGGCTGGTGTCAGGACCAGTTCCGCCCCGTAAGCGAGCAACGTCTGGCGCCGTTCCATGCTCACGCATTCCGGCAGCACAAGCTTGACGCGGTACCCCTTGCACGCCCCGACCAGGGCAATCCCAATGCCGGTGTTCCCCGACGTCGGCTCCAAAATGACCTTGCCGTGGGTCAGGCGCCCTTCCGCCTCGGCGCGCTGAATCATCCACAGCGCGGGGCGGTCCTTCACGGAACCACCGGGATTCGTACCCTCGAGTTTGGCGAGAATGCGCGCCCCGCGCGGGGGGCCGATCCGCGCCAGTTCCACGACCGGCGTGTTGCCGATGCTGTCGAGGAGATGTGGGAAACGAGCCCCCGGGGCCGTCTTTTCCACGCGATCGGAATGGCTCTTGCTGCGCATATGACACCCAAAATGTGGTTCCGGATTTCACGTTCGACCCGGCCTGGCGCCGGCGGCAGGCCGCGCTACGCCGGGAACAGCACGGCCACGTTCTCCTTGTCGTTCACGATGCGGCCGGCGTCGAGGACAGATTGAATGGCGCCGCCCTGCCACTTGCGCAGTCGGTACAGCGCGGCAAACGGAAACTCAGGAACGGCGCCGCCCTGACCGCCAACCAACTCGCCACCGCGCCGCACGTTGTCGCGCATCCAGGCCGGCAGTCCGAGGTGGTAGGGGTTCCGCTCCACTTCGCCGACGTGGAAGCTGGTGGCGGTGATGAGGTCGATCAGGTCCGCCGCACTGATTTCAACCATGAGGTTCGGGTTCGCCAAAGGCGCCCAGAACTCGTTCTCGACGACGTAGCAGTCCAGTTCCGTTCCCAGCGTGCCGAGCGCGTCGAAGACCAAGTCGTGCACTCCCATATGCGTGGTGTTCCAATCGGCCTCGTGCGGGAACAGCACGACGCTCGGCTTCTCGCGCCGCAGGATGGCGGTGATGGTCCGGACCGCGGCAGCCCAGTTATCCGGCGCGCTGGCCCGGCCCTTGGGGTTGATCTTCTCCAGGCCGCCCTCGCACACCTGAATCAGGCCGAACCCAAGATAGTTGCACGCGCCTTGCAGCTCGGCCAACCGCGCGGCCTGCCGGGCTTTGTTGCTCCCCTGCGTCACCGCCACGTTGATGACGTTCATCTTCGCTTCACGCAACAAGCGCAACGCCACGCCGCCCACGATGCACTCGTCATCCGGATGCGGCGAGAAGATCAGGGCCTTGCGGGCGTTCGGCGGCAGTTGCGGCCTGGCACACGGCGCGTACCCGCCCAGTTGCGCTTTCTTGGCGATATCCATGCTGCGCACGAAATCGTTGACAAACGTCGCGAACGGGTCCATCGCTTCTGCCTCCATTGACTAGGATTCCTCGGGTCCGGATGGGTGAGCCACGGCTCGAACAAAGCCTCAATCATAGACCCGCACAGTGGCCAAGTCAAGGCTGTCCTCCGCACCTGCATGTAATGCGTCAGTCGCGGGTGGAGATAAGGTCGACGGTTGACCGGGGCTGGCGCCTAGAGTGGTCGGAGCGGCTCGCTCCGACACCCGCGGGACCGGGCTGGTCCCGCCACTTTGGGCAGCCACCCCCAACCCTCCACCCGCGACTGACGCATTACACCTGCATGGCTGTTTCACAGTCAGCGGTTTGAGCGTGGCGTGGCGAATCGTGGATTGAGGTACCCACGGCGTGTCCCTACGCCGTGGCGAAGGTGCGTTCCGAGATGGCCGACGACGGTCCGTTGCGCAGTGCATTCTACGCTGAGCCAGAGCGCCGCCGACCCACGCACCAACACGCGTGGCGGAGAGGCCCAGCCTGGGGACCCGCCTTCGTCCGGGCACTTCGGCGTGGCGCGCAGGCCGGGCCTACTGGAGCGTCACAAGGGCAGCTCGCACAGTCGACTTTGAAACAGCCCGGCCGCACCTGCCGCAAGGCGCGAAACGTGGAAGACCCAATGGCGCTCCCAAGGTGGAGGCCAGGTCTCCCGGCCTGGCCTGGTTCGGCCGCGTCACCCCATCGCATCGGGTCAGGCGGCCCGGCGCCCACCTTTGACGCATTACCGCCTGTCGTTGCTGAACTTGATGCTCCAGGCGACAGGGTCGGCGGTCATCGTGACCGGCAGCCACCACCCGCCATTGGCGCCCCGGCGCGGGGTGACGGTTCGCCCGGCCACGTGTGCCGACACGATCACCCGACCGCTGCCGCTCACGACGATAAATCCCGTCTCGCCCCGCGGTCGGTGCACCTCGCCGCGCAGCGTGTGGCGCGACGCGTCCCACTTGACGTGGCGCAGTTCCGTACCGCAGCTCTGGTGGAAGCTGGTGCCCACCACCCACGGGTGCGGCCGCGTCCGGCGCAGGCACAGCAGTTTCGCCGCGGGCCCGAAGAAGCCGACATCGAGTCGCTCCGCCGTCCCGCCCACCACAAGATCCTGGTAATCGCCGGGGTGCCGGTACGCGTTGCGGTCGTTTCTCGGGTCCGTCGTGGCGCCCAGGAACTGGCGCGACCAGAACTCGTAGCACCAACGCGGCCGCACGTCGGACACGCCGAACAGCGACAACGGCAGGGAGTAGCAACTGATCTGAGGCGGCGCCCCCGGGGCGCTGCCGTCGAACGAGAACACCCCGACCAAGTCCCACTCGTCCCAGTCGGTTCTCACGTGCATGTGCCAGACCGAGCCGGGTGCGTGTTCGCGTGGCGGCGTGCCCGGTTTCTTCTCACCCCTGCAGGTGGCCGTGTAGTCAAACCCCGCCTTGTCGCAGACCGGATCGAACAGGTCCACCGGTTTGGCGGTAATGCCGAGCGGCGGCAACGTCGCGGTGAGGATGTCCCACCGGTCCTCGGGCAATGTCGCAAGGTTGTCGGAAATATCCACCTGCCCGCCGACCATGAACGCGACGGTCGCGCGCAGTCGCGCCTCCTCCAGCGTGCCCGGCAACCCAACCACCAGGCAGGAAGGCTGCAGAATACCCCAGCGCCGGTTCTTGAACAGGTGCACCGCCATGCCCTGGTGGTTCTTCCGCTGGAAGTCCAAATTGATGAACCCTGAATTGCCGGTGTCGCTGCAGGAGTACAGCAACGGCCACCAGCCGGTGCCGGGCATTTCCGGGCCGCCGCAGTTCAGCAGCAGCGCGTCGGGCAGACTTTCACGGACGATCCGCGCGCCGATGCGCAGCGCCTCCGTGCCGCCGCCGGTCACGACGCTCCGGTCATGCCGGTGCTTTGCCAGGTCGTGCGCCACACATCCGATAAAATCCGCCTTGAGATACCGCACGCCGCGGTCGTGCAGGCTCTTCATCTTCGCCGCCAACCACGCCTGCGCGCCCGGATGGCTCAAGTCGAGAATGAAAACTTTCCCGTGCGGATCCCAGAACCACTCCCAGTACGCCGCCGGCTTGCCGTGTCCGTCATGGATCAGAAAGTCGGGGTGCTCGGTTACCACCGGGTCGAACTCGCTGATGGTGTACGGCGCCTTCCACACGCCGAGGTCAAACCCGAGTGCGTGCAACTTGCCAGCCAGCCATTTCAGACCGTGCGGGAACCGTTCGTTTTCTTCGAACGTGCTCGGCAGGTTACCTTTCTCCCAACCGAGATCGAGTTCCATGATGGACAGCCCGAGCGGTTTCAAACGTTCGGCGGCAACCTGCGCGTCCCGCAGCACTTTCTCCTCTGAGACACCAAGCCGATACGGGTACCAACTGCACCACGACACCGGCGGCCGATCCGGCATGGTCGGCCGATGCAGTTCATGCACCGCGTCGCCGTAATTCGCCAGAAGCCGAAATGGGTCTGGCCCGACCAGGAACAGCACACTCTCCAGCGCGATCTCCTCGCCGGGTGGCAGCAACAGGTCGCCGCCGTCGAACCCGAGTTGCCACGACACGTGGTCCGGGCCCAGTTCAGTGCAAACGCTGCCCAACCAGCGCTCGGAACTTCGGTACCCAACCAACCACGACCGCCGCGCTGCGCGGTCGTACAGCATCCACAACAGGTTCGAGGTACTTTGCTTCGGTTTCCCGCTGTCGTTCGGTTCCTGGTTCCCGGCCGTCCCTGCCTGCTCCGGGTCCTGCGTGAACGGGCGGACCCGCCCCCAGTAGTTGCCCTGCTCCAAGACCCGCGCATCGCGGCAGGACACACCGCAGAACCGCTTCGGGTGTGAACTGCGCGTTTCCAACAAGGTCACGTGGTTCAGAACCTGCCCTTCCGGACTGCTGTTCCGCAGAGACGCGTCCAGACGAAGCCCGTCCTTCCCGGCATGCCTGAACGTCAGGCAGAGGACCGCCACGTCGCCGAACACGTACTCGATGGAAACCGATGTGCTCCGATCCTCCCGGCCCGGACGGCAGGCGGTCGGCGTCAGATCGCTGCCCGTGAGGCGCACAGACGGCAGCAACGGCCCGACCTCGAAACCCGGCCACCCGTCTGCACGCAGGTAGAGAGCACTCCGCCGACGCCGGACGACCTCCAGCTCAATCGAACCAAAACGGAACATGGACAAACTCCTTCAGCAGCAACGCCAAATCGCCCGGCAAGCGCAAGGGTGCACAGCCAGGCTGTCCGTGCCTTCCCTGGAGCGCCCGCGTCTCGCGGGCTGCATTCCGGCGGCGTGGCGGTACCCCGCGAGCCAGTTGGTTCGTGGTCTCCCGTGCTGCAAACATCAACCGTTGCCCGTCCTACCGGAAATCGAGCACGGCCACGCCCTCGGCCTCGAGCCGCAGCGTTGCGGTGGCGCCTGCCCGGTCCGCGGTCGCGGTCCACGAGACCGCGTTGCCGCTCAGCAATTCCTGGCACGCGGCGGGGGCCGCCCCCTCGCGGGTGATCGTCACGTCGCTGGCCTCTGGCTTGTCGTTGAACACGGTCAGATACGTGTCACCGAACCGCTCGATGTACACCTTCGGGTCGCTGCTGCGCGCCAGCGGGACAGGCTGCCAGCCGGCTTCGGCCACGCGCTTGCAGAGCGGCAAGTACTTCTTGAACAGCGGCCGGTCGCGGTCGTACAGGTCCGGACGGCTGAAGTAGTGCCCGGTCGACGCATCGGCGCTGAAGAACCCGGGGAACATGCCGAACGCCAGCGAACGCTTCATGAACTTCTCCGTCATATCCATGCTGAACTGGTCAAAGTTGGTGTTCATCAGGAAGCAGTACGGTTTCGGCCCGCACACGGCCCGGCGGAAGAGCAGTTCAGGCACCGTCATGGGCTGCCACTTGCCGCCGTGGTTCCAGTTCGTCTCGGTGCCCATCACATCCAGCCACGGTGCCAGCCAGCAGAGGCGGCTCGGGGTCGAGTTAGCCATCATCAGTTTGCCCATACCGTGCACGTCCTGCGCCATGGCCTTGACGTACTCGTACGCCACCAAGCCGCGGAAGATGGCTGGTTTGCGACCGTCCAGGGAAAACGTGAGTGGCGTGCGCGTCGTGGCGAAGTGGTCGCGACGGAAGTCGAGTTCCGCCGTCACATAGCCCTCGCTCGAATCGACGTATTCGCCGTCCAGATCGCCTTTGCGGTTCGGCCCGTAGAGCTGCTCACGGAGCTTCGGGCTCCACTTGCCGTTGAAGTCGGTCGCTTCGCCCGCGATGTCAGGCATCGAGTTCATGCTCCAGACCGCGCCGTTGCACCATGGCGTGTCGAGCAGTTGCGCCACGTATCGGCCGTGCTCGTCAAACATGCCACTGGTGAACAGCGTCGGCGCCGCGGACGCCTTGCCCGTCTTCACCTCGTCGGCCAACCGCTGCGCCTCGGCGACGGCCGCGTCCAGCGTGCGCGGCATGTCCCTGGGCATCTTCATCCACCACGTCATCGGCTCGGTGTAGCGGAACGTGATGATGTTGTGCTGGTCGTCCCACTCGGTCTCGTCGTTGCCCTCCTTGAACTTGAACCCGAAGTCCTCCCAGCCCGTGACCTTACTGATCTTGGCGAACGGCATCCAGACGCCCTGCTCCGGCGTGCGACACTGGAAGTAGCATGGGAAGATCTCGTAGTACTTCGCCAGAGCGGCGCGGAACCCCCAGGCCGGGTTGAACCCGTACGAGCAGAAACGCAGGTGCGCCTGGGGTTTCTCCGGTGCCAGTCCAAGATCGTAGGCAATGAACAGCTCGCGCGTGCCGTGGCTGTAGCCGATCCGGTAGTAGGCCGCGCGATCCATGTCCAGGCCGAGCGCCAGGCCCTTGCCGTCGCACGCCACCGCCGCGAGGGGGTACAGACTGACCCGGCCATTGGCGCCAGCCGAGAAACGGCTCGCTTCCATGAACTCGACCGGCCCGGTGCAGTCCGCCTCGTTCGCGGGACTGCCGAGCCACCGAACCGCCCCCGGCCCAACCGGCAGCGCGTAGATCACCGTTACGGCCCGGTCCTTGCCGCTGAGGTCACGCACGTCGACATCAACAAACGTGACGCCGTTCAGCGTACTCTCACGACTCTCGAGCTTCAGCCCGAGCACCTCGCTGTTCGCGGACGGCATGAAGTCCGTCTCGGCCGCAACGTCACGGACCAGGAAACCCGGGTTGGCCAGAGTCGAGGGTTGGACGGGAACTGCGTCGAACATCACCGCACCGCCCGGCACCTCGACCTGGCTCAGCGTGGCGTCGCGGAACCACGCCTTGCCGGAGTGCCGACGCTGCAGCAGGAACATTGAGACCGACTTCACCGGCTTAGCCGGCACCACCATCACCTGGCGCCGCTCCCAGTCGTGCGTGCCAACGGAGAACGGCGCGGCCTGGCCCCACAGCGGTTCACCGTCCATGTACAGGATGTCAAGGTAGAGCGAGTAGTCGCTGTTCATCGAGCCCTGGACGCCTTCCGCGCGGCTCCAGGCCACAGCCACGATGGGCCGCGGTTCAGTCTGGTTCAACTCCATCGTCTGCCCGGCGCCGCGCTGCACAGCCGTGTCGGCGCCGTTGTCGCACACCAGCGCGTCCCCTTCGCGGGCAAACCCCTTCTCCCACGGTTCCCACGCGTCTGTCTTCAGAAGATTCGCGCCGCCCGCCTCCAACCGAACCGCTTTGCGCACGGACATCGACGGCGCCGACGTGCATGAAATCAGTGCCAGACACGCGACCACCCCGATCAGCATACTGCCTGTCCGCATGAGATCCCTCCTTGTTCCGTGCCTACGTGCGCGACGCCACCGCCAGACCTGACTGAGATCTTGCCCCAGGCGCGTCGATGCCAACCGCTCGACCAATGCGTTGAAGCGAGGAACGTAAACCGTCAACAGAGCGCGGGCAAACGGCAGCCAGTCCTCCCGTAATGTGTCAGCTAAGGGTGGGACACAGCCCCCTGCCACCTCGTGTGGCAGGTGAACGGGTTCATTGGCTACTTCGCCGCACCTCGTTTCCTCTCTTCCCTTTCCCCCGTCCGCCGGCGGCGGACGGGGGAAAAGGAAGAGAGGGAGGACACGCACGTTTGGCTTGGCGGGCGAACCCGATTCACCCGTGGCACAAGGCCACGGGGGTCTCACGCATGGGCCAGCACGCAGTCGTTCAACCCGCCACCTACGCATTACCCGGATTGACCGGGCGCATGTCACTTCCGCAGGGGCGGGCGCCGTCAGCGTGCATTGTGCCTGAGTCCCG
>MHBL01000491.1 GCA_001803235.1 Lentisphaerae bacterium RIFOXYA12_64_32
CACCCGCGGGACCGAGCCGGTCCCGCCACTTTGGCGAGCCCCCCCCCAGCCCAGCACCCGCCACTCCCATGTTACTGACGGGCCATTCCCCGCCGCCGCCCGGCTCGTCCGGGCGGGGCGTCGATTGGGAAAAAGGGGGGGGCGCCAACCGCCCCCCTTTTTCCCAATCGACGCCCCACGGGCACAAGGCCCGTGGCGGCGCGAACCGGTCAGTACCCCGCAGGGTATGATCGGGCGGTCCCCGCCCGGGGGGTGCTGACGCATTACTGGCGAAGACCAGCCGGACTTGGTAGTCCGCGCGGTTTCACTGTATAGTACGCGCTCGGCTACCGACGGATGCCGTGCAGCCTGAACGCCCCCGCACCTCATGTCCTTCCAGACCAAGCGGCCTGAACAATTGCAGCGAGGCGGTGTATGACCAGTCCAGACCAAGCTTGGGCGGCGATCCTCGCCCATTCGTCACCGTTGCCGGTCGTCTGCGTCCGGTTGCAGGATGCTCTCGGCTGTTTCCTTGCCGAACCGATCCTTGCTGACCGCGACATCCCTCCCGCCGATCGATCGGCCATGGACGGATTTGCCGTGTGTGCCGCCGACGTGTCTTCCGCGCCTGTGGAGTTGACGTTGACGGCGGAAGTGGCAGCGGGTTCGGCGTCCGCACCGCCGTTAGCGGGCGGCGACTGCGTCCGCGTGTTCACCGGCGCCAATATTCCGCCTGGCGCGGACACCGTAGTCATGCAGGAAGACACCGAGCCCGCAGCGGGATCGGGCAAGGTGCGCTTCCGCAAAGCGGTATCGGCAGGCGCAAACGTGTTCAGGCGGGGCGAGAACGCACACGCCGGCGACGAACTCCTCGGCTCCGGCATGGCACTGACCGCCGCCGGGGCTGGCGTCTGCGCCGCGGCAGGTTGCGCCGAGGTCCGCGTGCACCGGCGCCCGACGGCAGCCATTCTGACGACAGGCACGGAACTGCTCGACGCCGCCAGCCCTGCGCTTTCGCACCAGACCCGCAACTCGAACGGTCCGTTCGTCGAGGCGGCGTTGGCGGAACAGGGCTTCCTCTCTATCAGCCCCGGATCGGTCGCCGATGATCCCGACGCCCTGATTGCCGCCCTGCTCACGGCGGCGGCGCGCAGTGACGTGGTTATCCTCACCGGCGGCGTGTCGGTGGGAAAATACGACCTGGTTGCGGAAGCTGTGCGCCAGGCGGGCGCTACCATTCATTACCACGGGGTTGCCATGAAGCCTGGCAAGCCGCAGTTGTTCGCCACCGGGCCCGGGGCCACACTCATCTTCGGCCTGCCCGGAAACCCGCTCAGTGCGATGACCGGGCTCTACGAACTGGTCGTGCCCGCCTTGCGCCGCATCGCGGGTTGCCCGCCGGCGCGCTGCCGAACGGCGCTGCCGGTGCGCCTGGCACGCGCCCTGACGGTCAAAGGCGACCGGCAGCAGTATCTGCTCGCCCGCCTCGACTGGACCACCAACGGCCCCGAGGCCGTCATGGTCCGCACGGTCGGCACCGCGGATCTGGTGGCCGGCGCGCGGGCCGATGGAACGGTGATTGTCCCGCCCGGCACCAAGGAACTGCCGGCTGGCTCGTGGGTCGACTTCCGTGAGTGGACGCTGCGACGGTGACTGGACCGACCGGCTGCAGTGAGGCAGGGACTCCGCCGGCGGGGTGGGATCAGTGTTCGGTGACCCGCGGGCGGCGGACCGCCCGGTCATCTCAGGGCGAAATTCGAGTAGTTCCGCGCCGCCACGGGCCTTGTGCCCGTGGGGCGACGATTGGGAAAGGGGGGAAGGGCGGCCCTCGCCCCCCTTTCCCAATCGTCGCCCCACCCAGACAAGCTGGCTGGCGGCGGGAGACAGCGTACGAGTTTCATAGGAACATTCGGGGTTCAGTCCTCGGAGTCAGCGCTGCGGTGGGGGTGACGCCAGCGGGCGCATTCTTTGCTGAACACCGAACGCTGAACACCCGAAAGACGTTGCGGTCTTTTCGCTGCAGGAGGCGGCTGGCGTGAAAAATCTCTCGCACGTAAAGAAAGACGGCAAAGCCACCATGGTCGACGTCGGCGCCAAGGCACCCCAGCGCCGCGTCGCGGTGGCCACCGGCCGCATCGAACTGGCCCGGGCAACGCTTGAGCGCATACGACAGAACCTGATGAAGAAGGGCGACGTGCTGGGCGTGGCGCGCCTGGCCGGCATTCAAGCCGCCAAGAGCACTCCGCACCTGATCCCCTTGTGCCACCCCCTGCTCCTGGACCACATTGACGTGGATCTGCAACCCACATCGGACGGCGTGACCGCGACGGCCCGCTGCGCCTGCGTGGGGCGCACGGGGGTCGAGATGGAAGCGCTCACGGCGGTGTCCCTGGCGCTGCTGACCGTCTATGATATGTGCAAAGCCGTCGACAAGAAGATGCGAATCACCGATATCCGGCTGGTGAAGAAGGTAAAACAAGATGTCTGAGCGGATCGAAGTGGTCTCCGTCAACGTGTCCGAGAAGAAGGGCACGCGCAAGTCTGCCGTCGGCGCGATTACACTGGATGAACTGGGCGTCGTGGGTGACGCGCACGCGGGCCCGTGGCACCGCCAGGTCAGCATCCTGTCGCAGGAACTGATCGCCGAGTTCTCGACTCGCCACGGACGGACCATCACGCCGGGCGAGTTTGCCGAGAACATCACACTGCGCGGCCTGGACCTGCGCCAAGTTGCGCCCCTGGACCGCCTGCACGTCGGCGCCGCCGAAGTGGAAGTGACCCAGATCGGCAAGGAATGCCACGGTGACGCGTGTGCCATCTACCGTGAGGTGGGGACCTGCCTGATGCCGAAAGACGGGCTGTTCGCGCGCGTGGTCCGCGGCGGCACGGTAACCGCCGGCGACCCGGTGCGGTATTGCCCCCACAAACTGCGGGTCGTGATTGTGACCCTCAGCGACCGCGCCTCGGCCGGCGTGTACGAGGACCGGAGCGGGCCGCGGACGGAGCAGTTGCTGGCCGCCTTCTTTGCCGACAAGCGCTGGCACCTGGCCTTCGACCGGCGCCTGCTGCCGGACGACGCGGGGAAGCTGCGCGACACGATCGGCGAGGTTGTCCGGGCCGGGGCCGACATCGTCTTCACTGTCGGCAGCACCGGCGTGGGGCCGCGCGACATTGCGCCCAATGTCGTCACGCCTCTGTGCGACAAGCTGATTCCGGGCGTCATGGAGTACATCCGCATCAAATCCGCCGCGCGCGCGCCGGCCGCCCTGCTCAGCCGCAGCGTGGCCGGAGTGATCGGCACGACGCTGATCTTCACGTTGCCGGGCAGCGTCAGGGCCGTCGAAGACTACCTCGAGGAAATTGTCCGGAACCTGGAGCACCTGCTGTACATGGTCCACGCCATCGACCGCCACTGCTGCTGATGCTGCAGATGCTGATAGGAATTTCCTTTGGGGGGGTATCCACTTGACGCAACCTATCACAACCTGTAGGGGCGCGGACCCCTGCCGCCTC
>MHBL01000492.1 GCA_001803235.1 Lentisphaerae bacterium RIFOXYA12_64_32
CGCAGAGAGAAGTCGCAGCCACAAGCCGTAGGGGGCAGTTGCGTCAAGTGGATACCCCCATTCGGATATAAGCGCAGATTCGACCAACAGTGAACCATTGAACGGTGGTAACTACTCAGGTACCAGAGTTCGGGGTTCAGGATTCAGGTAAGTTTCAGACACCGGAGGTCCATGGGAACTGGATTTTCGAGCGGAGGGATGAGTTTCCCCTCCTGAATGGCCTGGACCCCGAACCCTGAACCCTCCCTACCTGAGTAGTTACGAACGGTGAACCTTTGAACCATGCCCAGAAATACCCGGCGTTCGCGATCTGCGGCTACAGCGGGTCGGGCAAGACCACG
Organism: Lentisphaerae bacterium RIFOXYA12_64_32; assembly: GCA_001803235.1. GTDB lineage: Bacteria > Verrucomicrobiota > Lentisphaeria > Oligosphaerales > YB12-FULL-65-16 > YB12-FULL-65-16. Next base: position 342 of record MHBL01000492.1, read on the forward strand.
CTGATCCTGGAACTCATCCGCCTCCTCTCCGGACGCGGCCTGAGGGTCGGCGTGGTCAAACATGACGCGCACGGCCTGAACGTAGACCGCGAAGGCAAGGATTCGGACCGCTTCTTCCGGGCCGGCGCCGACGTCACGCTGCAAGCCAGCGACGAACTCTTCCTGCGGGCCCGCCCGCGAACCGGCGTTGGGCTGAAGGAAATCCTCGACCTCGTCTGCCCGTTCTACGACATTGTCCTTCTCGAAGGGAACAAGTCGACTCCCTGGCTTGACAAGGTATGGCTGAAGAAGGACGACGGCGAGGCGTGTCCGGACGAGGTGAGCCATGTCCTGCGCGTCTTAGGCCGCGGGGATGACCGCCCAGCCGCGGTCAAGGCCATCCTCGACGAATGGTTGCCCAAGGTCTGGCTGGAACCACCGCTCTATGCCGGAATCCTGATCGGCGGCAAGAGTTCCCGGATGGGGCAGCCCAAGCAACTGCTGAATCTCGGCGGTGGCACCTGCGTGGAACATCTGGTCGCGACCGTGCGACCGTTCGTCCAGGAGACGGTGCTCCTGGGACGTGGGCCGGTGCCGGAGAGTCTGGCGAGCACGGTCAGACTCCCCGACGTACCCGACCAGCAGGGCCCGCTCGCGGGGATGCGCGCCGCCGTGCGCTGGCAACCGGAGGCGAGCTGGTTGTTCCTGGCTTGCGATCTGCCTCTGGTCCACGCCCGTGCCATCGAGTGGCTGCTGGCGCATCGCGCCCCCGGGGTCTGGGCCGTGCTGCCGCGCCAGACGCCGGGGGGGCGCGTCGAGCCGTTGTTCGCATACTACGACGTCCGGGCCAGGCGCCTGCTGGAGTCGTGTCAGCAGCCCCGCGCAGTCGCCGAGCACGAGAAGACCCTGACCCCTGTGCTGCCGCCCACGCTCGCCGCTGCCTGGACCAACGTCAACACCCCTGCCGACCTGAACGCCCTGAACGCCCCGCGCGCCTGAGCAAGGCCAGTCGGGCCGGACCGTGCTCTACGTCTGCACCCACGGCAGCTTTGCTGCCCAGGACCACGGATCACGACTGAAAGCAGCCTGTGAGTGCCGCCGGAAGTGGGCCCGGTGCTACGTGTGTGCCGTGAAGCGGGCGGGGGGCCGCCTGCGGTACTGTCGGAAGGTGACGGGGCCTGTTCCCCTTATTGCACAGGTCGTTTTTTTTGTGTTTTTTCCGGTTGTGCCACTATGTGGTACTTGCCAGACGTTGTATAGTTTCGCTGCGAATCTGCCTAATGCGATCACGAAGGCCCGAAAACCCCCGCGTACGGGCAAGGAGAACTGGCATGGATTGGGCACCTGCTCAACGGATCTTGCAGCAAATGAGCCCTGTCGGAGAGTCGGACCTCATCCCCCTGCTTCAGAACCTGCAAGATACCTACGGCTACCTCCCGGCTGAAGTTCTGACAGAGGTGAGCCGGCAGACCGGCATTCCCACGAGCAGAATGTACGGCGTAATCACCTTCTACGCACAATTCTCCATGAAACCCCGCGGACGGCACACGATCCGGTGCTGTCGCGGCACGGCGTGTCATGTGCGTGGCGGTCAGTCCGTGGCCGACGCGGTCGGTCGCGTGCTTGGGATTGCGGATGGCGAGACCACTCAGGACGGTCGCTTCACGTTCGAGACCGTCGCCTGCCTCGGCACCTGTTTCTTGGCACCCGTGATGATGGTCGACAACGATTACTTTGGCCTGCTCAGGCCCGAAAAGGTGAACTCCATCCTGGACGCATACCCGTGAAGGCGCCCCCTATGATATCTCCGAACACTCCGATTCCGAATGCAGCGGCTCTGAAGGCTTGGCGTGCCGAGCTCGTGGAAACACGGAAGCGCACCCGCGGGCGTGTGCTGGTGTGCGCCACCGGTTGCCGCGCCTTGGGTGCGCTGGATGTGAGCAAAGCGTTTCGCGACAAACTGGCCAGCGCCGGCCTGTCGCAGGAGATAGACGTGGTGGAGACCGGCTGTCACGGGCTCTGTGCGCGTGCGCCGCTGGTCCTGATCGAGCCCCAGGACTTCCTCTACGGGCCCGTGGCGCCCGCAGACGTCGATGAGATCATCGAGGTCACCCTCCGTGGCGGCAAGCCGGTGACTCGATTGTGCGGAAAGGCGGACGGGCAGACCACCGCGGTTCTCCGAGAAGAGCCGTTCTACCGGGCGCAGAAGCGAGACGTTTACCGCCTCTGCGGCCGCGTGGACCCGAAGCGCATCGAGGACGCTGTCGCTTACGGCACCTACGAAACCCTGGCCAAGGTCCTGACGTCGCGCACGCCTGAGCAGGTCATCAGCGAAGTCACTGCGTCCGGGTTGCGCGGCCGCGGCGGAGCGGGGTTCCCGACGGGCCGCAAGTGGGCCCTCTGCCGCGACGTCGCCGGCGACCGGAAGTACGTGATCTGCAACGCGGACGAGGGCGACCCGGGCGCGTTCATGGACCGGGCGTTGCTCGAGGGTGTTCCGCACCAGATCCTCGAAGGCATGCTGATGGCGGGGTATGCCATCGGCGCGACGAACGGTGTCGTCTACGTGCGGGCCGAGTATCCGATCGCCGTGGAGCACGCGAAGATTGCCGTCGAGCAGGCCCGGGCCCACGGCCTTCTAGGCCGGAACATCCTGGGCTCCAAGTTCAGTTTCGAGATCGACATCCGAATGGGCGCGGGTGCTTTCATCTGCGGCGAAGAGACGGCCCTGATCGCCTCGCTGGAAGGCCGCCGTGGGATGCCGCGTCCCCGACCGCCGTTCCCCGCGCAACGCGGGCTGCTCGGCTGCCCGACCACGATCAACAACGTGGAGACACTGGCCAACGTACCGCTCATTCTGCGGGACGGCGCGGCGGCGTTCAGTGCCGTCGGGACCGCGGGAAGCAAGGGCACGAAAGTTTTCGCGCTGGCGGGCAAAGTCCGCAACACGGGCCTTGTCGAGGTGCCGCTGGGCGCCACCCTGCGTCAGATCGTCTTCGACATCGGCGGCGGCATTCCCGGTGACCGTCCGTTCAAGGCCGCGCAGATGGGCGGGCCATCGGGCGGCTGCGTACCGGCACAGTACCTGGACCTGCCCATTGACTACGACTCCGTGAAGCAGCTCGGCGCCATCATGGGATCCGGCGGGCTCGTCGTCATGGACAGCTCCACCTGCATGGTGGACATCGCCCGGTTCTTCACCGACTTCGTTCACAAGGAGTCGTGCGGCAAGTGCGTGCCGTGTCGGGTCGGGACCAAGCAGATGCTGGACATTCTGGTACGGATCACCAAGGGCGAAGGCCGGATGGAAGACCTCGAGAAGATTGTCTCGCTGGGCGAAATGATCCGCGCGTCCTCCCTCTGCGGGCTTGGGCAGACGGCGGCCAACCCGTCGCTCTCGACGGTCCGTCACTTCCGGGATGAATACGAGGCGCACATTCGCGACCACCGGTGTCCCGCGGGTGTCTGCCGCGCGCTGCTCAAGTACACCATTCTGGCGGACGCGTGCACCGGATGCCACGCGTGCGCGAAGAAGTGCCCCGTCGCCGCCATCGTTGGCAAGGCCAAGAAACCGCACGAGATCATTCAGGCCAAGTGCATCAAGTGCGGGGCCTGCCGCGAGGCCTGCAAGTTCGATGCGGTTCGGCTCGAGTGAACACGCGCCGGTGCGCCCGGGCAGGCTGTAGGTGGACAGGCTGTAGGCTGTAGGCAAGAAAGAGGCCTGCCTAAGCAAGGTTCTTAGCTCTGGAACGGACTCGGTCCCAACCGGATGCGGAAGCCGAAGTTCCATGCCACAAGATGGGAAACCTACAGCCTAACAGCCTGCAGCCTATAGCCTATAGCCTAAGCAACCGAGAAGGAATAATCATGGCAGACCAAGTGCTGCTGACCATTGACGAGCGTCGGGTGACCGTTGCCGCGGGATCGACGATTCTGGAGGCCGCGCTGGGCGCCGGGATCGACATTCCGCACCTGTGCCATGACCCCCGCCTGGTCCCCACGGGCGCGTGCCGGCTGTGCATCGTCGAAGTGGAGGGCGAGCGCGGCCTGCAGACGTCCTGCTCGCGGCAGGCCGCCAACGGCATGATCGTGCGCACCAACACCCCGGCGGTCCGCGCCCTGCGCCGGACCGCGCTGTCGCTTCTGCTCAGCGAACACCGCATTACCTGCACCACATGCGACAAGGACGGCGACTGCCTCCTCCAGGACTACGCCTACGAGTACCAGGCCGACGAATCGCTTTTCCCCAACGTCAGCCCGCGCCCCGGCCAACCGAATTACACCACCGGCAACGCTGCGATCGAGTACGACCCATCGAAGTGCGTGCGCTGTCAGCGTTGTGTCAGGTTCTGCAGCGAAGTCCAGATGGCGGAAGCCCTGACCTTGCGCGGACGCGGCACCCAAGTCGAGGTGACAACGGGTTTTGACGTGGAGTTGAACAACTCGACCTGCGAACTGTGTGGCGGCTGCGTCAACACCTGTCCGACATCGGCGCTCTACGACCGGCCGGCAAAGGGCCTCGGGCGGCGGCGCGACCTGGTGAAGGTCCGAACCACCTGCAGCTACTGCGGTGTGGGGTGCCAGATGGACCTGAACGTGAACCGCAAGCTGAACCGCGTGGTGCGCGTGACCAGCGAGCCGGGCTGCTTGCCCAACGACGGGAACCTCTGTGTCAAAGGCAAGTATGCCACCGACTTCATCAGCGACCGCGAACGGTTGACGAAACCGTTGCTGCGCGTAGACGGGAGCTTCCGCGAGGTGTCGTGGGACGAGGCCATTCAGGCGGTTGCCAAGGGACTGACCGCGCTCCGTGACCAGTACGGCCCGGACGCGATCGCTTTCCAGAGCTGTTCGCGCTGCCCCAATGAAGAGAACTACCTGATGCAGAAGCTGGCGCGTATGGCGGGACGAACCAACAACATCGACCAGTGCGCCACGACCTGCCATGCCCCCACCGTCGCCGGGTTGGCCTCATCGTTCGGCTCCGGCGCCATGACCAACTCGATTGCCGAGATCAAGAACGTACAAACACTCTTCCTCATCGGAGCCAACCCGACCGACGCGCATCCCATCGTCGGCCTTGAAATGAAGAAAGCGCGGCGGAAGGGCGCCCGGCTCATCGTCTGCGATCCGCGCGAGACCTGGATGGCGAGCCGAGCCGACATTCACATCAAGCACCGGCCCGGCACGGACAACATGCTGATCAACGCGATGATGAACCACCTGGTCGCCACCGGCCGGTTCGACCGCCGTTTCGTGGCAGAGCGGTGCGAGGACTTCGACGCGTTCCGCGCCAATCTCGAGGCGTATCCGCTCGACCTGGCCGCCCGCGTCTGCGGTGTCGACGCCGACCTGATCCGCAAGGCCGCTGAGTGGTATGCCGAAGGGACTCCCTCTTCGATCTTCTACACGCTGGGGATCACGGAGCACACCTGCGGCACCGAGAACGTGCAGAACCTCGCCAACCTTGCCATGTTGTGCGGCCAGATCGGCAAAGAGTCGTCCGGGGTCAATCCGCTGCGCGGCCAGAACAACGTCCAGGGATCCTGCGACATGGGCGCCATGCCGGCGCACGTGTCCGGATACCAGAAGGTCGCGGACCCGGCGGTGCAGCAGAAGTTCCTGGCGGCGTGGGGCCTGCCGTTGCCCACCAACCGCGGCGGCCGCATCACCGATTTCATAGAACAGGCCGGCGCCGGCGTTCTCAAAGGTCTGTACTGCATGGGCGAGGACCTGATACGCAGCGAACCCAACAGCACCAAGGTGGCCGAACACCTGAGCAAGCTCCAGTTCCTGGTGTGCCAGGACATCTTCATGACCGAGACGGCGAAGCTCGCTCACGTCGTGCTTCCCGCAGCCTGCTTTGCCGAAAAGGACGGCACCTTTACCAACACCGAGCGACGCGTCCAGCGCATACGCAAAGCGGTTGAGCCACCAGGCGAAGCCCGACCCGATTGGCAGATCCTGTGCGATGTTGCCACCGCCATGGGCTACCCCATGTCGTACGCCCACCCCGGAGAAATCTGGGATGAAATGGCGCGCCTCAGCCCCAGCCTGGCGGGCATTTCGTACGAGCGCATCGACAAGGTCGGGCTGTCGTGGCCGTGCCCGTCAAAGGACCATCCGGGGACGCAGTTCCTGCACAAAGGCAGCTTCCCCCGCGGCAAGGGCTTGTTCCACGTCATCCGGCACCGCCCCCCGGCCGAGGAACCTGACAAGGACTACCCGCTGATCCTGTCCACCGGTCGCACCCTGTACAACTACAACGTCGGCAACATGACGCTCAAGAGCCCGGCCATCAGCCAGAAACAGTCCCAGAACTTCGTCGAAATGCACCAGGAAGACGCGGCGCGGTTGGGCATCCAGGACGGCGACATGGTCCGCGTGGTCACCCGCCGCGGCGCGGTCACGGTGGCGGCCCGCGTCGCCTGCAAGGTCAACCCTGGCGCACTTTGGATGCCGTTCCACTTTGCCGAGACCTCGACCAACCTGCTGACGAACGACGCATTCGACAACATCACGCGCACCGCGGAGTACAAGTGCTGCGCCGCCGCGATCCAGAAGCCCTGAGCCGGAGACGCACGTGGAAGGGATTCGCCAGGTCCAGATGCTTCGGTGCGTCCCGGCGGCGAGGGAGAAGAGGCCCTTGCTTGATGACGTGGTCGCCGAGGGACCACTGCGGATCGTGGTCAACCGGACCGACACCTTCACCCTGATGCGAACCCCGGGGCGCGACCGTGAACTGACGGTGGGATTCCTGCTTACCGAAGGGTTCATCGGCAAGTTGGGTGACATTCACTTGCTGATGACCTGCCCCGACACGCCGGATGTGATCGATGTGACGACCGCCGCGCCCATCGCCCCATCCGCCGCCCGTTCCATGGTCGTCAACAGCTCCTGCGGGCTTTGCGGGCGACTGGACATCGACGAGATGCTCCGCAGCCTGGAACCGGTCCGCGATGCCGTGAGCATGGCTGCCGGTATCCCGCTGGCCGTACAGCACCGCCTGCGCGAAGAGCAGCCGCTGTTTCTGGCCACGGGCGGCACGCACGCCTCGGCACTGTTCGACAATTCCGGCAAGCTCCTCGTCGTCCACGAGGACATCGGTCGACACAACGCCTTGGACAAAGTCCTCGGGCATGCACTCATGGCGAAAATCGGCACCACCGGATGCGGCGTGTTCCTCTCCGGGCGCGTGAGCCTGGAGATGATCGTCAAAGCGGTCCGCGCCGGGATCGGTGTTGTAGCGGCAGTCGGGGCGCCCACGACTGCCGCTGTTGCCGCCGCAGAACGACTGAACGTGACCCTGTGCGGCTTCGCGCGCGGCGAACAGATGAACATCTACACCCACGAGCACCGCCTGACGCTCGGGGGGTGAGCGGGACAGATGGAGACACGGAATGATTCAAGCGCCACTATGGGACAGACTCGCCCGGCAGACGCCAGCCGACGTGGCCGAGCGCACGGGCGCCGTGGTCGAGGGTGAGAACGTTTACGGACTGAACGTCCTGGACGAGCGTTACCGGATCGACGTCGGCGCGCGAACGGTTGAGAAGATGCTGCCCGGTGGTCCGGCCAAGACCGGGTACTTCCCGCACCTCGCCTCCGTGGTCTACCTGCTCGAGGCCAGGAAGATGGACCCCAGCGGCTTCTGGGTGTTGCCCGGCGAACTGCCGGGAGGAGATGCGTTCTTCCGCGGCCCCCATGAAATACCCGTGCAGCAACTCACGGCGCGGTTCGGGAGTCGCAGCGACGCGTTTTCCCGGGCCTGCCGCTGCATCGGCGGTCGCCCCGAACCGCACGCCGACGTCGCCTACTCCTTCCTCTTGTTCCCCCGCATTCCCGTCACCGTCCTGCTCTGGTTCCAGGATGACGAGTTCCCCGCCCGCGCCAGCGTTCTCACCGACAAGACCGCCGGGCAGCACATGCCGCTGGACGCGCTCTGGGGGGCGTTCCACATCCTCCAGGATCGCCTCGTCAAGGTGAATCCCGGGAAGTAGCGACTCAGGCTGGCATAGGCGCTCCCCGTACGGAATACCGCCCGATCATGTGCAGACGTTACTGGCTTTCGTCTGCGCGTTCTGGCAAAGTGGCGGGAGCGGCTCGCTCCCGCGGGGGCCGGAGCGAGCCGCTCCGGCCACTTTATCGGACCCCGCGAGTAACATGGGCGAGCGACCGGACAGAGGTGCTTGCGCAACGCACCGTGGCCGCGTGCAACGCGGCCACTACAGGCGGATGTGTTCGGGGGGTGGCGTCAGTCCTGCAGGCCGATCCCCGTCGCGGCACTGCAGCCGAAACGCCCCAAGCGAGTTACCCCTGCCGAAGCCCTTCGGCCACCACCTCGGCCACGTCACGAACGCGCGTCCGTTCCTTGTCCAGGTCTTTGAAGGCGTCCATGAACATGGTCATGCAGTAGGGGCAGGCGACGCAGACGGTGTCCGGCGTCTCTTTCAGCGCCTCTTCCGCCCGGGCAACATTGACTCGGCTGCCGACGAGTTCTTCCATCCACATGCGTCCGCCGCCGGCTCCGCAGCAGAAGGAGTTGGCGCGGTTCCGACTGAATTCGACCGGGGCCTTTCCGGTGGCGGTCGCCAGAACATTCCGCGGCGCGTCGTACACGTCGTTGTGCCGCCCCAGGTAGCACGAGTCGTGGAAGATGATCTTGCCCAAGTCCGTCACCTGTCGGTTCAGTCGCAACTTTCCGGATTTCAGAAGCTGCTCGATGAGCTGCCCGTGATGCAGGACCTCGACCTCCAGGCCGTACTGACGGTAGTCATTCTTCAGCGTGGAATAACAGTGCGGGCACTGGGTGATAACCTTGGTTATTCCTTTGTCGCGGAAAAGCTTGACGTTCTCCTGGGCCATCTTGTCGAAAACGTACTCGTTCCCCAGCCGGCGTAAGCTGTCACCGCAGCACTTCTCGTCTTTCCCCAACGTCCCCCACGAGACGCCGGCGGCGTCGAGAATGGTGGCAATGGCCACGGTGACCTGCTTCTGACGGGAGTCGAAGGCACCCGCGCACCCCACGTAGAAGAGGTACTCTGTCGTCCCTTTCTCGAACGTCTTCACATTCATGGTGGTGCACCACTTGGTCCGTTCGGCGGGCGCAATGCCCCACGGGTTGGAGCGCCCCTCGAAATTCTCGAAAACGCCCAGCAACTCCTCGGGGAAACGTACCTGCATCTCGACCAGGTGCCGCCGCATCTTGATGATCTTCGGCATCTGCTCGATCAGCACCGGGCATACCTCCAGGCAGGCGCCGCAGGTGGTGCATGACCACAGGGCGGCTTCGGTGTTCGTGCCTTCGGCCTCGGCCCCGATGAGTGGCAGGGCAGGCTTCTCGCCGCGCTTCAGACCTTCCCCGTTCGCCAGCAGGTTGCTCTTGATAGCGTGGATAATCTGGCGCGGGTTCAGTGGCTTGCCCGTGATCGCTGCCGGGCAGACATCCTGGCAACGACCGCACTCGGTGCAGGAGAAACTGTCGATCAGGTCCTTCCAAGTGAATTGATCCACTTGCCCAACACCGAATGACTCACCCTTACGGAACTCCTCCCGCGGTTGGGTATTCGGCTTGTCGATCGACCGCAAATAGCAGTTGGGAATGGCCGTAAGGATGTGCATGTGTTTCGTCAGCGGCAGGAGATTCATGAAGACCAGAAGAACGATGGCGTGCACCCACCAGCAGAGCGCGGCAAAGCTCTCCACGCCCTCGGGGCCGACCCCGCCGAGAAGGCGGGCCACGACGCCGGAAACCGGCATCCAGTCGGCGCCTTGCTGCCGGGCCAGTGCGATCTCCGCACCGTGCAGGCCAAAATACGCGAGCATCAGCACGATGATGAAGAACAGGATGAGGAACGCCTCAAAGCTGGTTGCCTTCACGTAAGCGGTGGAAAGGTAGGGCGGGGCGAAGAAGAGCCGCCGTGCCATTGCGATCAGCGAAGCGACGAGGGCCAGGAGCGAGACGACCTCAAAGGCCAGCAGAAGCAACTTGAAGACCGGTGCCGGTAGAAGGTAGATGCTCAAGCCGGGAAAAACGCCACGGACCAGGAATTCGCCGTTGGCGATGACCAGCACCAGAAACGCCCAGAACAGGGTCACGTGATTCAGACCGAAGGGCCGCTGCGCTACCCGCTTCTGCGCGAACGCGTACAGGAACATGTTCCAGATCCGTGTCCCGATCGGACGGAAACGATCATCCGGCTTGCCGACGGCTGCGAGGGAAAAGCGCCGGTAGCAGCTTAGGGCAAACAAGCCGAACGCAACGACGAGAATGACGCCAAAAACGACCGGATTGGGTGTCATCAGGACCTCGTGAACCATCAAACGGCTCTGTGCAGGCTACCTACAACAACTGGGCTCAGGCAGGCTTCTTCTGTTCTCTCATCTCTCGGAGGGCCCGGGTAAGGGCCGGAACGACACTGAACAAGTCCCCGACGATCCCGTAGTGGGCCACTTCAAAGATGGGGGCATCCTTGTCCCGGTTGATGGCAATGATCAGGTCCGAGTCCTGCATCCCGACCAGATGCTGGATCGCCCCGCTGATTCCACAGGCGATGTAAATCTTGGGCCGCACCGTCTTCCCGGTCTGCCCGACCTGCCGCTCCGCCGGCATCCAGCCCGCATCGACGGCGCCGCGAGACGAGCCGACGACCCCGCCAAAAACGTCGGCAAGTTCCTGAAGTATCTGGAAATTCTCTTTGCCCATCATCCCCCGGCCCCCCGAAACGATGAATTCGGCCGCGGCCACGTCCACGTTCTCCTTGCCCTGCCCTTCCTTCAGGATTTCCAGGACTTTGACGAGCATGTCCTCTTCCCGGGCGGGGCACTCGTCGCGGACAATCGTACCGGTCCGCCCCTCGATCCGGTCCGGCATGGTCATGACGCGAGGACGCACGGTCGCCATCTGGGGACGGAACTTGTCGCACATGATGGTGGCCATGATGTTGCCCCCAAAGGCCGGACGGGTCTGCATGAGGTTGCGTTTGTCATCGATGGAAAGCCCTGTGCAATCGGCGGTGAGGCCCGTCTTCAGAATCGTGGCAACGGCCCCGGCGAGGTCACGCCCGAGCCCGGTAGCCCCCATCAGGATGATTTCGGGGTGATACCGGTTGACGAGGTGCAGGACTCCTTTGAGGTAAGACTCGGTCCGATAGTGACGCAGCACCGGCGCGTCCATGAGGTAGGCTTTGTCCGCACCGTAGACGAAGGCCTCATGGCACAGCGCTTCGACGTTTTCGCCGAGAACCACAGCGGCCAGCTCGGACTTGAGCGTGTTGGCCAGTTCACGACCCTTTCCGAGAAGCTCCCAGGAGACCCGGGCCGGCTCTCCCTCGGCCTGTTCGACAAACACCCAGACACCCCGCCAACCGGCGAGGGACTCGGCCAAGGCCGCAGCCTCATCCTGCTCCGGGGTCGTCGTCGCGACGCCTTCCTTGGCGAGCGCTTCGAGGACCTTCTGCTCCTCGGCAGAGAAGAATATCTCCAGAGCCTGAACCGGACAAATCTTCACGCACTTGTTGCAGCCGATGCATTTGGCAAGGAGGATGATCGGCTCGCCCGCGTCGTTCATGTCGATGGCCTTGACGGGGCAGACGCTCTGGCACCGCGCACCGCAGGCGATGCACTTCCCCTTGACAAGCCGCGCCTTACCGCGCGGTTTCTTCGTCGGCTTCTTTTCATCGCTCATCGCAGAATTCCTTAACGGACATTCCACCGTGGGGTCAACCCGCGAAAACGGAGAGGGAACGGCCTCAGCCGGTTCATACCACCAGGAGGTCCTTGCTCCGCAGCTTCTCGACCAGAAGCCGGGCCGCTCCGTCGGGGTCTTTGCCACCGTCACCGAGGATCTCGCCCTTCTCGCGTTGCGGCGAGAAGATCCGGTTCACGCATGTGGGCGAGCCCTTGAGGCCTATGGTGTTCTCGTCAAGCTCGAGGTTCTGATTGCGCCAGACCGTGATCTGAGTCTCCAACGCCTGGAGGCGCATGGGCACGGTCGGGTAGCGGGGGCGATTCAGTTCCCGAACGACCGTAATGAGCGCGGGAAGCGGCGCCTCCACGATCTCATGTCGGCCTTCGAGTTTCCGCCGTACCCGGATCACCCTCTTCTCAGGGTCGAAATGCTCGATTCGGTCGACCAGCGTCAGTTGCGCAAAGCCGAGGCGCGTCGCGATGCCGGGCCCGACCTGAGCCGTGTCGCCGTCGATCGTCTGCTTGCCGCAGATCACCAGCCCCACGTCCTCGCGCTTGACGAGCCGCCGGATGGCCTCGGCCAGAACGTTGCTTGTCGCCAAGGTGTCGGCGCCTCCGAAACAGCGGTCCGACACGAGAATCGCCTCGTCAACCCCCAGGGAAAGGGCCTTGCGCAGAGTCGCCTCGGCGTTGGGGGGGCCCATGGAAATAGCGGTGACCCGGCACCCGAACCGGTCCCGGATGCGAAGCGCTTCCTCGAGGGCGTGGATGTCAAACGGGTTGATGATGAACGGAACACCTTCACGCACAAGGGTATTCGTCACCGGGTCGATCTTGACCTGGGTCGTGTCCGGGACCTGCTTGATACAGGCAACAACCAACATGGACGTCTCTCCACTCTGCAGTGAGGACTTGACACTTGGCCGGCAAGTGTACCTGTCATGCGACCCGAAGTCAAACCATTCCGCCCTTTTTCGGTAATGCGTCAGTCGCGGGTGGAGGGGTGGGGGTGGCTGCCCAAAGTGGCGGGACCGGCCCGGTCCCGCGGGTGTCGGAGCGAGCCGCTCCGACCACTCCAGGCGCCAGCCCCGGCCAACCTTCGACCCTATCTCCACCCGCGACTGACGCATTACCTTTTTCGGGTAGTGCGTCCGTTGAGGGTGGTCCTCTGTCAGAGCCGCACGCGTCAGAAAACGGGGCGCATTTGGAGGAACCGCTTGTCACCTCTCGCGGCTCGCCCTTCAGCCCCGCCTGCATCCTGCACTCTTGACGCATTGCCCGTTTGGGGTGATGCCGCAGGTCCGGCGTGTCGTCCGCGCCAGCGGCAGACCGTCCACCCGACTCAACGCACCGATTTCCCCTTCCGGTATGCCGCCAGGTAAGAGTCGCTGTAAATACTCTTGTTGAGCAGCAACTCGGCAGTGACCATGGCGTTGGTCAACTCCTCGTCCAGGGGGTCGTGGATGCTGGCGTCCAGGCCGGCTCCAATGGCCATGACCAGGAACGTGCGGTTGATCAGGGACCGTTCGGAGGCGCCCTGGCTGAGGTTGCTCAACCCGATCACAATGTGGGGGGCGGGATCCGACAGCATCTTGAACTGGCTGATGGTCTCCATCACAATGCCCGGCGCGGACTGGTTACAGTTCACGGGCAGAATGATCGGATCCAGGTAAACGTCTTCGGTCGGGACACCGGCCTCGGCGGCCGCGGCGATGATCCGCATGCCGATTTCCAGCTTGGCATCCGCCGTCGCCGCCACGCCCTTCTCATCAATGGACAATCCGACGATACCCGCACTGAACTCGTGCGCCAACTTCATGAACTCCTCGACCTTGCCCTGCTGGCCGGTGGTCGAGTTGATGATCCCACGGCCCTTCGCGCAGGCCTTCGCCAAGCCAGCCCGCACGATGACCAGGCTCGGACTGTCGATCGACAGGGGTACGGTCGTCACTTCGCGGACCGAATCGACCAGCCACTCCATGGCAGCCCCACGCTCCGGCTTCGGCACCCGGGTGCCGACGTTGATGTCCAACGCGTCCGCGCCGGCGGCCAGTTGCTTCTCAGCCATGGCCCGAACCGGCTGGGGGTCCTTCGCCAGGATGGCGTCGCCAATGTCCTTGAACATGCCGTTGATCCGCTCGCCGATGACAAACATGATCTGGGGTCTCCTTCGTTGGCTGTGGCTATTCAGGGGTTCGGGGTTCGGGGAGAAATGGCCACTGGTGGCGTCACATTAGCCCGGTGCTCAGCCCGAACACTGAACACCGAAACCCTGATTCCAGGTACGCTCGCTGGAGTACCTGAGCGTGGGAACTCTTAACTCATCAGTTGACCGATGCTCGTCTTGATCGCGGCCACCGCCGCCGGATGCCGCAGGACCAGGATATCGCTTCCAGCCTGGAGCAACGCAGCGGCCGTGGCGATCTCCCAGTTCAGGCCCCGCTCCTTCTCACTCCCCCAGCCCGGCAGCTCCTCTTCGGTCGCCCGGGCTTCCCGGGTCCGCCAGGCTTCCTGCCCAACCATGCAGATGACGGGAACCGCCATCAACCGGTCTCCGCCCAGGGCCGCCAGGCGTCCACGCTCCTGGATGGAGTAGGTGTACTCCAAACCGTATCCCAGCGCCCCGGTTGTCTGGTACATGACCAACCGGTCGAGCGGGAATCCCATCTCCGTGACCAGCACGTTGACCTGCTTGGCGATGTTGATGTCGATCGGGCTCAAACCGATCAGGCAGTGTCCGTCCGCCAGACAAGACACCGCCAGCGTCTTGTAGTTGTCCTCGGTGACGGTCCCGAACAGGCAGCGCTCGCCCGCCGCCGCCTGGCTGCACACCGGCAAGACCTGGTTGTCCTTGTCCGGTTGATCGCAGCCCCAGACGATCAGGGGGACACTGATTGCCTTCAGCACCGCTTTGACCGTTTCCGCGGCCTTCTGGGGCGAGGTGTTCGCCAAGTCCGGGTGAGTGCTCGTCAGGCGCAGGCAGATCAAGTCGGCGCCAAACTTCTCGACACAGGTGCGGGCCCACTCCACCGGGCTCTTGACCAAGTCGCCCAGGGCCGTCGCCAGCGGGGCCGGCCAATCCTCCGGTGCACTGTCCCAGACCTCCATGGCCACGGCGGGCCGATGCGGGGTCTGTCCATCGAATTTCAGGAACGGCAGGGTACTGGCGCCGCCCAGAGTAACGACAGACTTTCGGGTCCCTCCGGCCGCAGCGTCCGCGCCCAGCACAACCGTGCCAACAGCTCCGGACCACTTCTCCTTGGCAGTTTCCATCAGCGTCATATGAGCCTCCTTTCGTTTAGCATTTTCAGCATGTCGTGAACCGCCCGGACCGCCGTCGAATCCGCGGGCAACTGGAGCAGCGAACGACCCTCCACGTCGAACGAAGCAACAAGGGGATCTGCAGGAACAACACCCAGAGTCTCCAGGCCGGTCCGGGCAAAGGCATCGGCCAGTTCCGGCCCCAGATTGCCATCGAACTGGTTGAGAACGAGGAAGGTCTGCCCGACCTGCAACTGGAGGTGGTCGCGCATCTCGACAATCCGCGCCGCGGTGCGGGCCCCGACCGCGGTGGCATGGCAGACAACCAGCATGATCTCCACCTCGCCACTGGTGCGACGGCTCAGGTGCTCCAACCCGGCCTCGTTGTCAATGACTACGCCCCGGTATTGTCCACTGATCTTTTCCATGCATTCCCGAAGCACGTTGTTGATGTAGCAGTAGCAGCCGGGGCCTTCCTGCCGCCCCATGACCAGCATGTCGAACCCGTTCGCTTCCGCGATGTCCTGGTGGATGAGTTGTTCGATCCACTCGTGTTTTGACACCCCCTTCGGCACGCTCTCGGGATCGGAGCGCAATTCCTCGCGCATCTGCCCGATGGTGTGCTGGAGCGGTATGCCAAGACGGTCCGGCAGACAACTGTTGGGGTCGGCGTCCACGGCCAGCAGGGGCTTGACGCCGCGCTCGACCAGACCTCGACACAAGAGAGCGGCCAGGGTTGTTTTCCCCGACCCGCCCTTCCCAGCGACAGCGATCCGTACCGTCATCGTCTACTCCTAGACCGTCTGCGGGTTGAACTTCCTGGCCACAGACGGGAACCGTTCGATGTCCGTATGGGGCAAGAACAGACAGGACGAGTACTCGTTCATGTACCTGTGAGAAGAACTCAACTCGACGTACGTCGTTGCAGCCGCGATCCGCTCCTGCGTGTAGCGCAGGGCATGCCCCGAGAGCAGCGCCATCCTGGCCCCTTGCACCGATCCGTTGCCAATGACGTGAAACACGCTGCGGTTCACGTCGGGGAGCAGCCCGATCTGCACCGCACGGTCAACCTGCAGATGATTGCCGAAACCACCCGCAATGTAGATGTGCTTGACATCGTCGAAACTCAGGCCGACATGCTCGAGGAGGCATACGGCGGCCATGTAGATGGAACCCTTGGTGTGGATCAGGTTGGCAATGTCGGCCTCTGCCAGCACGATATCCCGACCCAGCGCGGTTTCCTGCCCCGGGAACAACACGAACCCTCGGTCGCCGGTCTCCATCTCCTGCAACTTGCGCCCGCAGCGGTCCGGAACGAACCGTCCGGCCCGGTCGATGCAGCCCACTTCGAGCAGACCCGCGACGGCGTCAATCAGTCCGGATCCGCACAGTCCCAGGGGACTGCCGCCACCGACCACGTTGCATTCGAGAACCTGCCCCCCCGGCCCCAGGACAACCCGCTCCACGGCCCCGGACGTGGCCCGCATACCGCAGGAGATGCCGCCACCCTCAAACGCCGGACCGGCCGATGCGGAACAAGCCATCAGCCACTCCGAATTGCCGAGAACCAACTCCCCGTTCGTGCCCAGGTCCACCAGCAAGGACAGTTCCTCGCTCCGGGTCATGCCGGACACGAGCACGTCGGCCAGCACATCGCCTCCGACGTAGGACGCCACGCACGGCATGGTGGCCAGAAGGCCGCGCGCGTTAATTGTAATGCCAACCTCGGCAGCCCGGATCACGGGCAGATTCACAGCGCAAGGCACGTACGGCTCGCGCCGGATGTTGGCCGGATCGAGACCGAACAGGAGATGCACCATGGTCGTATTGCCCGCACAGGTGATGCAGTTCACATCGCTCAGCCGGACACCGGCGTCCACGATCAGAGCCGCAATCAAGCCGTTGATGTCACCGGCCACCGTCTCCTGCAGTTCGCGCAGTCCGTCGGGCGAAGCGGCGCGCATGATCCGCGCGATCACGTCTTCACCGAACCGGGCTTGGGAGTTGTAGCGCGCCTTGACCGCCAGGGTCTCTGAGTTGGTCAAATCGACCAGGTAGGTGACAATGGTGGTCGTGCCCACGTCCAACGCAACACCATAGTTCCGGGCCACCGTGTCCCCCGGTTCCACATCGACAACCTCCACCGTGCCGCCCCGGCAGCCCAACAGCACCGTGACCTTCCAGTCGCTGCGACGCAAGACCTCGGAAAAGCGCCGCATCACCGACAGCCCCGTCTGAACGATGGGGAGATCCAGCTTCTGCCGCAGGCTGCGATAGAGACGCTCCTGGTCCGACAGGCTGTCATCCAGGCTCGGCTTGGGCAGTTCCAGGTAGACTTTACTGACCAGCGGCGACAACGGGAAGGCCGTCTCGTCCCACCCCCCGACCGACGTCTTGCCGAAGCGGACCGCGTCGTCGTTCACCAAATGCGGAATGCCGCCGCCCCGCGACTCCGGCGGCACCTCCACGACCACGTCACCAGCCACGTAAGTCTGGCAGGCCAGCGCCATGCCGCGCTGGATATCGTGCCGGTCAAGGAACATGTTCGGCCGCGCCGTGACCTTGCCCGACTTGACCATGACGCGACACTTACCGCACACGCCATCCCCATTGCAGATGCAGTTGATCGGGATCCCGGCCGCCTTGGCCGCATCCAAGATCGACCGCCCCTGAGCGGCTCGCACCGCCTGGCCTTCCGGCAGGAATGTGATGACGTAAGTCTTCTTCATGCCCCTTGCCAAACGGTCTTGAGATACTTGGGAATTCCACTGGCCTCGCGCGGCCCGACCATGATCTCCCACCCGGACGCCTCGAGCAGTTCGCCGCTCATGGCCGCGATGTAGCCCGGGATGATCACCTTCTGGTGGGACACAGCCTTGGTCACCGCTTCGGAACGCAGGAGCGTGACCACTTTTTCGGCGGTCAGTTTATCGGAGGCGAACGCCGTCAGCACCGAAGTCCCTTCCGTATCCAGCACCCCGATGTAGGCCGGGACACGGCTGGCTTCCACCTCGGACTCGACCGTGTAGTACGTCAGCGAGAAGTTGGTGGTGACCAACAGCGGCGACTGCGGGGTGACCGCACCGACACTGTACACCTTGGCTTCGACCTGGATCGGTTTGCGCGGGTCGGCATAGATATTCTGACCGATCGTGAGCATCGGCAGGATCTGCTCCGGGGCCCGCAGCGGGGTCAGGACGATGCCCGCGTACTTCGCCGCGTACGAGCAGCAGGCGATGAGGTTCTGCGCCGGATCGGCATCGCGGCAGCAAACCATGCTCGGGTATCCGACCCCGTCAGCCTTCCGCTTCAAGGCCAACCGCCGAGCCGCGGTCAACGCTTCCAGATTACGGGCCAGAGAACCGACACCCAAATCGAGGATCAACTCCTCGGCGCCGGCCTGACGGACCTTTCGCGCCAGCGCCGCCACGGCATCCAGGTCGGCCCCGGTCACGGCCAACGGGCAATTGTGCTCCTTGGCCAGTTGCGCCATTCCCTCCCAGTTGCCCTCGGAAGCCGCGTAAATAAGCGGGCGCTCGGCCGCGCACCCGGCGGCCAACGCCGCCTTCACGACCGCGGCGTCGGCGGCCATCAGGACGAGCGGCAACCCCACTTTCCTGGCGGCCTGTACGGCCGTGACGAAGGTGTCCGCGCGGCCACTGGCGTTCTCCACTGCCACCAACCCGGCGCCAATCCGAGTTCCCACCCGCACAAACGCCAGCGCCTTCACCTGGGCCAAGCGCTCGGTCAGCTCCTGCCCGGTCAGCGTGTCGGGGACGATGACGCCGATTCCGGCCTGATGGTAGAACGACTCGTCGTGTCGGAACATCACGGTCTCGTTGCCGATCTCCAGTTTCCGGTCGCCGGTGCCGACCGTGACCAGGCGAATCGGCGGCGCCGCGGCGCCGGCCAACAGGGCCTTGGCCTCGGCCGAGACATCGGGACAATCATCCAGCTTGGCCTGCTTCTGCGCCAGTTTCATGGCGAACGCCAAACATGTCGGAGTGCCACACTTCTTGCAGTTCGTCTTCGGCAACAGCTTGAAAATGTCCAGTGCTTTCAGTGCCATGCTTCACCTCCTGCTTCGTCACCCTATGCCTTAAACCTAAAGTAGTTCCAGCAGCGACTCCATCTCGAGGGCCGGATGCCCCACTTTCGCCAGGTACTCGACCAGTTCTTCTCCCGACGTTGCGCAGGTCTCGTCCGCGATCTTGTCGACCAGGTCCGGGACCCCCTCCTCGGCAGCTCGAGCCTTGAGCCGGTCACCGAAGTACGTCTTCATCTCCTTCGGCATCCAGACCAACCGCCGCAGCCCGCCGTCGGCCGGGATGAATTTGCGGCTGAGTACGTAGAGCCGTCCCACGCCCAGGAAGCCGGGGGTCTGGTTCCCGCCACCCACACTGCCCGCAAGCGTCGAGAACTTCATGCCGCAGGGAGTCATGCCGGGAAACTCGCGGTTGACGATCATGAACCCGTTCGCTTCCGGCACGATCGCCAGAATGCACTCGAAACAGCCGCACGACGTCATGGGCTTGGCCATCAACGAGTACAGACTGATCGACTCGATGTTGCGGTTCGAGGTCGAATACACAAACTCGTTGATCCCCTCCCACTCGCCAATCTTCAGGTCGATGACCCGCCCCTTGGCGATGGGTTTGTTCCCGCCGGTCGGGTCAATCTCAAAGGCCGCTTTTCCGTCCAGCCAGTTGTACGCCCCGCACAGCCCCAATCGCTCAGGGCTGATGACGCAGACGTGGTTGGGTGCGAACGACTGGCACAGCGTGCAGGAGTAGAAGACGTCCACGCTCTCGTCGGTCATCCCCGCGATGCGCGCGTCGCGATCGTCGTAGGCGTGCTTGGCCTCCTGCAGCAGCGCCTTGACCTTGGCGTCGTCGGAAATGATCTTGACCTGCACCTTGTCCACAATCTTGCCGTACACGTCGTGGATGCGGGCGTGGACGATCTTGCCGAAGTGCTGCAGGCGGAACCCGCTGGCAAACGCGGCCTTGCTGACCCGCACCCAGACGATGTCCCGCTGCCCCATGTGGAAAATGCCCATCGCATAGTTGATGTAATGGTGGAGCTGGCGCTCGATAATGGACTCGAAGTCCTTCTGCATCGCACGCCCGGCCACTTCCACGTAGATCGCCAACGGCAAGGACCCGCCTTCGGCAACCGTGTCGATGTCGGGTCCGACCACCTCGATCTTCCCGTCCTCGATCTCGTCCATGTTACGGGTGTGCACAAACTCGAACGCCGCCGAGTATTTGCTGCCGAACTCGCAGTGCATGTCTTCGCGCCGGACGCGCTCCCCTTCGAACGCCGCTGAGAACGGCACAGGAATGTCGATCTCGGCAACCTTGACCTTGACGCCACGGACCTCGATGCAGCGCGGCACGATGTGCTTGTGGTCCAGTTCCCGCACCACGTGCTCGTACGTGCAGATCCCGGTCGGCAGAATCTCCGGGATGTTCGTGTCCGCAATGATGGGGAAGCCCATGTTGATCGCGCCCGCGCCGGTGGCGTACTTGAAGTCGTCCACCTCACCGAGGGTCATTCCGAAGGCAAACACCCGGTTCTTGCAGTACTCCAGGCAGGCACGGGACTGGCCGGGCTTCAAACCGCCGAAGGTCATGGCGGCACGAATGGCCCAGTTCAGCGGGAAGATCGCGCTGATGGTGTCGCGGCCGTACGGGACAATGTAGGTGTCCCACCCCATCTGAACCTTGGCCTCGGCGAGCTGGTCGACAATGCTCACCCCGTTGGTCGAAGATCCGGCAAACACCATGATCTGCCGTTTCTGCAATTCGCGGACGATGTGAACCGCCGTGTCGACGTCCGGTGCCGCGCCGAGAATGGCGGCGAACCCGGGCATCCGCCCGTCCACAAGCTGAATCCCAAGCGTCCGCAGAATGGTGTCGGAGAAGAACCCGTTGCAGCCCGGTTGCGGTTCCTGGGCATACAGGTACCTGAAAACCGTGATGATTTCCTCGGCCAGCAAGGTGGCGATCCCCGCGTCCAGAGTCGTCCCCAGATAGGGGAACCACAGACGGTCGGGCGGCACGTTGCCCAACAACTCCCGGGCGTGCGCCAGCACGGGTTTGATCTGCCCCAGCTTCTCGATGTTCACCCCCAGCAAAGCATGAGCCATGGGCAGGTAGTAGGCCGTGTCGGGGTAACCGACGTCGATGCTCTCGCCCTTTTCCTCACGGACCTTCTCAAACATGGCTTCCGCCTGGGCAACGATTTCCCGCGCGCCGCGGATTGCCGCACTCGCTATGATCTTTGACATTGCTGACTCCTTGTTGCGTCCTGGGCCGGTCGAGGACTTTCCGTCGTGCACACTACGGACGGACGCCGCCGCAGCCTTTCTTGCCAGGTTCCGAGATCTGCGCCGCGGCCGTACTCACTGCCGCTGCGGGCTCCGGCGATTCCTCGTCGAGAAACGATTTCGCGTACATCAGCGGACGCAACTTCAGGGCCTTCCGCTTCTTGTCCATGTGACGCATCATCAACTGCGCCGCCTTGACGGGGTCTTCCTCGAAGCTGAACTTCCCGCCCACGATGTCCTCCAAGCCTTCCGTCAGAAGCTGGGTCAGTTCCGGACTGCCCAAGACCTTCATCGCCGGGCTGTAGTTCACATAGGCGCCCGACGCGACGCAGTAGAACCCGATTGCGATGGCTTTCTCGCACATGGCCTCCGGCGCCGCGCCCGCGATCGGCAGGTCAGAAAGCTTGTCGCCCAGTCCGCCCTCACGGCTCATCTCGCACAACGCCACCAGAATGCGGCTGTTGTCCACACAGGAGCCCAAGTGCAGCACCGGCGGAAGCCCGACGGCTTCGCAAATCTCTCGCAACCCCTGCCCGGCGTACTCCGCCGCGGCCTCGGGTTGCAGCAGTCCGTACTTGGCGCAGGCGGTGGCCGCGCACCCGGTCATCACCACCAGCACGTCGTTCTTCAGCAGCTCCTTGACCATTTTGAGGTGGCTGTCGTCCTGGACTTTTCGCACATTGTTGCAGCCGATGACCGCCGCCACACCCCGCAACCGGCCACTGATGATGCCGTCGTTCAGCGGTCGGAACGTGGAACGGTAGCGGCCGCCGAGGTGCCAGAACGTGTTCTGGACCGTGAACCCCGCAACCAGGTCGGTCTTGTTGGGCGGAATATCCTGCCCCTTCCGGTTCGGGTAGTTCTCGACCGCGGTGCGGACGATCGACTTGGCGATGTCGTAGGCGTGTTCCTCGTCGAACTGGACGTGCGTGGCCCCGGGGATCTTGGCTTTCTTGCTGGTCGTGATCACTTTGGTGTGGAACCGGGCGGCGTGCTCGATCACCGCCGGCATGATGCACTGGACGTCGACGAGCATGACGTCGACCGCCCCGGTGGCCAGCGCCAGTTCCTGGTGCAGGAAGTTGCCCACCACAGGGGCGCCCTGACGCATCAGGATCTCGTTGGCCGTGCAACAGATCCCACCCACCAGGATCCCCTGCGCACCCTTCTGCTTCGCCAGGGCCAGCATCTCGGCATCCCGACTGGCCGCCACCACCATCTCGGACAGGGTCGGTTCGTGGCCGTGCACCACGATGTTGACGTGATCCTCCTTCAGCACCCCAAGATTCACCTGGCTGCGGACCGGCATGGGTGAGCCGAACAGAATGTCGCCAAAATCGGTGGCCAGCATGGCGCCACCCCAACCGTCTCCCAGGGAGGTGCGCAGTCCGTGCATGATCAGGTTCATGTAGTCGGCGTCGACGCCTTCGTGAGTGCGGTGCAGCGTCTCCACGATCTCGTGCTCGACTCCGACCGGGATCAACCCCAGCCGGCGCCAGTTCTTGACCGTGGCCTCGGGCGCCCGCATCGCCGGATACCGGATCTCGCCTTCCTGCTGGTTGAACTGTCCCAAGGCCAAATCAGCCAGTTCCAGGGCGATCTCCTTGACCTCGCGCTGATCCGTCTTAACGCCCCATTCCTTGGCCAGGGCCATGAGCCGGTCAACGCCCTTGATCGTGTAACCCTGGGCATCACCCTTGGCCGCCAGTTTCAAGGTCTTCACAATGTCGTGCCCGTGATCCGAATGCGCGGCCACCCCGGCTGCCACCTGGCGGATCAGCTGCCGCGCCGCAATGGTCGACGCCGTGGCCCCGCAAATCCCGCGCTTGGCGCCCTTCTCCTTGAGACTGATGCGGCACGGTCCCATGTCGCAGATCCGGCAGCACACGCCCTTGTCCCCGAACGGACACCGGGTCCCCTGCTCCACGTGCCGGTCGAACGCGGTCTCCACGCCTTGTGCCGCCAGCTTCTCGATCATGGCCAAAGCCGCCGGATCGATGCTCGCAGCCGTCTTTGCAGATTTATCCGTCATGCCTGGTCTCCTTCACGCCGCAGGGCTGCCGTCTTGTCCACCAGCAACGATGCAATCTGATCCACCGACGCCTCCGTGCCAGGGGCAGCGCGGAGGGCACCCAATTCACCTGTTTCCGACTCGCGAATCGTCTCGTCGTAGGGGATGACACCGGCCATCTCCCAACCTACCAGCGACTTTTCCAGGAATTCCCGGTCATGCTGAGAACGCACCTTGTTGCCGACCGCCAGGACGCGCTTCAGCCCCAGCTCCGTCGCCATCTGGCGGATGCGGAAAGCCGTCTCCACGCTGCGGTGCGACGGCTCCACCACCACCATCAGGAAATCGACCGACGCCACCGTCCCGCGGCTCAGATGCTCGATGCCCGCCTCCATGTCCAGGATCAGGGCACTGGAGCGATCCACGAGCAGGTGCGAGATCAGCGCCCGGACAAGGGTGTTCTCGGGGCAGTAACACCCGGCGCCACCGCGCTTGACCGCCCCAGCCACCAACACCTTCACTCCGCCGATGTCGACCGCGTACTTGGCCGGGATATCATCCACAAACGGGTTCAACCGAACCATGCCCCCCATCGACCCGGGCCTGGCCCCCGTACGCTCCTCGATCAGGTCCTTCAGTTCCACCAGGGGCCGCACGGATTCGGGATCCGGATAGCCCATGGAACCCAGGAGAGTAGGGTTCGGGTCCGAATCGATGGCGAACACCGAGTACCCCCGGGCCACCAAGGCCTTGGACAACAGCGCGGTGAATGTCGTCTTACCGACTCCACCTTTTCCTGAAACAGCCAGTTTCAATGGATGTTCGCCTTGGGTTCGGGACCCGCATTGGCAGCCGACTCGCCAGCCCCGGATGCGGCTGGAGTTTCGGCGGGGACCGCCGCATGGTCACGGTTCAGGAAGAAGTTGGCCCAGCCGGACGTGTAACGCAGTTCGGCACGGCAGGGCGGGACATAGGCCTGGCGCAGTTCCTCGATCCGACCCGCGCCCTTCAACCGTTGGTAGATCGCAATCCAGGCACACGGCTTCTCGGTCGGGTACACCTCGCACATGCCGTCACGACTGCCGCCGCACGGTCCGTTCCGCTGCTGCTTCGCGCACCGGTACATCGGACAGCGGTAGGCCGTGTCGGGCAACGCGCAGTCACCGCAGTCACGGCAGCCCAGGAACACCGACTTGACCGCGAACTCGAAGGTGTGCGTGATGCTTCCCAGCAATTTGTGCTTCTCGAGGAACCGGTACCAGGCGACCAGGATCCGGTAACCCAGCGCCTTGCGGTCGAACAGCAACCCGTGCAACAGGTTCCAGACCGAAAAGAACACCGAAGTGCACCCCGGGCTCAGCGTGGCAACCGGGTCCTTCTCCTGGCGCGTCGGCCGGTATGTGACGGGCGCCGGAAACGCATAGAACTCGTTCGGCCTGGAGAACGACACCTCCGGGATGAACGACTCCCACTGCGGCTCAAGCTCGAGCCCGTGCCGAATGATGTAGACGAAATCATCGGATTTCAGACCAAACCCGCCGATGTGGACACCGCCAAACCCCATGCCCTTGAACATGGCGACCATCTGCGCCGCGCGTTCGAGCCGCTTGCCCTTGCCCTTGTCCGGTTCGGCCGATTCCGCCTTCAACTTCGCCACCAGTTCGTCGGTCACGACGCACCCCGGCACACCCCCGCCTTGCATCACCTTCGCCGCCCCGTAACTGAGGACGTAGACGTTCCCGACCACCGGCACGTTCAGATCCCGACTCGCGAGATACCGCTTGATCTCCAGGAACTTGCGCATGTCATACCCGAGCTGGGGAATGATGAAGTCCGCCCCCGCCCGAACCTTCTTCTCCAGCTTGAAGAACTGGAGCATCAGTTCCTCTTCCGTCAGCTTGAACGGGGAAACGCCCACCCCGAGCAGAAAATCCGTGGCCGGCAACGATGCCGTGGTGCCCGGCTTCTTCCCGGGAACCTTGATGCCGGCGTTCATCTCTTTGAGGTACTTGACGGCTTGGACGGCGTCCAGATCGAAAACCCCCGCGGAAGTTCCCTCGTAGCAGCCGTTGGACGGATAGTCGCCCGTGATGACGAGCAGGTTCTGAATCCCCATCCTGGCCAGAGCCATGGCCCGCGATTCGATCGCGTTGCGGTTCCGGTCCCGGCACGAGAAGTGGACCAGCGGCTCCCCGCCGACCTGGCGAATCTCCGCCGCCAACACGTCCGGGGAAATCGCCGGGTTGCCCCCGGGGTTGTCGGTGATGCTGACAGCGTGCACCGTCACCCCGGCCGCACCTAAGTCGCGTGCAAACTGCGCCGCGGCATCCACGGCCGGACCGCCTTTTCCGCGCCCCGGCACAAACTCACAGGTTACTGCGAAGCTGCCGTCTCGTAAAGCTTCTCGGAGCATGTTGCCTCCAAACCGTCAGACCGGAAACGGGTTTCTCACCGTGGAGTAACGCGAGGCGCTGGAACTCAGAACAACCCCCGGACCCGCCCCGTCGTCACGTCGACGTCGACCCGCCGAAACGCGGGATCCGACGCCGTGCCCGGCATGAGCTTGATGTCGCCGGCGACCGGCACCACGAAACCGGCACCCTTGTAGATCAGCACGTCCCGGATCGGCAACGTCCAACCTCGCGGCCGGCCCTTGACATCGGGCGTGTGCGACAGGCTCAGGTGCGTCTTCACCATGCACGTCCCGAGCTTGGCAATCTCCGGGTCGGCCTGGAAGGCCGCCAGCTTGCGGGCCGCCTCATCAGTGTAGGTCACGCCATCGGCGCCGTAAACCTCTTTGGCGATCAGTTCGATTCGATCCCGCAACGGCAGGCTCAGGTCATACAGGAATCGGAAGTTGTTCTTCTCGTCGCAGGCCGCCACAACAGCCTCAGCCAGTTCAACGGCGCCAGCGCCGCCCTTCAGCCAGTGCTGCGACAGCGCCACGTAAGCCCCGTTCTGCTCCGCAACACGGCGAATCAGGGCGACCTCGGCGGGCGTGTCGGTATAAAAGCTGTTGATGCACACCACCGGGCGAACGCCGCTCTTCTTCACCGTCTCAATGTGCGCGATCAGGTTCTCGCACCCCTTCTCGAGCAGGCCCAGATTCTCCTTCTTGTACGCGTCCGCCAACGGCAACCCGGGCTTGACCGCGGGACCGCCACCATGCATTTTCAACGCTCGCACCGTCGCCACCACCACCACCGCATTCGGAGTAATGCCGGAGTAACGGCACTTCAGATTCCAGAACTTCTCAAACCCGATGTCAGCCCCAAACCCGCTCTCCGTGACGTGATAGTCGGTCAGTGAGGTCGCCAGACGGTCAGCAATGATGGAACTCTGCCCGATCGCGATATTCGCAAACGGACCGGCGTGGACCAGCACCGGCTGGCCTTCAATCGTCTGCATCAGAGTCGGGTTCAGCGCCTCTAGCATCCACGCCGTCATCGCCCCGTCAACCTGCAGGTCCGCCGTCGTCACCGCCTTGCCCGAGCGGCTGTAGGCCACCACCATCCGCCCGATGCGCTCGCGCATGTCCTTCAAGTCCCGCGTAATCGCCAGAATCGCCATCAATTCACTGGAGACGGTGATGGCAAACCCGGACTCCATCTCAAACCCGTCCATCTTGCTGCCGCGGCCGATGATGATGTTGCGCAGGGCCTGAGCACAGAAGTCAATCACCCATCGGATCTCGACCCGCTTCGGATCGATGTCCAACCGCTTCATGTTGCTCTTCGCCAGCCGTGCATCGTCGTAGTTCGCTTCGTGCTGCATCCGCGCGGTCAGCGCCACCATCGCCAGGTTGTGGGCGTTGGTGATGCAGTCGATGTCACCCGTCAGGCGGATCGAGAACGGAGTCAGCGGAATACACTGCGCCAAACCGCCGCCCGCAGCCGAACCCTTGACGTTGAACGTCGGACCGCCGCTGGGCTGCCGGATCGCGCCGGAAACGCGCTTGCCGATGTGACCGAGGCCCTCAACCAACCCCATGGTCGTCGTGGTCTTGCCTTCGCCCAACGGCGTCGGCGTGATCGCCGTGACGTCAATGTACTTGCCAGCCGTTGTCTGCCCCACTCGCGCCAGAACCTGCTGGTAGTCAACCTTGGCCAAAGACCGCCCCATCGGAATCAACTCGTCCTCACGGATGCCCAGATCGCCCGCAATGTCCCGCAAAGGCCGCATCGACTCCTCAGCCGCTGCCGCGATCTGCCAGTCTTCGTGCTTGGTCGGGTCAAGTCTGATGGTTGCCATGGAGATGCTTCCTTGTCGGAGTTCCTAATACACTTGGGAACACGTCACGAACACATCATTGCCACGTTGTGTAACCCATGCCATTCTGCCATGCCTTCATCCAGCCTGAGCCCCAAGCTCACCCCACATCGCCGCAACTCTTTGGCTGAAGGTGACCTGAAAAACTGGCACTACCACATTGTGGCGCTATGCTGTACATATAAACTACCACATTGTGGTTGTCAAGGGCTCCAGGCAGATGTATAGTGAAAAAATATGGGGGGGGCGGCATACCGGGGTCCGTATCCCCCCCCTGCCAATGGGGGTGTTCAAGAGCGAAAAGATGGGGTGGAAATACCGCAAACTCTCAGGTGAATGGCCTGAATGGGCTCAACGCTGAAGCAAAAGCTTTGCGGGGTCAGGTGAAGCACCATGGGCTGCAAACTCGATGGCAGCCTTGAATCGGTCGATCATAACCATCAACCGTCTTCCGCCTTCAGGCCAGTAGCCAGGCGACATGGCGAATCCGACAACTTGCGGGAGAGCAAGAGCGTGGCCGATCAAGAGACCAACGGCGATCCCTGTTCCCTTTCCCGGGCTGAACTGATCCGCAAGACTCGGCGAGAGTTCGGCGTAACCCAAGCTCGGTTGGCGGCGGCTCTGGGCACGTCCGCAAAAGCGATCCAGAGTTACGAACAAGGCTGGCGGAATGTCCCGACCCGGGTTCTGCTGCAGTTGTTCGTGCTGATGGCCGTTCACCGTCGCCGCCAGGTCGACACCGTCCCCTGCTGGGAAATCCGGGGCTGCCCGCCTGCGGAACGAGCCAGTTGCCCCAGTCACACCATCGGGAACGGCCAATTCTGCTGGCTCGTGTCCGCGGGGTCCCGTTGCGTGCCCAAGGACAAAGACTCGGCCGGATCCGACCGTACCGATGAACTTCTGCCCTGCATGGGGTGTGCCGTAATCCGGCGGCTGCTCCAGACGACCCCGCTTGGCCCGCAACCCAACAACTCGGGAAAGAACGACACGTTGACGGCCGCCGCCCCAGGAACGCCGACCGGCAAGACGACGGGCTGAGGTCTCTCTTATGTGACTCAGGGAGGATTCCCCCATGCCGTTCCGCCCCTGCCCGGGAAGCCGCGCCTTCGCGCAACCGCACCCCGACGTCGTGCGCTGCCCGCAATGCAGCAAGGATGTAGAAATCTGGAGTGACGAGGCGACCGGGCAATGCCGTGCCTGCGGCCGAGTCGTGATTCGGACCGAAACCCAGTCGTGCGTCGACTGGTGCCGCTTTGCCAAGGACTGCCTCGGCGAGCAGAAGTTCCGAGAGTACGGCCAGATGAAGGCGACCTGGCGCAAAGCCGTGCTGCTCGAACACCTGGAGGCGAAGCTTGGGGCGGACAACCCCACCCTGGCTTCAAGCCGTGAAGTCCTGCGCTATGCCGAGGCGATCTGCTCGCGGGAGGAAGCCGCCGATCCGAACCTGGTCGTCGCCGCCGCCCTCCTCCTGGCCATCGCGCCCCCGGCGCAACCGGCAGCCACGCCTGCACCGGCCGGCCCCGACGTCAACCCTCCGGCCTTGGACGCGGTTCGGGCCGTCCTGCACGAACTGGACTATCCGGAAGCGTTCGCATCCTGCGTCTGCAAGGTTCTGGCCTGCGTCCATTCGGGCCTGACCGCGGACGATGCCAAGTCACCCATGGAGAGCCGCGTCATCCTCGACGCCCTCCTCCTGGCGCAGCACGAGAAAAGCCTCGGCCGCAGTGACGCTCTGCCCGCGCGCGAAGTCGCGGCCAAGTGCCTCACCGATCCAGGACGGGCCGTCGCCATGGAAATGCGCCGCCTGACCCCGCCGGCCTGAGTGCTCCTGCCGCGGCGTGGTGCGCCGCCTTGCCTCTGTCACCAGCATCGGTTGACGGGGTCGGAATGAGGCGGGCTAAGGTTTTCGTCCCGGCCGACGGGACATAGGATCCGGAACGGTTACAGTGAGGGTGTAAAGGAGGCAGCCCATGCACGAGGAACGAACATCCCGACGGGACTTCGTGAAACGGATGGCCGTGACAGCCACGACCGCCGCACCATTCGTCGGTACCGCTCTGACGGTGAACGCCGAGACGGAGGACCGGGGCACCGGAAAACCGCGCCTCTATCACGAGACCGAGGAGTGGCGGAAGTACTACGATACGCTCAAGTAGGAAGGGGCGCAAGATGATGAAAAGCCCATCGATAAGCCGGCGTGACTCGCTCAAATTCCTTGCCGGCGGAGCCGGGCTCGGACTCCTCGGGATCGGTACGCCCGGGGTGGTCAGGAAGCTCGCGGCAGAGGAGCAGAGGACGCCGTATCCCGACTCCACGACGGTGAGGACGATCTGCAACAGTTGCTCGGTCGGGTGCGGCATCGTTGCCGAAGTGTCGAAGGGGGTGTGGGTCCGGCAGGACGCGGCTCTGGATCACCCCGTTTCCCAGGGGGGGCTCTGCTCCAAGGGCGCGAGCGCCATCGAGACGGTGCGGAGCGAGAAACGGTTGAAGTTCCCGATGAAGAAGCAGGGCGGGGTATGGAAGCGGACGAGTTGGGAAGAGGCGATGAGCGAGATATCGCAGCAGCTCCTCGATATCCGCAAAGAGAGCGGGCCCGACGCGCTGATGGTGATGGGCACGGCCAAAGTCTCGACGGAGATGGCTTACCTGCAGAGGAAGTTCGCCGCATTCTGGGGCACGAACAACATCGATCACCAGGCCAGGATCTGCCACTCGACGACCGTCGCGGGTGTCGCCAATACCTGGGGCTACGGCGCGATGACGAACACCATCAACGACATTCGACGGTCGAAGCTGGTGTTCTTCATCGGGTCAAACGCAGCCTTGGCGCACCCGGTCGCGATGCAGCACATCCTGCACGCGAAGGACGAGAACGGCGCGAAACTCATCTGTGTGGATCCACGTTTCTCGATGACCGCGGCGAAGTGCGACGAGTACGTACGAATAAGGTCCGGGACCGACGTGGCCTTCATCATGGGCCTCCTCAATATCATCTTCGAGAAGGGGTGGGAAGACAAGGAGTTCATCGCGGCACGGACGTACGGCCTGGATGACGTGAGGAAGGTCGCCGCCGACTACACTCCCGCCGTCGTGGAGGACGTTACCGGGGTCGCACCGGAACAACTCGAGAAGGTCGCCCGCATGCTCGTGACGCACAAGCCGGGGACCGTCATCTGGTGCACGGGCGGCACGCAGCATCACATCGGGAGCTCGAACACGCGCGCCTACAGCATCCTGCAGCTCGTCCTCGGCAACATGGGCAAGTCGGGCGGCGGCTGCAACATCTTCCGGGGGCACGACAACGTCCAGGGCGCCTCCGACATGTGCGTTCTTTCGGACAACCTGCCGGCATACTACGGCCTGAGCGAGGCCGCCTGGCAGCACTGGTGCAGAGTCTGGGATGTCGATTACGAGTGGATCAAGAGCCGGTTTGACTCGCCCGAGATCATGACCAAGCCCGGGTTCACCGTGGCGCGGTGGTACGAGGGAGTCCTCGAGGAACCGGCGAAACTCGACCAGAGGACCAACCTCAAGGCCGTGCTCTTCTGGGGCCACTCCTGCAACGCGATCTCCATGTTCCACCGGGTCAAGGAGGCGCTCGACAAGATCCCTCTCATCGTGGTGATCGACCCGTTCGCGACGGCCGTTGCCGCCCACGCGGACAGGCCGGACGGCGTCTACCTGCTGCCCGCGACCAGCCAGTTCGAGACCTGCGGCAGCATCACGACGAGCTATCGTTCCATTCAGTGGCGCTACAAAGTAGCCGACCCGGTGTACGAGTCCCGGACCGACTACGACATCTGCATGGACTTTGCCAAGAGGCTGGGGTTCCACGGCGAGTTCACGAAGAACATAAAGACGATCCCCGACGACGTGACGCGCGAGATCAACCGGGGCGCGTGGACGATCGGCTACACGGGGCAGACGCCGGAGCGGATCCGGTCGCACACGGACAACTGGGGCGCGTTCGACGCCGAGGACCTCAAGGCGCGGGATGACAGTCCGTTCAAGGGTGAGTACTACGGCCTGCCGTGGCCGTGCTGGACCCCCGAGCACCCCGGCACGCCCATCCTCTACGACGTCTCGAGGCCCGTCGCCGAGGGCGGACTGCCCTTCCGCAACCGTTTCGGCGTCGAGCACAACGGCGTCTCTCTGCTGGCGGCAAAGGGGTCGACCAACCCCGGTTCAAAGGTCGACGGCGGCTACGCGGAATTCACGAGCAAGTCCTTCGAGGAACTCGGCATTCCTCTGACGGACGAGGAGAAGAAGGCCATCGAAGGCCGCAATTGGAAGACCGATCTGACGGGCACAATCGTGAGGAAGGCGATCGAAAACGGCATGGCGCCCTTCGGGAACGCGCGTGCGCGCGGTATCGTGTGGAACTGGCTGGACCCCGTGCCGGTCCACCGCGAACCGCTGCACACCCCACGGCCAGACCTCCTCGCGAGATTCCCGACCTACGAGGACCAGGCGCACCACTTCCGGCTGTCGACACGCTACAAGAGCGAGCAGCGCTCCGACTGGGCAAAGGACTATCCGATCGTCCTCATCACCGGCCAGATGGTCGAGTCCGCGGGCGGCGGCTCGAGAACGCGATCAAACCGGTACCTCGCCGAGTACCACCCGGAGATGTTCGCGGATCTGAATGCGCTCACCGCCCAGGAGTACGGCCTGAAGACCGGGGACGTCATGTGGGTCGAGAGCCCGAACGGCGGGCGGGCGAGAGTCAAGGCAAAGATCTCCGCCCGGGTCAGCAAGGGCGTCATATTCCTCCCGTACAGTTTTGCGGGGGAGATGGACGGGCAATCCAAAGCCGCAGGCTACCCGGAAGGCACCGTGCCCTACATCCTGGGCGAGCCCGGAAATCTTGTCACCAATTACGGCTATGACATCATGACCCAGATGCAGGAGACGAAGACCGGCCTCTGCCGGATCCGCAAGGCATAGGGAGCGAGCCATGACCCAGATGATCCATATCTGCGACGAGGGAAGATGTATTTCCTGCCTCGGTTGCGTCATCGCCTGCAAGGCCGGCCATGGTGTCGCGCCGGGGCTTTCGCGCCGCAAGGTCGTCACGTTCGACGACGGCACTCCCCGGGAGCGGAGTGTTTCGGTCGCCTGCAGGCACTGCGAGGAACCCGCCTGCCTCCCCGTCTGCCCCGTGAAGGCCATCACCAAACGTCCCGACGGCATCGTTCAGACGAACAAGGAGAAGTGCATCTCCTGCAAGCGATGCCTGAAGGCATGCCCGTTCGGGGTCCCGACGTTCGTCAAAGACGAGAACGGGAAGTGGAGCCCGCAGGAAAAGTGCACGTTCTGCGCGGGCGGCCCGGACGTGGAGCCGTTCTCCGAAAAGGAGATGAAGCTCTACGGCCAGAACCGGCTTGCCGCGGGGAAACCGCCACTCTGCGCCGCAATGTGCGCAACCAAGGCGCTCCTGTCCGGGGACGCCGCCGTCGTCACGGAGATCTACGAGAAGCGGGTCGCGCGCCGCAAGAGCGCGGCTGAGAAACCATAGCGGGAAGCAGCATGGCGAATGGCTTGCAGGGAAAGCCCCCCCACGAGAG
The DNA here is from genome assembly GCA_001803235.1 of Lentisphaerae bacterium RIFOXYA12_64_32. Taxonomy (GTDB): domain Bacteria; phylum Verrucomicrobiota; class Lentisphaeria; order Oligosphaerales; family YB12-FULL-65-16; genus YB12-FULL-65-16. The sequence continues at coordinate 33,448 of MHBL01000492.1, forward strand.
CGCCGCTTGCCCCAACCGCGACGCCCATGAGGCGCCCTTCCCCGGGCGTGGCGTTGACCTCCGGGCAAGGTACTTCTTCTACGATCTCTTCCTGTCCATGACGGTGAGCGAGCCCACCGACGAGGCCGTTGCCGCGTGGCGCCGCGGACTCGAGGCGGTGCGCATTGCGGAACCAGAGAGCGCCTTTGGCCGGTCGGCGGAGCAGCTCGTGCGTCTCCTCGACGCCGAGGACGCGGGCGCGAGAGTGCGGTCCGAGTTCAACCGGATATTCTGCGACCCGGTCGGGCGGACGGTCTCGCTCCTTGCCTCGAGCTATGTGGACGGTAGGCCCTTCGGCAGGTACCTGGTGCGGTTGCGGACATTTCTGGAGGATACTCCGTTCGAAAAGGAAGAGGGCTACGCGGAGACGGAAGACAGCCTTCCCTTCCACCTCGATCTCATGCGCTGCTTCATCCGGGAGGAACTGGCGGCATCGTCACCCGCGGAGCGGAAGAAGTGGCAGGGATTCCAGAAGGAATTCCTCCTCGCCTACCTCGCCGCATGGATTCCGGACTGCATTGCCGAGCTGACGCAGCGGGAGGCTGAGCCTTTCTACCGCGAGGCTGCCGCCCTGATGGCGGTGTTCTTCCGGGAAGAGCAGGCGGCATGCGGCTGAAGCCGCGCGTCTCGGCGACGGAACTCATCTCTTGGGTCTTTACTCCCGCAGACTCGCGCCCGGGGCTGACCGAATGTCGTCCCCTGCCGGGCTTCCGCGGCTTGCACCGCCGCCTGATTGTCCTGTCGGTGCCGACTTTGCGGGGTGGTGTGTGCCCAGGCATACCTCTTGCAGGCAGCACCGCGGGCGGCCCCCGCCCGCGGAGGACCGCCCGGGGGGCCTGCCTATCAAGCTAACGATGCCGGCGGTTGTCGCTACCGTGGATCGACGCTCTGAGGAAGTAGTGCATGGCTCCAGCCTTGCACTCTCCCGCCCAGGGTGAAAGCCGTGGCGCGGATCGGGAACGGTACAGCAAGGCTGGAGCCATGCTGCTACTTTGCGGAGCACCCTCTTGCGGTACATGCGCAAGCCACCGCCGTTAGCTTGATAGCTATACGGGGGGCCGGGCGGGGTACTGCAGACATGTCCATCAGCTACTCGGAGCGGGCCAGGGGCCGCGGCAGGGCGGCCCCTGTCAGTTACTCGCCCGCTTCCGAGACTTCTTGCCACCCGGGGGAGTCCCGGCGCCAGCGCTGGAGTTGCGAAGGTGCTCGGGGACGTGGACGTTGCGGACGAGCGCATCGAACCCCTCGCGCTCGCGGATGAGGAAGTGCTGATCGCCGCGCACCAGGACTTCGGCCGGCTTCAGCCGTCCGTTGTACTGGTAACTCATGGCGTAGCCGTAGGCGCCGGCATTCTCAACCACAATGATGTCGCCCTCCGCGATGCCCGCGGGCAACGGCCGGTCCTTGACCCAGAAATCCGTGTTCTCGCAGACCTGACCGCACAACCCGACGGGCTGGCGCGGCTCGCTCTCACGCCCGTCCACGTAAATGTGGTGATATGCCCCGTACATAGCGGGCCGGGCCAGCGTATTCATGTTCACATCCGTGCCGATGATGCGCTTGTAGCTGTCTTTGATCGCATGCACGCGGCCCACAATGAATCCGGCGTCGCCGACGAAATACCGCGCCGGTTCCATCATCAGACGTGGCGGCTTCAGGTTGTACTCCGCGATCTTCTCCTGGAAGATCGCCGCCACCATGTCGGCAGCGGCATCGATGTCCAGGGTCGCGTCACCCGGCTTGTAGGGGATGCCAAGACCGCCGCCGAGGTCGATGAACTCGAAATTGATTTGCAGCTCACGGCCAACCTTGCCGATGATGTCCATCAGTAACCGGGTGATAAACCTGAAATACTCCGGGTCGCGAATGCAGGAACCGGGCATCATGTGCGCGCCGAAGCGCGTGATTCCCGCGGCCTTGGCGGCACGGTAGGCGTCCATGACCTGGTCAGGGTGAACACCGAACTTGGCTCCCGGGCCAGCGTTGGTGACGAAATCCCCCACTTCGCTCTGGCCGTAACCTGGGTTGACGCGGAACGACAGAAACTTCGGTTTGCCGAACTTCAGGACGCGCGGCAGCAGTGCCGGGTCGTCCAGGTTGAAGATCACACCGCTTTCCAACCCCTGCCGGATGTCGTCATCCGAGAGAAAATTGCCGCTGAACATGACGTCTTCGCCGCCCAGGCCAAGTTCGCGGGCGAGCAGGATTTCGTTGACACTGGCCGCGTCAATGCCAGCGCCCTCTTGCCGCAGAATGTGCGCCACGGCCAGGTTGTTGCAGGCCTTGATGGCGTAGAAGAAACGGAAGTCCTTGTAAGCTCTACGGAACGCGCGCAGGGCGCGCCGGAAGTTGTCGCGGATGCGGTTCTCTTCGTACACGTACGTCGGAGTGCCGTACGTCTCCGCAATCACGCGCGCCGGGACATCCTCAATGAAGATCGCCTGGTTCTCGATTCGCATGCTCACACTCCAGTTGCTTCGTGGTTGTCAGTCGGGGTTGCCGGGGGCAATGCCCCAAACGGACACAACGGACCCATCGGACGGATCCCGCCGCCTGCCTCCTCGCCTCACACCTTCCTCCCCCGCTCCATGCTCCGTGCTCCGTGCTCCGAGCTCCGCGCTCATATGTCGTGCACGAAAAGTCCGTCGCACAACTTCGGCTCAAACCACGTCGACTTGGGCGGCATGATGGCGCCCGCGTCGGCGATCGCCATCAACTGCTCCACCGTCGTGGGGGACATGGAGAATGCCACGGCCGCCTCGCCCGCGTCCACCCTGCTCTGCAGCACGCCCGTGCCGCGGACGCCGCCCATGAAGTCGATGCGAGGGTTGACGCGCGGATCCGTGATGTCCAGGATCGGTCCGAGCACGTGGTTCTGCAGCAGACTCACATCCAACGCCTCGACCGGCGAGAGGTCCGTCACGTCGCCCGTCCACCGCAGGCAGTACCACTGCCCGGGCAGGTAGAGGTGTACACTCCGCGGCGTCTTGGGTGCCGGGTCACCTGTACAGCTGACCTCGAAACGCTCGCCGACACGACGCAGGAACTCCTCCGGCGTCAGGCCGTTCAAGTCCTTCACCAGTCGGTTGTAAGGCAGGATCCGCAGGTGACTGGCCGGGAAAATCACGGCCAGAAACCGGTTGTACTCTTCGTTGCCCGTGTGCGACGGGTTCTCGGCGCGGCACCGGTCTCGGACGCGGCTGGCGCTCGCGGCCCGGTGGTGGCCGTCGGCGATGTACAGACACGGAACGTCCCGAAACGCCGCCACCACCGCGGGAGTCGCGGATTCCGGTACGCGCCAGCCAGTATGCCGTACGGGCCCAACGGTGAAATCGAACAACGGCGTCTCTGCCATCGTCTTGCGGACCAGCGTCTCCACGTCGGCACTGTCCCGGTGCAGAAGAAATACCGGCCCGGTCTGAGAGCGCAGCGTCAGAATGTGCCGCGTGCGGTCGTCTTCCTTGTCCTTTCGCGTCAACTCGTGCTTCTTGATGCCGCCGGCGTCATACTCGTCAACCGACGCCGCGGCGACCAGACCCGTCTGCCGCCGGCCGTCCATCTCCAGCGAATAGACGTAAAAGCGGGGTTCGGCATCCTGGCTCAGCGGCGCGTCCCGCCGCAATAGGTCATAGTTTGCCTTGGCCTTCTCGTAAACACCCTCGCTGTAAGGGTCGGTGCCTTCCGGCATCTCGATTTCAGCACGTCCAATCCGCAGAAACCCCCACGAGTTCGCCGCGATCAGCAGCGCCGCCTCGGCGGCAGACACCACGTCGTAAGGGGGGTTCGCCACCTGCGCGGCCAAGTGCGACGGCGGCATGACAGCTCGGAAGGGAAAGACCTCAGACATGGCAACTCCCAATCTGGCCTGGCAGTGCCGTCTTGCCGAATCCGGCGCGACGCACGACGCGACCCTGACGGTTCGCAACCGACGGATCACCGCCGTCACCGGCGCACCCGGGACCTCTACGGTCCTGCGGCCAAAACGTGCGATTACGCACCGCCTCAAATGCACCCAGAGAGACACCCACAGCCAGGCTCTGCCCCGGCGCGCCCGAACGACACCAAGACCTCGTCACTTTGGGGCTTGCTTGCGGATTCCGCAGGCGGCCAGGTGCATCATATAGTGGTCCAGCAGCACGATGGCCATGAATGCCTCCGCCACCGGCCACACGCGCGAGACGATCGTCGGGTCACGTCGTGTCACCGCCGCCAAATCGCAATTGGTCAGCGACACCTTGTCGATCGTCTTCTGCGGACGCGCAATGGTCGGCGTCGGCTTGACCGCCAAGCGAACCACAATCTCCTGGCCGGTTGTCAACCCGCCCGTTATGCCACCGGCCTGGTTACTGCCGAAGACCACCTTGCCATCCTTGACCGTCATCTGATCGTTGCAGACACTGCCCGTCATGTCCTTGACCTGCAACCCGGCCCCGATCTCGACCGCCTTCACCGTGCCGATCGACATCATCCGCCCCAGTTCCCCGTCCAGTTTGTCGAACACCGGTTCGCCCAGCCCCGCGGGAACGCCGGTGGCGATGGCCTCAACAACTCCGCCGCTGGAGTCGCCGCTGTCACGGATGGCGATGATCCGCTCGTGCATCGCCCGGGCCGCCTCCAGATCCGGGCAGTTCAGCAACGGGTGCAGGCCCTGCTCGGTCAACGCGGCTTCCTCGTCCTTCTTCAAGGGCTTCTGCGTGATATCCGGGACCTGTTTCTCAATCTCGGCCAGGATGGCCATCTTCTGCAGCAACCGCATTCCAGGCTTGATGAGGCCCTTCTTGTAGACAAGGTTGTAGATCGGGTCGCGTTCCGTGCGAAAGTCCTTGAACGCGGTCACCTTCCGCTGGATCGTGGCCGAGTCCATGTCGGGCATGCGCACGCCGGCCGCTTCCTTGACGTAGGCAAACACCGAAATCCCGTGCTCGGCCAGGACCCGTTTCGCCACCGCACCGGCGGCGCACAGGGTCGAGGTGTATCGCCCACTGAAGAACCCGGCCCCGATCGAATCGTCCCAGGACCCGTACTTCTGGTAGGACGCATACGACGCGTGCCCCGGCCGCGGAGTCCGGTTTGTGGTCCGATACTGCTCGACGTGCTCCATGTGCCGGTCCAGGTTCGGAATCAGAATCACCAACGGCGTGCCGTTCGTGTAGCCTTCGTTCTTGAACCCAACCATGGTGTCAGCGGCGTTCACGCCGCTGTAGATAACCGGAATATCAGGTTCGCGACGCGGCGAGGACAACTCGCCCTGGCCGGGCTTGCGCTGCAGCAACTCGGCGTAGATGTCACGCTCGTCGAGCAACAGGCCGGGAGGCACGCCTTGAACATGCGTCGTGAGCCCTTCCTGGTAGGACCCTCCGGCGACGGTGACCTGAAACAGCCGGCCGTAACTGCAACCCAGCATTTTCCGTCCTCTCCTTCGTCTCGTCCGCGCCGGCCACCGCCCGCGCATCACCCCAGTGTCATCGTGCTCCCACCTTCTGGTGGCCTTCAGCCGCATAATGTAACACCGCCCGCAGCTCCAGCCACCACACGGCATGGCTTTTGCCCAGCGCACCCGTCCGCCAGGGCTGTTTCAAGATCTGGCGCCGCGTCTCGGAAGGCCACGCCTCCGCGCGCACC
>MHBL01000493.1 GCA_001803235.1 Lentisphaerae bacterium RIFOXYA12_64_32
AAGGTCGGGATCATGTCGGTGCTGCAACTGAATGGCCGCGGTGGCAACAGCAACCCGCATGCGCACCTGGTGGTCAGCGAGGGTGGCATCGACAAGGACGGACAGTGGCGGACGGTCAGTTACTTCGACACCAAGAAGCTGCGGCGCAAGTGGCAGTACCACGTCGTCACGGCGCTGAAGAAAGCAGTCAAGGGCACGGTATACGAAAAGGGGTGGACCGACAAGTTGGGGCGCATGTTCCACGACTACCCGACCGGGTTCGATGTGCATGCGATGCCGGAAAAGGGTCCCGTCGAGCGATTGATAGTGTACCTTTGCAAGTACGTTTCGAGCCCGCCGATCTCCATGCGCCGCATCGAGACGTACGACGGCAAGAACGTGACGTACCGCTACAAGGACCACCGGCGCGGCATGGTTTGGGAGACGTTGCCGGCGAACGAATTCGTCGGTCGCATGATCAAGCACCTGCCGCCGAAGAACTTCCGCATGGTGCGCTACTACGGGATCTATGCTCGTCCGATTCGCGAACGGACCCACGCCAAGGTCGCGGTCACGCTCCAGCGCCGGGATCGGAACATGCAGCAGGTGGCGGAGTACTTCGCCCGGAAGCGTGGCCTGACGCCGGAGCAGTACCAGGCCGAACTGGAGGCGAAGTTCGGCGACCACGCGCCGCGCTGACCCACGTGCGGCTCGACGCCGGAAAAAAGCAGAGGCGGCGGACTTGACGGCGACACCGCCTGCGCACGGTAGGGTCGATTCGGCAAAACGAAAATGGCCCCCAGACGCGACGGATCCGCCCGCACCACAGACGGCTTGTCGAGACCCGCACAGACCTCGCCCCACACCGGCCATTTTTGCTTTGCCGAATCTGCCCTGCGGCGAGCGCTCTTGCAGGCGGGGGCGCAGTCAAGTACGGCGCCGCTTTTTTACGGTGGGGTGCCACGTTTTTTCCTGGCGCGGTGCACACGGGACGAACCTCCGGACTGCGGGGCGCTGCCGACGGGGAAACGCCTGCATCGCGGTTGACATGGACTCGGCGGTCGTGTAGTTTCTCGGTGTATCGAGGAAACCGCGTTCGGTGACCGGACGGCGGGTGCCGTCCGAAGAGACAGGCCTGTTCTGCTGCCTTCCCCGCGTCCCGCGGGCAACCGAGCGCAGCGAAGGTTACCCTTGTACAATGAGCCTGGCGGGCCGCAAGCTGAAGTAGGGCATGGCTCCAGCCTTGCCGTTTCCGGGATTTTTGCCCTGCATGGGAGAGCAAGGCTGGAGCCATGCTCTACTTCCACCGAGGTCGTCGCGTGTCTGATCCGAGGCGTCTACGTTGTTTCGGTTTCAGCCTACATCCCAAACCCCTACAACCCAGGTCTTCGCCTTTGCTATGAAACCGATCACCACCAGCGTCTATACGTTCCGCAACCTGATCGAGGGCGGGTACCTGTACGTCGACAAGACGGCGCTGCTGCATGCGCTGGTGGCGCCGCCGCAGGGCGTGTATTTTCTGTCGCGTCCGCGGCGTTTCGGCAAGTCGCTGACCCTGGCGACGCTCGAGGAAATCTTCCTCGGCAACCGCGATCTGTTTCGGGGGCTGGCAATCCACGACCTGCCGTTCGACTGGCGGGCGCACCCGGTCATCCGCATCGACCTGGGGAGCAAGCAGGCTTCGAGCACCGACGAGCTCAAGACCGTTCTCTGCATTGCGGTCAAGGAGAACGCCGACCGGTATGGCGTGAAACTCGAGACACCCTATCCGCACACCCAGTTCCAGGAACTTGTCGTGGCGCTGGGCAAGACGGACAAGGTCGTCATCCTCATCGACGAGTACGACAAGCCGATCCTGGGCAACCTGGAGAACGGCAACGAGGTGACGAAGATTCGCGACGTGCTCAAGGCGTTCTACTCGGTGGTCAAGAGCGCCGACCGCTACCTGCGTTTCGCGTTCCTGACCGGGGTCAGCAAGTTCAGTCGCGTTTCCGTGTTCAGCGACCTGAACAATCTGCAAGACCTGACCATGGACGCGCGCTACGCGACCTTGTGCGGCTACACGCAGGCGGAACTGGAAAGCAATTTCGCCGCGTACCTCGAGCACGTTGCCGTCCAGCGCGGCTGCGACGTGCGCACCGTGCTCGAGAAGATGCGCGAGTGGTACAACGGCTACCGCTTCTCGAAGGCCGAAGGCACCGTCTACAACCCGGTCTCGGTCGGACGGTTCCTGGACTCGGGCGAGTTCTCGAACTACTGGTTCGAGACCGGGACGCCGAGTTTCCTCATCAAACTGCTGAAACGCCGTGACTACGACATCCGAGACCTGTCCGCGCTGCGCCTCGATGACCTCGGTTTCTCGGTGTACGATGTCAACGACGTGAGCCCCGAACCGCTGCTGTTCCAGACCGGGTACCTGACCGTCAAGGACTACAACCCCGAGTCGGCGCTGTACACGCTCGGCTATCCGAACCGCGAGGTTGAGAATGCGTTCCTGCGCTACCTCATGGACGGGTTTACCGCCACGCGCAAGGAGGTTGCCGCCAGCCATCTTGCCGACCTGCGCCTGGCCCTGGCCAAGGGCGACCTGGACGGGCTGTTCCGGCATCTGCGTGTGTTCTTTGCCGATATCCCCTACGACATCCATTTAGCGAACGAGAAGTACTACCAGACCGTATTCTACCTCGTGTTCCGGATTGTCGGCCTGGACATCGACTGCGAAGTCCGCACCGAGGTCGGCCGCATCGATGCGGTCGTCCGCACCGCATCGACCATTTTCGTGTTCGAGTTCAAGCTGCACGGCACCGCGGACGAGGCCCTGGCGCAGATCCGGGAGAAACGCTACTTCGAGAAATACCTCGACGACGGTCGCGACGTGGTCATGGTCGGCGCCGCGTTCGACCCCGAAACCCGCAACCTCGAACGCTGGCTCACCGCCCGCCCGTGAGCCCCCCCCGCCCGCACCGTGGCGCCGGACAGTGGCGCGGGACCTCCGGGACCGCAGCAGGGTGCCTCGGGTCCGTCTCGGACCGAGGTTGCTTTCACGCCGCGCCGGACCAGAGGCGCCAAGAGATGCAACAAGCAGAACAGGGGCACGACACTTTCTGACCGTACCGCGGGCGGCCCCCCGCCCGTCTTGGCGCATCCGAATGCCGCCCGGGGGGGCCGGGCGGGGTGGGGGCCGGGTAGGCCCTGCGTGTCCCCACGCTGGGCCGCGTCGATAGGTGTGCAGGTGCGTTGCTCAGGAATCATGCTATTTGGTATTGCGGCGTTTGACTCGGCGCTGTGGCATTACTCAGGGACGCACGTTCCACGCCGGCGTGGGGACACGCCGGGCGTACTGATGCCGCCGTGAAGACACCGCTGGTGTGCGAGGCGGTCTAAGGATGGAGGAGCCTCCTGCAAGACCCCCGTCCTATGGTGGGTGTGTGAGTGTGTGAGTCTGTGGGTGTGGTCCGAGGGGGCGTGCGGCGGCGTGTCTGACCTGTCGGACGCGTCGGACAGGTCAGACACGTCCGACCACGCCGCCGCCGCACGCCCCCTGAACCCCTGAACCCCGGCTCTCCCAGTCCTTCTGCGAGAGCCTCCAGAGGAGCACAATGCGAGATCGAACATTGATGGTGGTGGTGGCTGGTGCGGCGGCGGTCGTCTTGTTGTTCGGACTCCTGTTCTGGTGGCGGGCGCAGATGCCGAGGCCGGCGCCGGCGCCGCCGACACCGCCGGCGCCGGTTGCGAACCGCGCACCGGTTCCGGCGCCGCCGGCGCAGCCGGCTGTTGTGACCAAGGCCGCGCCCGTGCCGGCGGCCGTCCCCGCACCCGCGGCAGCCAAGACCGAGGCGCCGCAGGCGGCCGCGCCGGACGACCCGCGCGACCCGGCCTGGGAGTTCACCGAGGCTGACATTGCCACAGCCGGGCGCGGCGCCAAAGTGGACTTGGGCGACTACCAGGTTGCCGTGGGGCAGGAGTTCAGTTTCGAGGTCGGCCTGACCGCACCGCCCTTGGCGAACCTGATGCTGATCATGACCTACGATCCGGAGCTGTTGGAGGTCTTGCCGGACAGTGCCAAGGCGCAGGGCAACGCGTTCCGGCGCGGCATCGAGTTCTACGCCGACCCGAAGACCGGGCGCATGGCCCTGATCAGCGCCGGGTTGCCGGGCCAGAAGAACATGCTCGCCGCCGAGGGTGCGGTCGTGGCCAGCGTGCGACTGCGGGCCAGGAAAGCCGGCGAGACCCGGATCGGCTTTATAGACAGGGGCATCAGCCTGACCAACGCCCGGCTCGAGGACGAGCCCTGCGAGGTCACCGGCGGCCGCATCGTGGTCAAGTAGCCACTTCGTGGGATCGTCGCGAGCGCCGCCGGACAGCGCCGCCGGACAGCGCCGCCGGACAGCGCCGCCGGACAGTGCCGCCGGACAGCGCCGCCGGACAGTGGCGCGGGACCTCCGGGACCGCAGCAGGGTGCCTCGGGTCCGTCTCGGACCGAGGTTGCTTGACAAGTGTTGCGTCAGTCGCGGGCGGAGATAAGCCTGAAGGTTGGCCGGGGCTGACGCCTGAAGTGGTCGGAGCGGCTCGCTCCGACACCCGCGGGAGCGAGCC
>MHBL01000494.1 GCA_001803235.1 Lentisphaerae bacterium RIFOXYA12_64_32
ATGGTCCATTGTCCATAGTCCAGAATTGCGGGGGAACTTGTGGCGGACGAGCACTAGTAGCATTGGGGGGGGCGGCGCGGCCCGGCGGACGGGACCCGAGGACTTGAAACTTCAGCCTGCGGTGGCAGTGTCTGTTGTGCGGCTTGGAGTCGCGAGTGACGAGGGTCGGGCGCGTGGGTGAGTGAGTGAGTGGGTGGCGGAGTGTCGCGGCGGAGGTGCCGGATGCGTCTGATCTGTCTGATCCGTCCGACAAGTCTGACTGCCGCTCCCGCAATGAACGTCGAGCGAGAGAGACGGTGACGCGTTGACCATACCCCGGCAAGATCAGCACCCTCCTGTCCGCGAACCGGAGCCGCCGTCCGAGGGCGTCGGGGCGAACCGCGGCGGTGCGGAGCCTGCTCCCGAGGCGTTCATCCCGGGGGTTGACGCGGGCGCTGGGAGAGGGTCGGTCCGGAGGCCCGAGACGGAGACGGGCGTGGGGGCACAGTCTCCCGCCGCCGCTGAGTCTAATGCGCAAGCCTGGGAGCGGCAACCGCCGGCCGTGCCGACGCCTGATACCTCGGCGGTGCCACCGGAAGCCGAAGACGTGTTGCACCCGCCGGCCCCCGGTCAGGCCAATCCCTGGCTGGCGGCCTTGGCCTCAGCCGGCTTCCGGTACCGTACCCGGCCGAGCGCGGATGGCTGCGAGATCTGCGTCCCCTCGGAGAAAGCGGCCGCGGCCCGTGCGGAGATCGCCGAGGTCGAGCGGTTGAATCAAGACTGGCCACCGCCGGTGGCGCGGGCGCAGGACGCCGGCCCGGAGTACACCGGGGGGTGGAGTGTGAGTCTTGGGGTGGCCGCGGGCCTGCTTCTGTTCCACGGGTCGGTCGGCCCGTATGATCGTAGTGCTCCTGTGTTCGCTCAAGGTTGCGCCGAGTCCGGACGCATCGTGGCAGGCGAGTGGTGGCGAGCCATCACCGCGCTGACGCTGCACGCCGACGCAACGCACGTTCTGGGGAACGCGGTCTGCTGCCTGTTCTTCGGGTCCGCGGTGTCGCGTCAGTTGGGGACAGGCTTGGGGTGGCTGCTGATTTTGCTGAGCGGGTTCCTGGGCAACTGGAGCGCGGCGCAGGTGGTCGAGTTTCCGCGTGCCTCGGTCGGCGCGTCGACCGCCACCTTCGGCGCCGTGGGACTGCTGTGCGCCTTGCAGTTCATCCGGAACTACCGCGCCTACGGCACTCTGCGCAGCGTGTGGAACCGGACGTGGGTGCCGTTGGCTGCCGCCGTGGCTATCTTCGCCCTGCTGGGTACCGAGTGGCACGCGGACATGGGGCCGCCGATGGAGATCCGCGGGCGCATTGATATCGAGGGGCACCTGTGCGGACTGCTGGCCGGCTTGCTGCTGGGCACCGCGGCGGCGTTCGCCTGCCGCAAACGCATCCCGGATGCCGTGCAGTTTGCTTTCGGACTGGCCGCGATGCTGTGTCTGTGGGGCGCCTGGTGGGCGGCACGGTTGGCGATGTAAAGTCAGCGCTGCGGGCGATCCCTGTCGATTGCAGTCGAAGGCGGTAATGGCCCCACACCTGCCGCGTTCTTCTTTGGCGCGAACTGGGCCTTCATCTGTGCCAGGTAGTTGGCGGCGACCTCGGGCGAGGCGGGCTTCAGCGACTTGGCAGGGGTGGTGAACTCGACCAGTTCGGGGGGGATCTCGTCGAGGAACGGTGACGGGCGGCGGCGTACCATGTCGCCCCGGATGCGTCGGGTTTCGGCGTACGTCAGCACGGCATCCTGGCGGGCGCGGGTCAGGGCGACATAGAACAAGCGCCGCTCTTCATCCTCGGCGTGTTCTTCCAGGGCGCGCTGGTGCGGGAACAGGCCCCGCTCCATGCCGACCACGCAGACCAGTGTGAACTCCAGGCCTTTGGCGGCGTGCACGGTCATGAGGGTGACGGCGTCCTCGGCGGCGCTGTCCTTTTCCTCTCTGTCGTTGGTATCGAGCAGGGCGAAGGATTCGAGGAAATCGCGGAGCGTAGCGGCGGCGCCTGCACGCCGCACGTACTCGGCCATTTCGTTGACAAACTCCAGGACGTTGTCGCGTCGGCGCAGGGCGTCTTCGCGCGGTTTGTACATGCGGCCGAGTCCTTCGAGGTACCCCGAGTCTTCGAGCAGGCCGAGAAGATTTTGGGTCAGGTGCCCGGGCGTTTCGAACCGGGTGCGGGCGTCCATCAGGCAGCGGTGGAACGCGCGCACACTGGCCGCGGTGGCGGGCGGCAATTCGGCGAGGAATTCGCTCTCGGCCAGGAGCTGCTGCAGCGGCAGGTTGGTGACGCGCTGCCAGTGGCGCAGGCGCTCGACCGCTTTGTCGCCGATCCCGCGCGGCGGCACGTTCAGAATGCGGAGCAGGCTCAGGTCGTCGTCCGGGTTGTCCACCGCCTGGAGCAGGCTGACGACGTCGAGAATCTCCTTGCGTTCGAAGAAGGAGCGGGTGCCGACCAGCACGTAGGGCAGGCGCGATTGGCGGAACTGGTTCTCGAGCGCGCGCGACAGGTGGTTGGAACGGAACAGCACGGCGCACTGGCCGTAGGTCATGCCGGGATGGAGGCGGTGTTCGCGCAGCAGGTCGACGACGAACCGCGCTTCCTCTTCGTCGTCGCCCACGCGTACGGCCTGGATCTTGTTGCCGGCGCCGCGCGTCGACCAGAGGCGCTTCGGTCGCCGCGCGCGGTTGTTGGCGATAACCTGCCCGGCGGCGTCCAGGATCGTGGTGGTTGAGCGGTAGTTCTGTTCCAGGGTGATGACACGGGCGCTGGGGAAGTGCCGCTCGAATTCGAGGATATTGGTGATGTCGGCACCGCGCCAGGCGTAGATGGATTGGTCGTCGTCACCGACGACGCAGAGGTTGCGGCGTTCGCCTGCCAGCGTTGCCATGAGCTGGAACTGGACCCGGTTCGTGTCCTGATACTCGTCGATCAACAGGTAGTGGTACTGGTTCCGGTGCTCGGCCAGCGCGTCGGGCTTTTCCTCCCACAGCTTCAGGACCAGGCCGAGCAGGTCGTCGAAGTCAACCAGGTTCATCTGTTTCATGCGCCGGTCGTAGAGGGCGTAGACCTCGGCGATCGCGCCGGCGTGCGGCAGGTCGTCCCGGGCGCCGAGTTCGTCGGGACCGCTCAGGGCGCCCTTGGCTTTGCTGATGGTGGCCAGCCAGGACGCGGGATCGCGGCCCTCGCCGGTCAGGCCGAGTTCGGCCATGAGCGTTCGGATCAGGCCGGCCCGGTACGCCTCGCTGGCAATGGCGAAGTTGGGTCGGTAGCCGAGCAGGTGGATTTTCTTGCGCAGCAATCGGGCGCAGAACGAGTGAAACGTTCCGACCGTGACCGCCCGCGCGGCGTCCGCCGACAGCAGTTTGGCGACGCGTTCCTTCATCTCCCGCGCCGCCTTGTTGGTGAAGGTTACGGCGAGAATGTTGCCGGGCGCAATCCCGCGCGACACCAAGTAGGCGATGCGAGAGGTGATGACTCGCGTCTTGCCGGTGCCGGCGCCGGCGAGCAGGAGCAGGGGCCCGTCTACGGTGCAAACGGCCTGCCGCTGCGGCTCATTGAGGTCTCGGAGGTTCAAGGCGCGCCTCGATGTGGGCTCTCACTTCCTGGATGATCTGGTCCAGCGTCTTGCACGGCACCCAGCCGGTCAGGCCGCGAATCTTGCGCGTGTCCGGAACGCGCCGGCGCATGTCCTCGAACCCCGGCGCATACGCCTCGCTGTAGGGCACGTGCACGATCTCGGACCGGCTGCCGGTCAGGTCGATGACGCGCCGGGCCAGGTCGTCGATGGAAATGGACTCAGTCCGGCCGATGTTGAAGATTTCGCCTTCGGCCCCGGGGTGTTCCGCCAGCATCATGAGGGCGCGTAAGGTGTCGTGGACGTGACAGAAACAGCGGGTCTGTGCACCGTCGCCGAACACGCGCAGCGGTTCGTGCCGCAGTGCCTGTTCGACGAACCGGGGTAGGACCATGCCGTACCGGCCGGTCTGCCGCGGCCCGACCGTGTTGAACAGTCGCACCACGATGGCCTTGAGCCGGCGCTCCTTCTGGTACGCCATGGCCAGGTACTCGTCCAGCGCCTTGCTCGCCGCATAGGCCCAGCGGTAGTGCGTCGGGGGGCCGATCAGCAGGTCGTCGGTCTCACGGAACTCGGGCGACGTGGCTTTGCCGTAAACCTCGCTGGTTGAGGCCAGAACCACCTTGGTCGAGGTCAGCGCCGCGTAGCGGAACACGTTCTCCGTGCCGTGCACGTTGGTCTCGATCGTGTGCACCGGGTTGTTCACCACCAGGTCCACGCCCACCGCCGCGGCCAGGTGAAACACGATGTCCGCCCAGGCGATCAGCGCGCCGAGGTCGTGGCTGTCCTCAACCGAACCGAGGATGAAGCGGAATTTCGGGTGACTCACCACGCCCTGCAGGTTCTCCGTCGAACCGGTCGACAGATCGTCAATGACTGCAACGTCGTGACCGGCTTGGAGCAGGGCTTCGGTCAGATGGCTGCCGATGAACCCCGCTCCGCCCGTGATGAGATATTTCATGCTTCGCGACTCCTGGTCTGTGCGTCTGCAGAGAGCCAATGACTTTAGCGCCGAAACGTCGCGACGCCAGTCCAGGGTGCAGCCCTGGCTGCGCCCCCCCGACTGGTGGCGGCGGTGGGCAAAGGATGTACTGTTATCCACGAATCAAGGGTCTTCAATCACACCGAGTGTTCCTAACCGATGCACAGGCGCGTTTTTCTCCAACTTGTCGCTGGTGGTGTTTTCCTCGTGGCCTGCCTGTGGCCGGTGCGGTTCAGGACGGACCCGCAGTTCTGGTTCCGGGCCATGGACGCCGCGCACCTGCCGCTCTTCGCAGCCTTGGCGGCGTGGCTGGTGTGCCGGCTCAGGACGTGGTCGGCTACTCCGTCCGGCGCAACCCAGGAAACGAGTCTCGGTTCAGTGGAGACAGATCGACGCGCCAGCGAGGACCCCGGCGCTGCTTTGCCGCGGGGGGAGGGCTCGACGGTGCGCCGATGGCTTGCCGTCGCCGCGCTGGCATCGCTGTGCGCTGGGGCGATCGAGTGCCTGCAGGCGTTCACCGGCCGCAGCGCCAACTGGGGCGATTTCGTGAACGGGGTCTGGGGCGCCGTGCTGGGCGTGAGCGGGGTGGCCATCTGGGAAACGACCGGCAGGCATTGGGTGCGCGTGGGCTACGCGGCGTTGGTTGTTCTGGCGTTTGGTATCGTCTCGTGGCCCGCGTTGGCCGAGGCACGCAGCCTGCGCTGGCGCACGACGCACTTCCCCGTTCTCGGCGACTTTGAGTCGGCGGTGGAATTGCGACTGTGGCGACCGCAGGGCGGAGCGCGGACGGCTCCCACGCGGATTCGCCTGACCGACGAGTGGGCGAGCCACGGCAAGCGTTCATTGCGGGTGGAAGCGGGTGAGGGCAACCGGCCGGGCGTGTCCTTCTCCGCCGGCAGACAGGACTGGCGCGGGTACGAGGCATTGGTGGCGGATCTGTTCTGCCCCGAGGCAGGCCAGCCGCGTTCCCAAGGCGCCCGTCCCGTCTCTGAACTGGTCCTCCGTGTCGACGCGGAAGGGGAAGCCGGGCAGTCTGCCCGCTTCCAGCGCGGGTTTGCCATCGCGTCGGGACTGAACACGCTGCGGGTCCCGCTGGAGGAGATCGCCGCGGGGACTGGCGGCGTGCCGTTGGACCTCAGCGCCGTGCGCCATCTGGTCCTGCTCCTGAACGCGGAGCCGCAGTCACGGACGTTTACCCTCGATAGCGTGAGGCTGGAACCGGGAGGCTGAGCTCCGAGTTCCCCTCAGCTCTGCTGGTTCTGGATGGACATCCAGCGCGGGTTCTTGGACGATACATCGATGGCGTAGAGCTGCTGGCCTGCCAAGCCGGTGCGGCCGAGGAACTGGCGCTGAATGAAGTCAGCGATCCACTTCTCGATTTTCAACACCAGCATTTTTCGGCGCAGCCGGCCCTGCATGTCGCGGTTCAGCACCGTGGGCAGGGTATTGGTGGTGACGATTTCGTCGATGGCGTCGTGGTTGAGGTTCTCCTTCACTTCTTCCGACGAGTAGAAGTGCGTGACCACGAAGACGACGCGGGTGGCGCCGGCTTCCTTGAGGAGCTGGCAGCAGTTGGCCACCGTATTGCCGGTGCGGACCATATCGTCAAAGACAACGACATCCTTGCCGGCGACGTCGCTGAGCCGCGTGGGGGACGCGGAAGAGGCATCGATGGTGACCTTGCGCTCGCCGGATCGCACTTTATCCATGAGCAGCAGGCTGGGCCGCGGTCCGAGGAGGAGCTTGGCCGAGGCGCGTTCAATGGCACGGCGCACCTCGTCGGCAAAGGGCGCCGCGCCGCGGTCCGGGGCGCAAATGATAAAGTTGGTGGAGAACGAATCCGGCCTGCCGGCACCATGTATGAGAAGGTAGTGCGCGAACAAGTCGGCGGGGGACAGGTTGTGAAAACGGCCCTCGAACTGCTCGGCGAACAGGCGCTGCACGGACACGGAGTGATTGTGCACGGTGATCACGCCATCGACACCGCTGGTTTTCAGCAGCTGGGCATAGAGTTGGGCGGACCACGGCTGGCCGTCGAACTTCTTGTAGTCCTCGGGCGAGCGGGGATGCAGCGTCTTGCCGTGGTCCGGGCGCGGGCCGCGGTCCTGGGCGCTGTAGAACAAGTCGGGTTGGACCAGGATGACATGCTCCGCGCCGTTGTCCTTGGCGGCGCGTGCGAGCAGGCAGGTCTTCATGGCCAGGGCGTTGCGGGTGTGGTTCAGGCAGCAGGTCGAGACGATGATCACCGTGCAGCCGCACAATCCGACGCCGATATGATCCAGATCCCCTTCGTCGCGGATGAAGCGCGGGCAGTACTCGGAGTTGGCGAACAGTTTCAGGGCGAGGACGTCGGCGATGTCCGCCTGCTGGCCGAGGTGATGCGCGACGTCAATGGCAAACGGCTCGTCTGAGACCACGCCTACGACCAGGACATTGTCCATCATCGGTTTGTCTCCCCCCGGCGGTACACCGCCGAGTCGGACTGCGCGTGCGGGGTTCGTTCTGTGCCAACGGGGAACGCCACGCGAAGCTGGCCGTTCCGCATCAGGACCACGCATAACATAATCGCCCGCCGTGGTGTTGTAAACGGCTCGCGTTGAGACGGCGTTCTTGTGAGTGCGTGAGTGCGTGAGTGGGTGGGGGATCGATGACACGGGGGGCGAGGCAGGCGAGGGTGATGAGTGTTCAGGGTTCAGGGGGAAGGGTTCGGGGATGCCTCCCCTCGACACCCGACACTCGTGATTGCTGGCGGAGGAGGGCCTACAGCCAGACGGGCGGGAGGACGGATTCCTGGCGGGCGACCAGAGGCGTGATGTCGTGGCGGTGGAGCTCTTTCAGGCATTTGGTCGCGTGGCGGTGTACCAGGTCGTAGCAGTTGCACTCCTGGCTGGCGTGTGCCAGAATGAGGTGTTGGGTGCGGGCGTGGAGGACGCGCCGGACCAGGTCCATACTGGCGTCGTTGCTGAGATGGCCATGACGCCCCATGATGCGCTGCTTCAAGGCCCACGGCCGCGAGGAGTTTTGCAGCAGCGTGAGGTCATGGTTGCTTTCCACGATCAGCAGGTCGCATTCGCGCAGGTGGTGGCAGACCAGGTGGCTGACGTGACCCAGGTCCGTGGCGATGCCAATGCGGCGGTCCCGCCAGCGGATGACGAACCCGACCGGGTCAATGGCGTCGTGGGGAATGGAGAACGGGTCGACGCGGAACTCGCCGATCTCGAATGCTGAGCCGGTGGTGAAGAGCCGGACGGCGCCGTTGACGTGGGCGCGATCGCGCAGGCCTTCGGCGGTGAGGTGGTTGCTGTACACGGGCAAGTTGCGGCGCTTCGCGTAGACGCGGAGTCCGCGGACGTGATCGACATGTTCGTGGGTCACCAGGATGGCCGTGAGCAAGCTCTCGTCCACCCCGGCTTCGTCCAGGCGGCGCTGCAGTTCGCGCGCACTGAACCCGGCATCGATGAGGATGGCCTCGGACGGGGTCTGCACAACGATGGCATTGCCGTCGCTGCCGCTGCCAAGTACCGTCACACCCATTGGGTTGGCTGGTTTGATCATGGCGCCGTTGGCGCTTCCCGTTTGCCTGTCCCCCCCCCGGGGGGTGTCGTTGCCTGGGGGATGCCGCGTTGCCTCGCTTCTCTAACCTTATTGCCGGCGCGGCCTTCCCGCCAGTGGTGCGGTCTGCGAAATTGCAGTGCGTCAGCGGCTCCCGGGCGGGGACCGCCCGATCATACCCTGCGGGTTACTGACCGGCTCGCGCCGCCACGGGCCTTGTGCCCGTGGGGCGTCGATTGACGGCAGGCATGCAAAACCCGCGGCGGCGCGAACCGGCACGAGTAACACCAACCTGTGATCGGCCGGTCCGCCGCCCGGGGGCGCTGACGCATTGTGTGCGGGGTGCCTTCGGCATTGGTATAGTGGTTTTTCAGGCGATACATTCCAAAGTATGGCTTGAGACGTGCAATTCCGCGTCGGTGCGGAGTAGCGGGTGAGAAATGCAACGGCTGGAACTAACACAGAATTTTCTGCAGACGCTGCGCCAGGAGCAGATCATGGCGCCGCAGCAGATTCAGGCTTTGGAGATCCTGCTGGCGACGGTGCCTGAACTGGAGCAGAAGATCAGTGAGGAACTGGCGCAGAATCCGACCCTGGAACTCGTCGATCACGGGACCGAGCAACTGGCCGGGAACCCGATCGAGGGGGACGAGTCGATGCCGGCCGAAGCGGATGCGGCGGCCATGGCGGTGGAGAAGGACGAGGCTCTCGCGGGACTGGTCGACGTGACCCGCAACTGGATGGACTACGCGTCGCCGCCCAACGGCGGCGGTGCGTCCTCGCCGGCGGAGGAAGAGCGGCGGCGGTACATGTTCGACTCCCTGGTGTCGGAACCCAGCCTGCAGGAAAACCTGCTGACGCAGTTGCGGGAGACCGACGGGCTCGACGAGAAGATGCAGTTCGTCTGCGAGCAGGTGATCGGGAGCATTGACGACACCGGGTATCTGCGCGCGCACCCCTCGGATATTGCGATCATCGCCAACGCCGAGTTGGCGGACGTCCGGCGCGCGATTGACATTGTGCAGGACTTCGAACCGGCGGGGATCGGCGCGCGCGATCTGCGCGAGTGCCTGCTGTTGCAGCTTGAGCGGCAGGGGCGGAAGGGCAGCCAGGCCTACGAGGTGGTCGACAAATTCCTGGACGACATCGGGCGGAACCAGATCCCGAAGGTGGCTCGTGCCCTGCACATCTCCAAGACGCACCTGAACGAGATCCTGGAAGAGATCAAGCACATGAACCCGTTCCCGGGCAGCATGGCTGCGTCGGCGAACGCGGACTACGTCTACCCGGAGGTGTTCATCGAGCGCAACGGGGACGGCCAGTGGCTGGTGCGCCCCAACCGCGACTACATGCCGCGACTCCGGATTTCGCCGTATTACCTGAGCCTGCTGGAAGACCCGAATACGCCCCGGGAAGTCAAGTCCTACATCCGCGAGAAGATCGCGGGCAGCAAGCTGTTGCTGCGTGCCATTGATCAGCGGCAGTCGACGATCGAGCGGATCGGCAACGTGCTGCTGGAATTGCAGCATGACTTTTTCGAGAAAGGCGTGGCGCACATGCGGCCGCTGGTGATGAGCCAGGTGGCGGAGCGGATTGGCGTGCACGAGACGACGATCAGCCGTGCCATTGCCAACAAGTACATGCAGACGCCGGCGGGCCTGTTCCCGTTCAAGTTCTTTTTCTCTTCGGGGTACCAGAACACCAGCGGCGAGATGGTGTCCAGTCACGGCATCAAGCAGAGGCTGCAGGCCCTGATCGCCGGCGAGGACCGACAGCGGCCGCTCTCCGATCAGAAACTGACCGAGGTGCTCAAGGCCGAAGGCTTGGACGTGGCCCGGCGTACGGTGGCCAAGTACCGCGAGGAACTGGGGATCCTGCCCTCCAATGTGCGCCGCAGCTACTGACGCGGGGCGGCGTGGAACGCGAATGTCCCGCTCCCAACACAGCGAGACATCAGAACGGGAACAAGTGCCTGCTGCGGACGGAGCACCACCGCAGAGGCCGGTGTTACACGGACGAGCAGCCTGCCGAACATGACCTGCACTGAGAGGCATCTTTCTCCGCCGCCGGTGATCCAGGAAGGCGACCGGACCACTCCGGTGTCGTCCGCCGTTCTGCCTGTGGTCGTGGTCCTGGACAGTCTGCGCAGTGCGTTCAACGTGGGCAACATTTTCCGGTTGGCGGAAGCCACTCGTGTTGAGCGGATTGTCACGTGCGGGTGCACGGCCACACCCCCGCATCCGAAGCTGGCCAAGACGGCGCGCGGTTGCGACGCGAGCGTGCCGTGCCGCCATGTCGACACGGCGGCTGTGGCGCTGGACGAACTGCACCAGCAGGGGTATGCGGTGTACGGGGTGGAAACCGCGGCGACCGCGGAGGTGATCTGGAAGGCCGCGTGGAGGCTGCCGGCGGCGATTGTGTTCGGTAACGAAGCACTCGGAATATCCCACGAGGCCCTGGCGCGGTGCGACGGTTTTGTCCGGCTGCCTTGTTTCGGAACCAAGAATTCAATCAATGTCGGCAATTGCGCTGCCGTGGTCCTGTACCAGGTCCTGGGACAGTGGCTGGCCGGCCGCGAGGTGTGAAATGCAGAGAGCGTCCCCCATGATGCTGGTTGTGGTGCTGACCGCCACGTGGGCGGTTGCGGCCGGATCGAGCCCGGCGCGGCGCGCCATGGTGAAGATCGGCGATGAGGTGTTCCAACTCGAAGTGGCCACGACATCCGAGGAGCACAGCCGCGGGCTGATGAACCGTCCCGAGATTCCGGTGGACGGCGGCATGCTGTTCGTGTTTGCCGAGGAGCAGGTGCGGCAGTTCTGGATGGCCTACACCCTGGTGGACTTGGACATTCTGTTCCTGGACAGCCGGGGGCGGATCGTGGCCATGCACGAGATGCGTGCCGAGCGGGCGCAGAGCCCGGCTGAGCGCGAAGTGGACTACTTCGACCGGTTGCCCAGGTACTCAAGCAGCAAGCCGGCCATGTACGCCATCGAGCTCAGGGGTGGGACACTCGGAGCGTTGCGCGCCAAGGTGGGCGACACCGTGGAACTGCAACTGGACGACCGGGCGCGGTGAGTTGGCGAGGGACTGCTACGGGGCCATCGACTTGGCGCGTTCCTGCGCCTTCGGTGACTCGAACGCCGCGGCGGCACCGGCTGGGCCGGGGTTGCCGTCGAAGTGGTAGATGCGCTCTCCCTCCCGGCACAGGCCGAACTTCTCCCGGGCGACACGTTCGATGGCGCGGTAGTCGGTGCGCAGGGCCGTGAGTTCCTTGCGCAGCTTTTGGATCTCGAGTTCCTGCTGCGCCAGCGTCTCAGTGAGCTCGTGGACGGTGACCCGGGTTTGGCGGTAGTTCGTGTAGGCAGGCAGGATGAAATAGAGGGCTACACAG
Organism: Lentisphaerae bacterium RIFOXYA12_64_32; assembly: GCA_001803235.1. GTDB lineage: Bacteria > Verrucomicrobiota > Lentisphaeria > Oligosphaerales > YB12-FULL-65-16 > YB12-FULL-65-16. Next base: position 11,520 of record MHBL01000494.1, read on the forward strand.
CCCACGACGATCAGCAAGATCGCCGGCACGTATTCCTTGAAGCTCATGGTTTGGGTCGGTCTCCTGTGACCATTCAGATCAGGCTACAGCCTTCATGACTGTCAGTTCAGTGTCACATTGATGCCGTATCGGCGCAGGAATACCTTGCCCCGGATGTTCTCGACCGCGACCAGGTAGACGGGGACGGCCCGGCCCGGGCGCTGATCCTTGAGCGCCGTGAACACGTCGGCCAGGCTTGCAGTGTCCACATCGCCGATGCGAATCACGATGTCGCCGCGCCTGGCTTCGGCGGTGGCCAAGTCACTGTCGGGCAGCACTTCGCTGATGGCCAGGCCGCGGAGCGAATCAGGCAGGCTGAGGGCTCGGTTCAGCGTCGCGGTCAGGGGCTGGAGTCCGACGCGGAGACGGACGCGCGCGAGCGCTTCCGGCCCCATGGTTCCGATCGCGAACGCCTTGTCGCCTTTCCCCGCCAGGCTCAGGATCACTTTCTCCTCCGGTTTCAACCGCCAAAGGACGCGGCTCACATCAATGGCTCGCGACACCGCGGTCCCGTTTACCCGCGTGATAGTGTCCCCCGCCTGAACTCCGGCCTTGACGGCAGGACCGTCCGGAACGACGGAGTCGACGACCGCCGTGATCGCTCCGTCCGTCACGAGTGTTTTCGGCACCAACCCGCAGAAGCCCAGGCTGAACCGGGACGGGACGAGCCAGCGGGCCAGCACATCCTCGATTCGGCGCAGCGGAATGGCGAAGCCAATGCCTTCCGCGTCGCGGCGGATGGCCAGGTTGATGCCGATCAGTTCGCCGTCGAGGTTGACCAAGGGGCCGCCGCTGTTGCCCGGGTTGATGGCTGCATCCGTTTGCAGGATGTCATTGAACGCGACGTTGCCCTCGGAAAGGGTTCGGTTCCTGGCGCTGAGCACACCGGCCGCCACGCTGTGTTCCAAGCCGAACGGGTTGCCCACCGTGACGACCGTCTCGCCAAGGTGCAGGTCATCGGGAATGGAGAACGGGACCGCCTGTAACGGCCTCGGTTCCTTGCCGTCGGCGGGCACCAATTGCAGCAGGGCCAGGTCATTGGTCGCATCATAGGCCACGAGCAGCGCGGTGCCGGTGGTGCCGTCCCAGAAGCGGATGATGATCTGCGACGCCCGCTTGATGACATGGTAGTTAGTGACAATCAGGCCCGCGGCATCGACAATCACGCCGCTGCCCAGAGGCATGGACTCTTTGAAGTAGCGGAAGTGACCGGCGAAAAACTCATTGAAGAACTGGTCGAAGGGGTCGGAGACCCGGACCACACGCTCCGTACTGATGTTCACCACCGTGGGCATCACGGTCTGCACAGCCTGGACCACCGGGGTGATGCGGCTTGTGCCCTGCTCCCCGGACGTGCCGTGCGGGTCCGCCGCGCGGGCTGACAGGGTGGCGAGCAGCAGCAGGACAGTGCCGACGCGATAACTTGTGGTGGCTGGGGTTGACTTTGCCATAAAGAGAGCTAATATATATTAGATACTATGCCGATTGCCAGTCGAAAGGAGGCACCTCACATGCATGCGACCAGTCCTGCGACCGTCCAGTTTCGAGCGGGCTTGCCGTACAACTGCGCCGCACTCACTGGAGCGTTCGAAACGCTTTGCGGCGGGTATCTCCACATTATGGACAATAGCGAGACGGGGGATGGTTTTCAATGCAGCGAACGGTTTTTGCAGGTGCTGTGGAACGAACGGCGTTTCTGTGGCGAGCTGGTGACCCTGGATGGACGCAAGGTGGAAGTCGTCGCGCCCGGGACGTGGAACGTGGAGTCCGGACCGGATTTTCGTGACGCTGCGCTGCGCCTGGATGGCGTCCTGCTGTACGGCGACATCGAGGTGCACCGGGATCCGTTCGACTGGTACCGGCACGGGCATGACCGCGACCCGGCCTACGACAAGGTCATTCTGCACGTGGTTTGGCAGACGCCCACGCGCCAGATCGCCGACATGCCGCCCTGTCTGGTGATTTCCGGGTTGCTGGACGGGCCGTGGCAGCGGCTGACGGAGGAACTCAACGCTGAACTGTACCCCTACGCGCGCCGGGTTGGCCCCGGGGCCTGTGCGTTGCAGTGGGCCCTGGCGGACGACGGCCGGGTGGTGCGCCTCCTGGAGATTGCCGGATCGATCCGGTTCGAGGAGAAAGTGACCCGGATGCAGCGCGCGATCATTGCCACGGGGCTAGGGCAGGCGGTGTACGAAGGCTTGTTCGAGGCCCTTGGTTACAAGGCGAATCGGGAACCCTTCCGGTGCCTGGCGCAACAGGTTCGCCTGGCGTATCTGCAATCGTTGGGGGGTGAGCGCGCCCGGGAGGCGGCACTGTTCGGCGGGGCGGGGCTGCTGCCCGATCCGAGTGTGACGCGGCTGGCCCCGGTGTGGGCGGAGCGTCTTCCGGCCATTTGGGACCAGTGGTGGCGGCAGGGCTTGTCGCCGCTGTCGCTGTCCTGGCGTCGCAGCGGCATGCGGCCGCTCAACAGTCCCGAACGCCGCCTGGGCGCCGGCGTGGCCTTGCTGACCCGGTGGGACTGGCACCCCGACGAGTGGCTCTTGCGCACGGCGGCCGCCGCGGATTCGCCAGGGGCACTGCTGCGGGTCCTGGACGAGGCGCTCGACGTGCACACGCCGTGGTCGGGATTCCGGACGTTCGCGGCCGGGCTGGGGCGCCCCGCGGCCGTCCTGGGCCAACCGCGGCGCCGCGACATTGTGGCCAACGTGCTGTTGCCGGCGTTGTGCGCGGCGGCGCGGCAGGCGGCGACGGCGACGCTTGAGCGTCACGCGACCGAGGCGTTCCGGTCCATGGCGTCGCTGCAGTGCAACCGCCAAGTGAATGAAGCGGTGCATCGGTTTCTCGTTCCGCCGAGCCGGGCGCGCACACTGCTGACCCGGGCTTGCCTGCAGCAGGGGATTCTGAGTTTGTACCGCAGTTTTTGCCTGTTATTGCATGGCAACTGCAGGATTTGCCCTTTTACGGGGGCCGGAGCGTTTGCACAATTGTCGGACGGGAACTAACTTGAACAATTAGTGAGGGGGGTATAAAATGTACAGTTCTTTGCGTCTTGTACTCACGGAGTGGCCGGCACCGGAACTCGGACATCCCCATGAAGTATGCAGTTCTAGGCGACATCCACGGCAACCTAGAGGCCTTAAACGCCGTTCTTGAGAAGGCCGAAGAGTGTGGCGTGGACAAGTACATGTGTATTGGCGACATCGTCGGGTACAACGCCAATCCGCGTGAGTGCCTTGAACTGGTGCGGAGTCTGGACCTGGAGGTGGTGACCAAGGGGAACCACGACGAGCAGGCTAGTCAGGACGTCAAGCTGGTCGGGTTCAATCCGCAAGCGGCCATGGCCATTGAATGGACGCGAGACCAACTGTCCGAGGAGCAGCGGGCGTGGCTGGCGGCGCTGCCCTACCGACAAACGGTCGGGACCAAGGTGACGGTGGTCCACGCGACGTTGGATATGCCGCACATGTGGGGGTACATCTTCGATAAGCTCAGCGCTGGGGTGTGTTTGGGGTATCAGTTCACTCAAGTGTGTTTCTTCGGTCACACGCACGTGCCGCTGGCGTTCGAGAAGTACGGGGACATTGTGGGCGGCAAGTACGAGGAGATTGTCTTCCAGCCGGGGCATAAGTACCTCATCAACGTCGGTAGCGTGGGGCAGCCCCGCGACGGGGACCCACGGTCGGCGTTCGTCGTCTACTCCTCTGAGGACCGCAAGGTCTGCCTCCATCGGCTGGAGTATGACATTAAGGCGACGCAGAAGAAGATTCTGGACGCGGGGCTGCCGGAACGCCTGGCGCAGCGTCTGGCGCTGGGGCGGTGACCTTCGCGAGTCTTCTCGTCCTTCTTCGATTTCGATACCCTCACGCGTGGCGTTTTCCCGGGCTCGGTTGTTTCCCGTTCGGCCTGAGGCCTTGGGGCGTGGCGCCCAGGCCTGGCGGGCAGGAGGCGAGGCGGCCACCCCGCATGGCAACAGGATTGGCGTGAACATTCTGGTCGTCAAACCGAGCAGTCTGGGTGACATTCTGCACACGTTTCCGGCCGTGGCACTGGCGCGGCAGAGCGTTCCTGGGGTCCACGTTTCCTGGGTCGTCAGCGACGCACTGGTTGACGTGGTTCGCCTGTACCCGGGTGTGGACCGGGTCCTGATCTTTCCCAGGGACCGGTTCCGGCGCTTCTGGCGGTGGCCGGGGGTCTGGCCCTACTACCGTGCCCTGCGCGAGCGTTCCTACGATGTGGTGCTGGACTTCCAGGGCCTGTTCCGCAGCGGGTTGGTTACGTTTCTGAGCCGCGGTCGACGCCGGGTCGGGTTCCGGAACGCGCGTGAGGGCGCGGCGTGCTTCTACACGGAGCGAGTGGCGTTGCCGCCCGATCTGCGGCATGCGGTCGACAAGAATGTGCACTTGGTGCGGACCGCGTTTGGGATCGATGCCCCCACGCCGGTTCCCGATCTGAAGGTTGAGCCAACCGCCGTGCGCCAGGCCGATCAGCTTGTACGGGAGCACGGGCTGGCTGGCGGTCCCGCCCTACTGGCTGTGGCGCCGGCGTCGCGCTGGGCGACCAAGACTTGGCCGCCGGAGTTCTTTGCCGGCGTCATGGACCGGGTCGTGGCGCGGAGTCCTGGGACGGTATGCTGGTTGTTGGGAACGGCGCGGGAACGGCCGGTCGCCGAGGCGGTGGCGGCGGCATGCCGGGCGGCTGTCCCCAGGAATCTGGCTGGCCTGACGGACATGGGCACGTTGGTGGAGTTGCTGCGTCGATCTGCGGCATTGCTCACCAACGACAGTGGTCCAATGCACCTGGCCGCCTGCGTGCAGGTCCGCACGGTGGCGCTGTTCGGACCGACGGACCCGGCGCTCACCGGACCGTACGGCGCGGGACACGTGGTGTTCACCGGGACCTGTCCCCGCCAGCCCTGCTTCCTGCGCGAGTGTCCGCTGGATCGACGGGGCTGTGCTGAAGCTGTTGATCCAGATGCCGTATCCAAGGCGGTTGTGGAAATCCTGTCGACCCGGGCGTAAATTCGTGGGCATTGCCGTTACCGCAGGGCGTGCGTGCCGGTTCGCGGCGTCTCGGCAGCCTTGTTCACGGGCACAAGACGAGGTTCTTCATGAGATTGATACCGAAGCGACTCGCAGGGTGTGATGCGGCCGGCGCCGGGCAAGGGCGGTTCGGCCGGTCGGTGGTTGCCGGCGGCGCGTCGGGACTGTGGTCCGGCGTGCTGCTGCTGGGTCTGCTGTTGGCTCTGCAAGTCCACGGGCAGATGGGGATTTCGGTCTCGACCGATCGGCAGAAGTACCTGCGGTACGAGCCCATACGGGTGCGGGTGCTGTTGCGCAATTACAGCGGCAACACGCTGGTGTTCGGGGCCGGTACCTCGAAAGAGGGGTACGTGGATTTCACCATTGATACGGATGGCGGGTTTGACGTTGCCAAGCTGGACCGGACGGCCAACCTGACCGATTCGCTGATCCTGGGCGCTGGCGAGACCAAGGAACTGAGCCTGATCCTGAATAATCTCTACGACATGCAGAAGGAGGGGGTTTACACGGTTTCGGCGCAGTTGGGGCATCGGCGTCTGGCGAACGACTACGTTTCCCAGTCCTGCGTGATTGAGGTGCGGGATGGGCTCGAAGTCTGGAGCCGCAGTGTCGGCATGCCTACCGCCAGTTCGGCATCCAACATTTCGGCGCGTAAGGCTTCCCTGTTGCTGTTTCACCAGGATCCCGGGGACATGTACTGCCTGAAGATCGAAGATGAGGCGATGGTGTACGGTGTCGTGCGGCTCGGACCGCGGATCCTCGGCGGTACCCCGGATTGCGACGTGGACGCGGTCAGCAATATCCACATCCTGTTTCAGTCCAAGTCCCGGCTCTATTCGTACTGTGTCTACGACTGCAACGGCCAGCTCAAGCAAGACCGATTCTACCTTTCTGTCGGGGACCAGATACCCCGCCTGCACCGCGATCCGGACATCGGTCGCATCATGGTCATTGGCGGTCGTGTCGGAGTTCCCGGAGTGGACTTCGAGGTGACCGAGACGCAGGGGCAGGAGGTTCTGCATTCTCAACCCTCGCCGGTACGGGCCGTCGGCGAAGGGCCGGTTGCTGTGGCGGGCCAGGAGGAGGGACCGGTGTCGCCGGTTCTTGGCCCTGAGGGGCAAGGCATCGAGCCAGGGGCGGCCTCCGATTCCGGGAAGAAGAAGGGCTGGCGCCGGCTGCGCTTCTGGGATCGGTCGGGGCAGTAGCGCCGCGGCGTGGACGCCAGGATGCGCCCGTTCGTAGTGGGCTCGCAGTGCGTGGAACGAAGTGGAGCGCCAAGAGCCCATCTGGCGTGTTGCGGCCGCGTGGTGCGGGGATGGTACCTTACCCGGCGACAACCGCCGGGACTGCGACACCACTACGAACAAGGCCGTCTCCGGTCCCTGTCCGCACGAGGCCATACTCACCCGCACAGGTCGCTCTTTTTCGCGGCCGTTCGCGTCTTTCGCAGCTCCTCTATCCCGGGACCAACACCGTTCTGCGGGCGCGGATCAGTTGGGCGTGGCCGGGTTGGCCGGCGGCGGCTCGGGCGGTTGGGGTTGGCCGGGGGCGGTTGCGGCGGCGTCCGCAGGCAGCGAGGCCGTCGTGTACCGACATTTCGGGAAGGTCGAGCACCCGAAAAACTCGCCTTTCCTGCCTTGGCGACGCATGAGTTGCGCCCCGCATTCCGGGCAGTTGGCGTTGACGGGTTCCGCGGTCTTGGCTTTGGCCGGTGCCTGCAGCAGGCCACCGCTGTCAGGAATCTGCTCACGGTAACGTCCGAGCATCTTACGCAGTGCTGCGATCTGCCGGTCCGAGAGGATTCCGCGGCGGTTGAACTGGTCCCGTACCGAGTTTGCGAACTCGCGGTCATCGTACGTGCGCCGGCCGCGCTTCACGGGGGCAGCCCATTCCCGAACACTGTCGATCATGGCGATGAGCGGAGCGACGTCGGTCTGATCGGCTGTGGCAGTGGCGGCATTCTCGGAGGGCTTGATGTCCAACCGCGCGACCACGTTGGCGTAGTCGGGGATCTGTGCCTGGTACTTAAGGACCAATTTCTTGACCGACTCGACTTGCGGGGGAGTGAGTTTACGCCCGCTTGCGGCCTGGTCGTGAATGGAGTTGTAGAACTTCCGGTCGTTGAAGGACCGGCGGCCACGTTTCACGGGTGGATCCCAGTTGACGTTGGTCAGCACTTGCAGCAGTTCCATGTCGGCCGGGTCCGGTGCGGCGGCGGCTTCGCCCGCCGGCCTGGCGGCGATGGCCTGGGCTGCAACGATCAGTTCCTGCATCTTGGGCCAAACGCCCAGCACCTTCGCTTTGTCCTCCAGGCCCGGAATTTGGGGGGCGTACCGGGCCGCGAGCCCCAACAGCGCCAGCCACTGCTTGTCGGACAGGCGCTTGCCCTGCGCGCTCTGTTCCTTGAGCGAGAGGAAGAAGGCCTGGTCATCGTAGGTGCGGCGGCCGCGCTTTTCGGGCGGCTGCCAAGTGATCGTGTCGGGGAACAGCACCATGAAGGTGCCAGCGTTCTCGGTAGAGGGCGCGGAGGGTTGAGGCGCCTCGCCTAGCCAGTCCTGGAATCGGGTGTAGAAATCCTTCAGCATCTGGGTCCAGTCCACCTTGCCGCTCTCGATCTCGTCGAGCTGCGACTCCATGCTGGCAGTGAACTCGATTTGGAACAGGTCCGGCAAGCGCTTGACCAGATACTCAGCGACAGAGAACCCCAAGGGCGTGGGTGTCAGGACGCGTTTCTCGTTCTTGACATAGTCGCGTCCGAGAATGGTGTCGATGATGGTGGCATAGGTCGAGGGGCGGCCGACACCGTTCTGTTCCAGTTCGCGCACCAGCGTGGCCTCGGTGTAGCGTTTGGGCGGTTCGGTGAACCGTTGATCGCGGTTCAGTTCCTTCAACAGGCACGGCGTGCCCTGCGGCACATCGGGCAGTCGCGCGGCCTCGTTGTCGTTGCCGTTGGTTTCGCTTTCCTTGGCGTCGTAGACGGCCAGAAAGCCGGGGAACGTGGTCTGCCGGGCGGTGGCGCGGAACAGGTAGGCGTGCGTGAGGTGCTCGCCCTCGGCCCCGACGTCGATGACGTGTTCGAGGATGTTGGCTGGAGCCATTTGGCTGGCCACGAACCGGTTCCAGATGAGGCGGTACAGCCGGAGCTGCGGGGGGCTGAGGAACGAGGCCACCACATCGGGTGTGCGGCGCACGTCGGTGGGACGGATGGTCTCGTGCGCTTCCTGGGCGCTCTCGCGCGAGCGGTACACGTTCGGCTTTTCCGGGACATAGTCGGCGCCGAACCGTTCCTGGACATACTCCCGGGCCTGCGTCTGCGCCTCCTGCGACACCGCGACGGAGTCGGTACGCATGTAGGTGATCAAGCCCGTGGGACCCGACTCGCCCAATTCGACGCCTTCGTACAGTTGCTGGGCAACTCGCATCGTCTGGCTGGCGCCGAACCGCAGTGCGTTGCCGGCGGACTGCTGCAGGGTGCTGGTGATGAACGGCGGCGGTGCGTTCTGGCGTTTCGGTTTCTTAGCGACGTCGACGATGCGGAAGGTCGCGGCCTCCAATTGGGTGGCCAGCGTGTTGGCCGCCTCGGCGTTGGGAACCTCGGGCTTCTTCCCGTCCAGCAGGGTGAGGCGTGCCGTGAACTGCTCCGGGGTCGGTTCGGGCTGGAACAGCGCGTTGAGGTTCCAGTACTCGACGGGCACGAACTGCTGAATGGCCCGTTCGCGCTCGCAGATCAGGCGCAGCGCCACGGACTGCACGCGACCGGCGCTGGTGCCCTTCTGGATCTGCTTCCACAGCAACGGGCTGACCTGATAGCCGACCAGCCGGTCCAGGACGCGCCGTGCCTGCTGTGCGCAGACCTTGTTGTCGTCCAGTTTTCCGGGCGCATCGAAGGCCGCGGCTATGGCGCTGCGGGTGATCTCGTGGAACTGCACACGGTGGAACGTAGCCTTGGTGTTGTCGCCGATGACCTCGCGGATGTGCCAGGCGATGGCCTCGCCCTCGCGGTCCGGGTCAGTGGCCAGGTAGATATGGTCAACGCCTTCCGCGGCCTTACGCAGTTCCTTGGCGACGCGCTGGCCGTTGGTCGTCAGGACATAGACCGGGTTGAACCGGTCGCCGACGTCCACGCCCAGCGAGGATTCGGGCAGGTCACGGATGTGACCCATGGATGCGAGCACGCGCATGTCCCGGGCCAGGAAACGGCCAATGGTACGCGCTTTCATCGGCGACTCGACAATGACCAGTGACTTGCTCATATATACCTTAGAAAGTTGTTCACAACGACTCAGTCCAGCCCAAGCAACTCAACAAGACGTCTTGCGGAACCCGCCACGGCCGCGTAAAACGCGGTCGCCAAGGGCCTTGCCTTGCCTGCAGCGTTGGCCTTGCAGACCGAATCTCCGGCGGTGGCAATGGGTCAGCCGGTGACGGCTCCCGTATACCGCACGACACGTTTTCCCGGGAGTTGTCGTATCAGGCGGCGCATTTCCAGTGCGACGATCGCACCCAGGACTTTGGCCGGGGGCTCGTCGGCGCCGGCCACCACCGCGTCGATGGTGACCTCCTGATCGCCCAAAAAAGATATAATTTTACGCTCTAGATCGGACAATTGCAAGTCGGCCGGTCCAATCTCCCCGGCGTGCAAGCTCGATTCCGGGCGCGATTCCTGACTGAGCGGTACCGCCTGGAGCCCTGGCAGGACGACGAACTCCTCGAGGACATCTTGGAACGTCTCGACCAGTTTGGCGCCCTCCTTGATGAGCCGGTGACAGCCGCGCGACTGCGCGGAGTCGACGCGACCGGGCACGGCGAATACCTGTCGGTTCTGGTCCAGCGCTTGGTTCGCGGTGATCAGCGAACCACTGCGGTCGCCGGCCTCGACCACAATGCAGCCCCGGCACATTCCCGAGATGATCCGGTTCCGCATCGGGAACGTGCGCTTGTCAGGCGGGAACAGCATGGGGAACTCGGATACCACCGCCCCGCCTTCGGCGGCAATGCGGCGGGACAGCGGCACGTTTTCCTGCGGGTAGATGTGCGCCAGGCCGCTGCCCAGGACCGCCACGGTGATGCCGTGCGCGTCTAGCGTGGCCAGGTGTGCGGCGGCATCAATGCCCCGTGCCAGGCCGGAGACGACGGTCCATCCGGTCACGGCGGCGGCGGTGGCCAGGCTTTCGGCCATCTTGACACCGTAGTGGGTGGTGTGGCGCGACCCGACCACGGCAATGGCCGCTTGCAGGTTGCGGAAGACGTGCGCGTTGCCGCGCACGTACAGCCCGAGCGGCGGGTCGTGGATCTGGCGCAGCAGCGGCGGGTAGTCCTCGTCGCCGCGGCAGACGAACTGCACGCCGGCCTGCTCCATGGTGCGTTGCTCTTGTGCCAGATCGCAGTGTTTGGACCAGTTGCCCACGACGTCGGACAACGCGGCCCCAATGCCGGGCACGCGCGCCAGTTCCGCCGGCTTGGCGCTGAGAATGGCGCGCGGTTCACCGAACAGGGTCAGGAGCTGGTTGACCCGGACCGGGCCGATGCCGGGCAGCAGGCTGAGGACCAGGTACGCTTCGCGGTTATCCAAGGCGACCTCCGATCACGTCGAGGACCGGTTGCGTGTCCTGGCACTCCACGACGGCAACGGCGCCGATCGTGGACGGCAGGACCAGCCGGAGTTTGCCGCCGCTGACTTTCTTGTCGCGGTACATGGCTTGGAGGATCGAGTCGGGCGTGACCTGCACGTCGGGCGGCACGCGAGCGGGCAGGCCGAGTTGTTCGAGCAGCCGGTCCTGGCGGATTGCCACGTCGGGTGCGGCCCGGCCGAGTTTCACCGCCAGGTCGGCGGCCATGCCCATACCGATGGCGACTGCCTCGCCATGGCTGAAGCGCGTGTAGCCGCTCAGGGTCTCGAGCGCGTGCCCGAAGGTGTGGCCGTAGTTCAGGATGGCGCGCCGGCCCTTCTCGTGCGGGTCCTCGGCGACGATGTCCGCCTTGAGCTGGCAGCAGCGCGCCACGACATCCTCCGTGAGCTGCGGCTCGAGCCGGGGCAGGGCGTTGGCCTGCTGCTCGAGCGTGGCGAACAGATCCGCGTCCAGAATGACGCCGTACTTGACGACTTCCGCCAGGCCGCAGCGCAGTTCGCGCGCCGGCAGGGTGCGGAGGAACGACAGATTCCCCAGCACCAGCAGCGGTTGATAGAATGCCCCCACCAGGTTCTTGCCCTCTGGCAGGTCGACGCCGACCTTGCCGCCCACGCTGCTGTCGACCAGCGCCAGGAGTGTCGTCGGCACCTGGACCAGCCCGATGCCGCGCAGGAACGTGGCCGCGAAGAACCCGGCCACGTCCCCTACGACGCCGCCACCGAGGGCGAGAACGACGGTCTGCCGGTCCACGCCGCGAGACGCGGCGTTGCGGTACAGCGTTTCCACAGTGGCGAGGGTCTTGGACGCCTCACCGGCCGGGAAGTCGGCGTAGCCGATGATCGCGGCTTCAGCGTGCGTCACGATCCCAAACACGTCGGTGCCCTCAATGGCTTTGACATTCGTATCCCTGACGATCTCCGCTCGCCGGCCCTTGAGATGCTGGCGCAACGCGCTGCGTGCCACGTCTTCCCGCAGCAGGTTCCACCCGATCAGGATGTCGTAATGCTGTTTTCCGAGCCGTACTGAGATGGTCTTCATGGTCTGCTGTCCCGCCTGGCAAAGCACACTTGATTCCGGGATAGCCCCCGCGGGATGCCTCCCGTTCTCTCTGCTCTCACTCCGATAGACAATATACACATGTTTATTAGTATGTCAAAGCGTGAAACGATGGAAATGTAGCGCGTCACAGGGGGACGGTTCGCGACGCATTGCATGGAAATCGCTGGCGAGTCTGGGCGTTCAGGCGCCGGGGGTGTCCCGGTGCGTGCAGGGATGCCGGCCCGCACGCGTCCGTCAGGGTGCGGACGTCGGTGTTTCATCCGGCACGGCGATCCGTGACGTCTCGGTCTTGACGTAGTGCAGGACGACAGGTGCGAGGATCATGCCGGGGATGCCCATGAGTCGTTCGCCCAAGAGCAGGCCGAGCAGGGTGAGCCACAGCGGGTTGCGGATGCGATCGCCGATGATCTTGCTGTTGAGGAAATACTCGAGTTTGTGGATCACGACCAGGTACAGGAGCGCCAGCATGGCCATTCCTGCGGAGACTTCGAATCCGATACAGACGATGATGGAGTTGCTGATCAGGTTGCCGATGACGGGCAGCAGCCCGCACAGGAACGTGGTTCCGATGATCACTACGGGGTGCGGGTAGCCGACCAACAGAACAAAGCAGGCAGTCAGGCAGGTGTTGATGGTCGAGATGATCAGCTGTGCGCCGATGACGGTCGTGAAGCTGTTGTAGAAGGTCACGAATCGTTGCGCAATCTCGTCACAGACCAGGGAATAGAGGTTGTCCGGCGCCGAGCTCGGTGGGCGGTCGAGTTCCAGGCGGCTGTTGAGGAAGAGATTGACCGCCACGACACAGCCGATGAGCCCCAAGGTGAGGTGCATCACTGCCGCACCTGCAAGTCCGGCCACTTTGCGGAGATAGTTCGTTTGGTTGCTGAGGGTTTCCCGGGCGACCTGCTTGAGACTCTCGAAGTCCGTGAACGGCAGCGGCACCTGGAACCGCTCCGCCCACTGGAGGACCGACGGGATGGCCCGGTCGGCGATCTCGGGCAGGCTGGCGATGGTCTGGTTGGTGAAGACCGTGATGCCGTAGCTTACGGCCAGCAGCAGGATCAGGAAGACGGCGACCGCAGGCTTCTTGCCCAGGCGCTTGCCAAACCGTAGCTTGGTCAGGATGTAGTAAGAGACGAACGTGGATAGCAGGAGCGTGACCAGATGCAGCCAGGCGATCAGGATGAAGGGCAGGAAGATGATGGCGTAGGAAAGGAGGGTGGCCCTCTTTCTCACTGCGGTTTGTGGTGTGCTCATGCGTGGATTCCCATTGCCCGTTGCCGGTCACTCGACTCTCAAGGCCCTGCCCAAACGAGGGGAGGATTCCGATTCACGGATTTTTCGGGACGGGGCAGGTGGCTGGGGGGCAAGCCCGCGTGACACGAAGATAAGCCGTGCCGCCGGTTTGGCAAACTGCATTTTTTGGCCACCCCCCCCCCGTAATGCGTCAGTCGCGGGTGGAGATAAGGTCGAAGTCTGACTTGGGCTGACGCCTAAAG
>MHBL01000495.1 GCA_001803235.1 Lentisphaerae bacterium RIFOXYA12_64_32
CCGGAGCGGCTCGCTCCGGCACCTGCGGGAGCGAGCCGCTCCCGCCACTTTGCCAGAACGCCCGGAACAGAAGCGAGTAACACCAACACATGATCGGGCGGTCTGCCGCCCGGGGGGCGCTGACGCATTACGGCTGCGGTGCGCGCCGCCACGGCTACACCTGGCGCCCGAACCGCCGCTCGATCTCGGCGTGCGGCAGGTTGATCATGACCGGTCGACCATGAGGACAGGTATACGGCATCTCGGCGCGCGCCAGTTCGTCCAGCAATTGCCGGAGTTCCTTGTCGGCCAAGGTGCGCTCGTTCTTCACGGCGTGCTTACAGGCGGACTGCGCAATCCGCACTTCGTCCGGACGCGGCGCCCCGGTCGGACTGCGCCGCAGTTCGTCCAGGATGTCGCGCAGCAGTCCGCCCACGTTCACCGAGGGGAAATGAACCGGGACGCCAGTGACCAGGAAGGTGTTGCCGCCAAACGGCTCCAAGCCGAACCCCAGGCGCTGAAAGTGTTCGATGTGCCGGCTCAGAAACGCGGCATCCTCCGGTCCGAGGTCGACCGTCACCGCGAGCAGCAACGGTTGCTGCTGCCCGTCCGCCTCGCGCGCGGCGCGTAGAATCCGTTCGAAAAGGATCCGCTCATGCGCGGCATGCTGGTCAATGAGCACCAAGCCGCTGCTCCCCTCGGCCACCACATAGAGCTGGTTCAAGGTCCCGAGGACGCGCAGGCCCCGGATCTCCTCCCGCGTGGCCGCGGACGGGGAAACGCCGCGTGCCGGCGGTGTGGCCGCGTCCGGGCGGGATTCGCCGGCCGAGCCACGGACCGCGCGCCCAGTGAGCGCCGCCGCGGTCCCGGGGTCAGCCTGGGCCGAAACATCCTCCTCAGGGGCCGGTCCTGCGCGCTCACTCCCGGCCGGGGGTGGCCCGTCCGGAGCCGTGGCGTCCGCCGCGACCGTTGGCGGTGCGGCAACCGGCGCAGGGCCTGGAACCACCCCGGCGAGGGAAGGCCATCCGGTCAGGGCCGGCGCCAACGGCAGGCTCGGCTGCTCCGGTCCGGCGGTCAACTGCAGGTCCGGGAACCGGCCCCCGCTCCGGCCCGCCGCCAGCGGCGGCTGGGGCACGGCGACCATTTCGCCGGCCAACTCGCGCAAAGCACGTCGCAGAGCCGCAGCCACCACTTGCCCGACCAGCCGGTCCTCACGGAATCGGACCTCGCGCTTTGCCGGGTGCACGTTGACATCCACCCGCTCCGGCGCCAGTTCCAGGTGCAGGACCACGGGTGGGTACCGGCCTTTCATGACCATGGTGTGGTACGCGTCTCGAATACCGAAGTACACGCTGTCCGCCGCAGCCGGACGACCGTTGACGAAGACGCGCTGCTCCCGCCGCGAGGACCGGGTCAGTCCGGGCTTCGCGGCAAAGCCCGTGACCCGGATGCCGCCTTCCTCGTAGTCGACCGGAATAGTCGCGGCCAGCACGTCTCGTCCCATCAGCATACCGAGGCGGCTGGCCGTGTCTTCCGTCCCCGCCACGTGCAGGACTTCGCGGTCGTCCAGGTTCAGATCGAATGCCGTCCCGGGATGCGACAGGGCCTGCAGCAGCACGGTTTCGTGAACATGTGCGTTTTCGGTCTCAACGCTCTGCAGGAACTTGCGGCGGGCGGGCAGATTGGCGAACAGGTGCGAGACGCGCACGTTCGTACCCGGTGCGCAACCGCATTCGCGAACATCGCGCAGGCTGCCGTTTTCCACCAGCACCTCGGTGCCGGAGTTGGCTTCGTGCCGCCGGGTCTGGAGTTGAAATCGGCTCACCGACGCGATGCTCGGCAGGGCCTCACCGCGGAACCCCAGCGTGCGGATGCAGTCGATGTCGGCGGATTCGTGGATCTTGCTGGTGGCATGCGCCTCGAGGCAGAGCATCGCGTCATCGCGGTCCATGCCGGAGCCGTCGTCAGAGACCTGGATCAGACGACGCCCGCCCTGCGCCACCTGAATCACGATGCGCCGCGCCCCGGCGTCCAACGCATTCTCGACCAGTTCCTTGACCACGGAGGCGGGGCGTTCGATGACTTCGCCGGCAGCGATCCGATTCGCTACTTCTTGCGGCAAGATACGGATGGAACTCATTGCGGCAGGGAGCCCTGCTGAGGACGGATCGAGGACGCATCGGCGACCGTGGTACCAACTCGGGCGGCGCGCAGGATCGCATGGAAACGCTCGCTCCCGCGCAGGCTGTCCAACTGCGGATCGGAGATGTGGGCCAGAAGGCCGAAACCCAGTTGGGCGTAGGCGAGGTCGAGGCAGTCCAGGGCCGCTTCGGTCCGGTTGAGGCTGGCGAAGACGCAGGCCAGAGCGAAGTTTACGGCGCCATCGCCCGGGGCCCGGTCCGCCACTGCCTGCAGGTGTTGCAGGGCTGGCTGATACTTCCGTTGTCGCATCTGCGCCACGGCCAAACGCATTCGCGACACGTCGTCCATGGCCGGTTTAGCCTCCAGCAGGCGCGTGAGGTAGGCCTCGGCTTCAGGGTAGTCCTGCAGACTGAAATGGACCGTTCCGAGGGCCTCCAGGACGGTGGGGTTCACTGGATCTGTACGGGCCGCAACCCGCACCAACTCCAAGGCGCCCTGATAGTTGCCGGAATCGTAGAAGCTCCACGCCTGCGCCAGAAGATCGTCGGCCCGGGCGCTGCTCAGGGAGGCCGCAAGTCTGGACGGCTCGCTCATCAGTCTCGGCCCAAGTCCGGAGTTCGCGAGCAAAGCCTGCGTTCCGGCGGGACCTGTGTCCGATGTACCGAAATGAATGTTGGCCCGGTGGCTCCGGTTGTCCCGACTCTCCAGAACCAGGGACGTCAGGAACACCGTCAAAGCCAAGGTGACAGCCAGGAATGGAATGCTGCCTCGCACTGCGCCGTGCTTCCCTTTCTGCGTCCGTCGCACCCGTTCGCGAACTCGAGAAACAGAACCTCACTCCCTGCCCAAAGGCAGGAGTCGAGCCCTTGCCGAACCTCAGCACGTGCGGAAATGCCGAACCGCAGTATATTCCGGGGTTGCGCACTCCGCATATGCATGGGTCTATAAGGTATACTAATCCCGGTTTCGACGAAAGGCAAGGAGAAGCCCGATTTGCCCGTAATGCGTCAGTCGCGGGTGGACGGTTGGGCGGTAGATGGCCAAAGTGGCGGGAGCGGCTCGCTCCCGCGGGTGTCGGAGCGACGTCCGCCGACGGTGGACGGCTCGGGAGGCGCCTCGCCCTACAGCCCCGACCCTCGACGTGAAGCGATGGAGGGCGAGGCCCCCCGGGCCGTCCAGGCTATTCTCCGCTCCGGTCAGGACGAGTCTCGCGCCCTTAACATTAACTCACAACAGAGCACGGAAACGATCAACATGACCACCGCCCCCAAGACCAAGTTCGGCTTTGTCGACCCCAAGACGCGGTTCACGCTCGACCTCTCGGGGATGAGACTCCCGCCCGCCGCAGTCGCCAGGCTTGTCCAGCCGACCGCGGACGGGCAACCTGCCCCGATCCAACGCGCCCATGCCGAGATGCAGCAACTCGAAGCGGGCGCCATCAAGAACCCGGACGAGAACCGCAAGGTCACGCACTTCTCCGACCGCCTCACGTACGTCGATTCGGAATTGTTCCGTGACGTGCAGGCGTTCGCCGAACAGGTCCGTGGCAACGCCCTGGCGCCCGCCGGCCGGCCGCCGGTCGAGGCGGTCATCGTCAACGGGATCGGCGGTTCAGCGCTCGGCCCGCAACTCCTGCAGTGGGCGGTAAACGGCCCGTACTGGAACGAACTCAGCGTCCAGGCGCGCCGCGGCTACGCCAAGATGTACTTCCTCGACAACACGGACGCGTCCGGGGTCGCCGACGTCGAGGCGGCCGTGGACCTCGCCCGCGCCCTGGTCCTGACCATCTCGAAGTCCGGCGGCACGCAGGAAACCTTGAACAACATGCTGGCTCTGGGGCGCTCGTACCAGGCGAAAGGCCTCAACTTTGCGGATCACGCCGTGGCCATCACCATGCCCGGCAGCAAGCTGGACAAGGAGGCGCGAGAGAAGAACTGGCTGAAAATCTTCCCCATGGCCGACTCGATCGGCGGCCGCACCAGCGAAACCAACATTGTCGGCCACGTTCCCGCAGCCTTGGCCGGCATCGACTTCGCGCACTTCGTCAACGGCGCTCGCCACATGGACGAACTCACGCGCGCGGCGGACATCGCGCAGAACCCCGCCTACCAACTGGCCGTGGCCTGGCACGTCGCCGGCAAGGGCCGCGGCGACCGCAACATGGTCATCGTCCCCTACTCTGACCGTCTCGTTCTGCTCGGCAAGTACCTGCAGCAGCTCGTCATGGAGAGCCTCGGCAAGGAACTCGACCTCGACGGCAAGGTGGTGCACCAGGGCCTGAACGTGTTCGGCAACAAGGGCGGCACCGACGCGCACGCCTACATCCAGCAGCTCAACGATGGCCGCGACGACTTCTTCGTCACCTTCATCGAGATCTTGAAGGACACCCGCCAGATCGCTTTCGCCGAGGGTCTGAGCATGGGCGATTACCTGCACGCGTTCAAGGACGGCCTGGCCAACGCGCTGCGCCGCAAGCACCGCCAGGTCATCGAGGTCGTCACCGAGGACCTCGACGCCTTCACGCTCGGCATGCTGATCGCACTGTACGAGCGCGTCGTGGCCGTGTATGCCGAACTCATCCACATCAACGCCTTCCACCAACCCGGCGTGCAGGCATACAAGCTCGCCAGCAAAGAGATCAACGACATCAACCTGAAACTGCAGCACTGGATCGCGACGCAGAAGGGCGGCTGGTCGGGCAGCGCCAAGCAGGCGGCCAAAGCGATCGGGGCCCCCGGCAGTGAACGCGAAGTTACCGGCATGCTGGCCAAGTTCGCCGTCAACGCACGGCGCTACGGCGGGGTCGCCATTACGCGCCAGTTCTGCGGCGGCGCCTGGCGGTTCAATCTCGGCTGAGCGCGACGGACGAAAGGAGACACGTCATCGTGAATCTACAGCCCCGCCTCCTGGCGTTTGCCGTGTCGAGTCTTGTCGTCGCCGCAGTTCGAGTTGCTGGCGAGTAACAAGCTCGACGACGGCATCATCGCGTCACCGGCCGTGGCCGGCAACGAACTCTTCATACGCGGCAACAAGAGCCTGTACTGTATCGCGGAAAGGTGAACCGTATCTAGACCCTGCTGCTGGAGCTCAGAGCCGCGTACAACGCGGCCACTACAGCGACGAACGCAAGCTCGCGATCGGCTGTAGATCGGCCTTGCAGGCCGATCCCCGCCCCTTCAGCAACGGGGTCTAGTGCCGGCGTTCCCGGGTTGCGATCTCAGCGAACGGAGTACACCCATGCCATTCGATCTCACGAACAAGACCGTCTTGGTTACCGGCGCCGGCTCAGGGATCGGCGCGGCGATTGCCGAGACCTTCGCACGAGCCAACGCACAGGTTTTTGTGACGGACAGGGACCCGAAAACGGGCGGCGAGACCGTCGCCCGCATCCGAGCCGCCAACGGCCGGGCCGAATTCCTGCCGCTCGAGGTCACCAAGGAGGCCGACTGCCTTGCCGCCGTCGAGCGTGTAGGCAGCCTGGACATTCTGATCAACAATGCGGGGATTGGCCACGTCGGCACCATGCTGACCACGACGGGCGACGATATGGACCGCCTCTACGCGGTCAACGTGCGCGGCATGTTCAACGTCACCAAGGCGTTCCTGCCCGGCATGGTAGCGCGCCGGTCCGGTGTCATCATCAACCTCGCCTCCGTCGGCGGCGTGGTCGGGGTCCGGGATCGGTTGGCGTACTGCACCACGAAGTTTGCGGTCGTGGGCCTGACCAAGAGCATGGCCCTCGATCACGCGCTCGCCGGCATCCGCGTGAACTGCATCTGCCCGGGGCGCGTGGAAACCCCCTTCGTTCAGGCGCGGCTCAAGGAGTATCCGGATCCGGCCGCGGCGTATCGGGAAATGGCGGCGACCCAGGCGGTCGGACGGATGGGCAAGCCCGAGGAGATTGCCGCTGCCGCCCTCTACCTGGCCAGCGACGAAGCCGCGTTCATCACCGGCACCGCCTTCCTCATCGACGGCGGCTTCAGCGCGGGGAAGTGAAAAGACGCCGGGGGAGCGGCCGTGCCCTCACACGGGCTGGGCGTAGCTGGGTGCGTGCACATAGCGGCGCAGGCCCAGACGCAGAGTCAGCGTCCGGCCCGGCGGCAGCACCACGTTGAAGTGCCGCGCGTTGACCCGCACCGGCACCGTCCCGTCCGCCGGCACACCACCGTCTGCGACCTCCTGCACCTCCGTGAACTCGTGCTCGCCAAACGCGCCGGACTGCAGGATCATGTGTCGCTCGTGCAACATGCTGGTGTTGACCAGAGTCACGGTCGTACTGTCTGCGTCCAAACGGCTGACCAATGCCCCCACGTCGGGCGGCAGGCCCGGCCGTCGCGCGTCGCGGTCGAAGTAGCGCAGGCGCACGTGCAGCAACCCGCCGTGGTAGATGATCTGCGGGCCGCCGCAGGTCAACTGCACCAGCGCCTCAGTGCAGACCGGGTTGATCTGCTGCCAGTGGTGCACGTCCCAGGTCTCGGGGTCGCTGTTGTCGTGCGCCATCAGGTCCAGACGCCGGACCGTTTCGGCCCACTGCGTGTCCAGAATCTGCTGCGGGTAATCGGGCGCCTCGCCGTGGATGTACCAGTACCAGGGCGCGATGTGAATGTCGTCACCCTTGCCACGCCCCGGCAACACACGCTTCCAGTCCGTTTGCCGTTCCGGGAAAAGCTCGAGGCGCGCTGCGTCGTGCGGATCCTGTGACATGTACCAGAGTTGCAGCGGGAACTCGGGCCGCAGCGGCTCATACTTGGTCCAGCCCTGGTCCGTGTGGCGCGTCGGGATCAGCCGTTTGCCGGCCTCCGTGCGCCCCAGTTCGACCATGCGGTCAAGCTGCCCGCGCGGGATATCGAGATATCGCATGTCACCGGTCAGCAGCACCGCGTTCATGGCGGCAATGGTCAGGGGCTGGATAATGCTCATGAAGCCGTGCGGCCAGCGCCAGCCGTAGTAGCCACCCCACCACTTCCCGTCCATGAGTTCGCCGATGCGGCCGTTCGGACCGACATTGTCGGGACAGAGCCCGCCGTTGGCGGCAATGCGCTCGGCCCAGGCTTCGAGGTAGTCGAGGACCCAGCGCCGGTAGCGATCGTCGCCCGTGTGGGCGAAAGCGTGCGTGACCAGGCTGGTCGCGGTGAGATTCAGCGGCACGTCTCCGCGCATCTGCCGGGCGTTCAGCAGGCGCAGGATTTCCGCATAGACCTTGTCATCGTTCCAGTCGGCGATCGGGCCCGTGACGCCGGGGATGTCCTCAAACGGCGCCGGGTAGCGCGCGAGGACGGCACGGTGCGTGGCCCAGTCGTCCCAGGAGTTCTCGAGGCGCGGCCCTCTGCTGCCGGTGATGGGCGAGCGCATCAGCCGCCGGGCGGCGTCCCAGTTCGGCGCTTCCGGGTCGTCGCCCGTGTACATGTGCGCGAAACGCAGGGCGCGTTCCCGGTCGGCGTCGACCGTCGGGTCGGCAAGGCCGAAGTAGTAAAGATAGATCGAACTCTCGCCGTGGTGCATCCAGTCGTAGTATGCATCGAACTCGCGCCAGACCTGACCGTACGCGGTGAACTGCCGAGTCACCGCATCCCAGAGGAAGCGGCTGCGGCGGTGCACGTCAGCACTGCCGCCGAGGGCATAGAACAAAGGCCAGTTGTGGTAGCTTTCGTAGCCGTCGTCGGAGCCGTCCATGCCGGGCCAGGCCCGGCGCCAGACGAACGTGCCGTCATGCCGCGTGTAGCGCTCTTGAAAAACCGGCGCCACCTCGTTCATCCTGTCCATGAGCAGACGCTGGGCCAACGCCCAGCCTGGCGGCGGCGCGGACTGCGAAGCGGCCATCGTGGTCATCATTCTGCTTCGAACCTCTCAGGGTGGCAAAGTCTGTTGACGCGCACCGTGCCGTTGACCTCGTCTTGCCCGATCGAAACGCTGGAACCAACGGCACTGACGGAACGATACCACGGAACGATACCCGGTTCGGCGGCCGAAGGCAAACGCTGTGCGGGGTCACGACGGCCAGGGCTTGGCTCTTGTGTCCGCAGCGAGGGCGTAAACTCATGGGGTGCAAATCCTCAACACGAAGTCAAGATAGCCGAACTGCCGACGAAGACCAAGACCGGAATCGCGACGTTCCAGCTGAGCAGGAGCGAAGCGGGGACAACCCATCAGACTTGGTCCCGGTGCCAACGTCCGCCTCGCCCGCGAGTCCTCTGCGCCCGTTGCGATTCCCGCAGCGGCCCGCGCAAAAGACCTCGGCAGCCCTTGACTCCGTCGCGCATCCAGGGTAAAGGTTCTATTCAAGTCGTACGACGAATGCGCGCATTGCACCTGAACCCTTCCGGAGACACACCATGAAGTACCGCAAGTATAACCATCGGCTCGCGAAGTGTTACAGCGCCGTGCTCATGGACGTATTGGATTCAATGAATGTCCGCCGCCAGTGCCTGGAGCCGCGAATCCGGCCGCTGGTCCCCGCCATGAAAACCTGGGGTGAGGCGGTCACCCTCCGCCTGGACGCAGTGACCGACGTCCCGGCCCGGCCGTATCAACTCGAAATGGAACTGATTGACGATCTCAAAGAGGGACAGGTGATCGTCGCCCAGTGTAATGCCAAGGACCTCGTCGCCTTCTGGGGCGGGCTGCTGAGCAATGCCGCGGTCGGTCGAAAAGCCGCCGGCGTCATCACGGACGGCGGCGTCCGCGACTACCAGGAGATCGTGGCTCTGAATTTTCCGACCTTCGCCGCCGGGCTTACGCCGTATGACTCCCTCGGGCGCGTGGATGGCACGGCGCGAGACGTTCCTGTCACCTGCGGTGGGGTGCGGGTGTGTCCGGGCGACCTGGTTTTCGGCGATGTGGACGGCATCGTGGTGGTGCCGCAGGACATCGTAGCCGAAGTGGTTGCCAAGGCTTGGGAGAAAGTGAAAGGGGAGAGTACCGTCCGCGAAGAATTGCGGTCCGGGGCGAGTGTGGTCGCGACGTTCAGAAAGTACGGCATTCTGTGAATGCCGCCATGGTGAAGTCGGCGTGACAGCAGACCCGTGGCGGCCAGGTGTTCAGTGGTCGGGAAAGAAATGCCATTGATGGCGTCACCCTTCGACCAAGTGCCCAACCCGAACACCGGAACCTTGATTCCAGCACGCTCGGCGAAATCCCTGAATAGTTGCACAACCGTCGCCGTCACGTCAAGGAGCCGTTCCCCATGAAGCGGATTCTGGTCGGCGGTTTTTCCCACGAGACGAATACGTTCAACCCGGTTCCAACCGGCGCGGACATATTCCGGCGTGACATCCGGTGCGGCGCCCATGCGGTGGCCGGAAACCCGCACGGCTGCATCAGCGGCTTTGCCGAGGTCATAGGGCAGCACGGCGGTGAGGTGGAACTGCTGGGCTCGGTGAGTGCGGCAGCCAGGCCGGGCGGCATCGTGACCGACACGGCGTTCAATGACGTCGCGGGCCTCCTGCACGAGACGCTGGCGCGTGTCGAGGCGGATGCCGTGTATCTTGATCTCCACGGCGCCATGGTGACCGAGAGCCATCTGGACGGGGAAGGCACGCTCCTCGAACGAGTCCGCCGCCAAGTCGGCCCGGGAATTCCCATCGCAGTGACGCTGGACATGCACGCGACCTTGACCCCGCTCATGGTCCGGAATGCAGACATCGTCAGCGTTTACCGCTGCTATCCACATACCGACATGCCGGATCGCGGTCGCGAGGCAGCCCGGTTGCTGTTGCGGACGTTGCGGGGTGAAATCAAGCCGGTCACAGCGCTTGCCAAGCCGCCGCTTCTGATCGGGCCGCCGCTGAATATCCTGCCCCAGGACATGCCGATGCAACTGACCTACGAACGAGCCTGCGAGATGGAACGCACTGTACCCGGGGTGCTGCTCGCCTGTCCGGCTCAGGGGTTCATGCAGCAGGATGTGCCGGAGGCAGGTGTCGGGGTGGTGGTTACCGCCGATACCGACCAGGGTCTGGCGCAGAGAATGGCCGACGAACTCGGCGACCTGATGTTCGCGCATCGCAGGGAGTACTGGGTGCACTTGCCGGACGCCGGCGACGCGGTGCGGTTGGCCATGAATTCCGGTACGCCGCCTGTCGCCATCTCCGACGGCGGCGACAACATCGGCGCCGGCACACCAGGTGATGGGACCGCGCTTCTTGCCGAGATACTCAGGCAGGGAGTCGACACGGCGTTCGCGCAGATTTGGGACCCTGAGGCGGCGGAGCGCGCGGCACATGCCGGCGTGGGGGCAACGGTGACTCTGGACGTCGGGGGAAAATCCCACCCCTTGTACGGACCGCCCGTTCGGGTCACGGGCAGGGTCAGCCGCGTCTCAGACCCGAACAGGATGTTTCGTTCGGCGCGGCTCGAGGTCGGCGGCGTCACGCTGCTGCTCAATGCGGTTGCGGTCGGGCCGAACACGCTCGACCATCCGCAGGCGATGGGTGTCCGGCCTGAGACGTACCGAATGAGCGTGTGCAAGGGCGGGTTTGCCTTCCGGGTGGCTTACCCGCCCGACGTCTACAGCTACGTTCTGAGTGCGACCCCCGGGTTCTCGTCAACGGATCTGAGCACCTTCACCTATGAGCGAATCAGGCGCCCCATCTATCCGCTGGATGAGATGTGACCCCCGTACCTGCCGGCTGGAACGCCCGCGTCCTCGCGGGCTCTGGAAGCGTCGTTGCCCGCTTCACCTTGGCATGACTGGGCGGTACGCCACCCGGGAGCCGCTGACGCCGGACCTCAAGCCTGCGGCCGGCGCGCCGACGCCTGTCAACGGCTGGACAATGGTTTGGGTTTGCTGCATTCGAGTTTCGCGACTCCGCACTCAGCGGCGGCAGCATTGAGTTCGGCAAGGCTTTGCAGACTCACGGGGATTCCGTCCCTGGCGTAGTCTTTCTCGCGCTGCCATTCGAGTCCGCCGGCCAGTTCCGCCCGCCCGCAACCTGGGAAGGGCTCCATCGTCCGGGCCGCGGCCACAAAGCGGTCCACCTGACGCTTGAATTCGTCGAGGGGCAGGAACCGGGAAACATCGATGGCGACGATGAAAGCGCCTTGGTTCGCATCCTCGTACCTGGGTTGTCCGGCGGCGCCGCTCTCGTCGTTGAACAGTCCCGGCAGTATGGCGCCAAGCGAGTGCACCACCGCGCACAGGCCGAGAAGCTTGAAGAATGCGTCCGGCATTCTGGAAAAGAGGTCCGCGAAGTTGTCCTCCGTGACGCACATGAAGGACAGGGCCATGTCGGCCACGATCGGCGGCTGATCCCCGGCGGGTATCGCGAAACTGACCGGGGGATAGCACGTGGCGTTGAGCACGCATCCCCGCTCAGGCGCGGGCATGCACCGAACCTCCGACGCGGAGATGCCGATGCAGTCGGCGTTGCTGGCGATCCGCGAGTAGTGGCCCGCGGAGCCATAGTGGCCGTGATTCCGCGTCGTGGCGATGCCCACCCCGTAGGCCTTGGCTTTCTCGACGACCAGGTGCGCGGCGCGAAACGCCGGGAAGTAACCCAGCCCGCCATCGCCGTCCAGGACGGCCGTAGTTTCCGTCTCGCGCAGAATCCTGATCTGCGGGCTGGCGTTGATCGCCTTGCGGCGAAGTTCGTTGGCATAGCGGGGGACTTGTGCGATTCCATGGCTGTGCACGCCGCGCAGGTCCGCGGCCACCAGCAGGTCGGCCAGCAGCCGGACGTCGTCTCCCGGCATGCCGGCCTTCTCCATCATCTCACGGATGAAACCGTGCAGCCTGTCCGGTATGACCCGAACGAATTCCTTTGGTGGGAGGTTCATGTTGTCTCCTTCAGGGTCACGAGAACAAAGGTGCTCACCGACTCCAATTGCGGACCTGTGGCAATCTGCAAGGCGTTCTCCCCGTCATGCTGGCCGGGAGTGGGCTTTAGCTCCGTACCGTATACGTCGGGATACCCACCACTTCACGACCCGGGCTGGACAATCGACTCGCACACCTCGGCGAGCACGCGCAGCAACGTCTCGACGCGAAGTGTGATGGTGCCGCCCGGGTACATCATGTGATGCGGCGAGATGCCAAACGGCATGGCGGGCGTGACCAGCACCGGGCCCTCGGCGCGACGTGCCGCCTCCTGGGCCACCCACTCGACTTCGCGATTGTCGGTGTTCACCGGCAGCGCCAACCCGTGCTGCTCCACGGACCCGACAGGCACGATCACCACGGCGCCGCGTTCAGCCAGCGCGGCGAACTCGTCACGGGTACGCTCCGACCACAGTATCTCACCAACAGGTTTCATCATACCCTCCCTTTACTGTTTGCCGTTGGCGGACGTCGAACCACGGGCGGCGGCACAGGCCGATGCAATCGCACTGCCAGAGGTGCTTTCGTTCCCTTGCTCTCACCTCGCGCCCGACAAGGAAATGGCGAACCTGCCCTCGGTGATGGCAGGCACGAAATTGGCGGAAAGCGAACCCGATCGTATCCCGTGACAGAGCACCTCGAACTCCAGTTCCGATATGCTAGCCTTGGAGCGGGCGGCTGTCCAGTCGCCCCCGCGGAGGGTCGGTAATGCGTCAGCGCCTCCCGGGCGGCGTACCGCCCGGTCATACCAAGGTGAAACT
>MHBL01000496.1 GCA_001803235.1 Lentisphaerae bacterium RIFOXYA12_64_32
CGGGAGATCCTGATTCCCTTGCTGGACAAGGGGATACGCTTCGTGGTGCGGGAGCGTGGAGACCGTCACGTGTTGCTTTCGGGTCAGCGGCGATATGCCGTAGCCACTGCGGTCCGGCGTTGCCGGACGGAGATCGAGCGCGAAGTCGAAATCGAGAAGGAGGGTTGCCGGCGCACGTACACACTTCGCTTGGGCACGTTGCCAATCCGCATGCCGGAGCGTCCCGAGATACAGCTGTGGTTGGTCGTGATTCATGGTTTTGGAAAAGAGCCAATCATACTTTTGACCAACGTTGGGCCATCACCCGACCGGGAGCATGCCGTGTGGGTTGGTGATGTGTATCTTACTCGGTGGAAGTGCGAGGAGACCTACCGGTTCTTGAAGCGTAAGAGTTCAGCCCCCTGCAACGCCGCCCACCGAATAGCTGACGATTTTCCCCTTGCCGCTCTCTCCGGATTCCAGTAAACCTGCCGTCATGGATTTTCCTCACGGCACGGATGCCGAGGCCCAGGACATCATCAGCGCCGCCTTGCATGGCAGGCTGACTCCAGAGCAGGCCAAACGGGCGGCAAGGTTCGACCTGGTCCTGGGCGCTTTCGCCTGGATCGCGATGGCGCAGCGCATCGCGACGCTTGAAGCGTCCCTGGCCGGGGCCAAGGGCCCGGACCCGGCCACCCCGTCGGGCCAGATCCCCGTTTACACCAAGCCGCCGGCCCGCAAGCGCAAAGGCAAGCCCGGAGCCAAGCCCGGGCACCCGGGCCATTGTCGCCCGTCCCCGGTTCAGATCGACCGCCATGAAGAACATCGGTTGGCCGTCTGTCCGGATTGCGGCGGCCCCTTGCAGCGCTGCCAACGCCCACGCACCCGGATCATTGTCGACATTCCGGAGGCGATCCGGCCCGAGGCCACCGAGCACACGATCCACCGCGACTATTGCCCAGGCTGCAGGAAGCACGTCGAGCCGGTCGTGCCCGACGCGTTGCCCCAGGCGACGATCGGCCATCGGGCGGTGGCCTTGACCGCGTGGCTGCACTACGGTCTGGGGGTGACCATCGACCAGATCGTCGACATCATGGGCTGCCACCTGCAGACGCGCCTCAGTCCGGGCGGCATGGTCGCCATCTGGCAGCGCCTGGCGCACATTCTCGAGGCCTGGTACCAGCAGATCGCCGCCGACGCCCGGGAGTCGGCGGTCCTGCACGCCGACGAGACCGGCTGGCGGGTCCAGGGGGCGACCCACTGGCTGTGGTGTTTCACCAGCCAAAAGACCTGCTTCTACCTGGTGGACCGCAGCCGGGGCAGTCCGGCCCTGCAGAAGTTCTTCCTCGAGGCCTTCGACGGGGTCCTGGTCCGGGACTTCTGGGCACCGTACGACTCCTTGACCGTCGGGGATCACCAGTGCTGTCTGGTCCACCTGCTGCGCGAGCTGGAGAAGGTGGACCAACACAACCAGACAGCCGTCTGGCTGGCCTTCGCCAAGAAGCTGCGGCGCTTGCTGAGGGACGGCATCCGCTTGCGGAAGCGCCCGGATTTCACACCTGACGCTTACCGCGCCCGCAGCCACCGCCTCGACTGCCGCCTGATCGAGTTGGCCGAGGGGACTTACGACGACGGCGATGCGCAACGGCTGGCTAACCGCCTGAGCAAGTACCGGGACAGCATCTTCACGTTCCTGGACTACCAGGAGGTCCCGTTCGAGAACAACCACGCCGAACGGCAGATCCGGCCCGCGGTGGTGCTGCGCAAGAACAGCCAATCGAACCGCAGCGCGCGTGGTGCGGCGACGCAATCGGTGCTGATGAGCGTGTACCGGACGTTGAAACTCCGCGGTCATGATCCCCTCGCGGTGATGGTTGCGGCGCTACGTGACTACATGCGAACTGGAGAGCTGCCTGCGCTTCCCGGTATCGGGGGCGTTGCAGAGGGCTGAACTCTTACAA
>MHBL01000497.1 GCA_001803235.1 Lentisphaerae bacterium RIFOXYA12_64_32
GGACCGCCTCAGATGTCTTTCCCCCGTCCGCCGCCGGCGGACGGGGGAAAGGGAAGAGAGAGAGGGGCGCCTGCGTTTGGCGGGTGAACCTGATTCACCCGTGGCACAAGGCCACGGGGGTCTCACACATGGGCCAGCACACCGTCGTTTCACCCGCGACCCCCATGTTACTCGCGGTGGGGATGTTCGCGTTGCGGCGCGTGTCCCGGCGCGTCGGCACGTACACGTTTGGCGGCGCCGTGGGCCGCTCGCTGAAGCGTCGCTGCCACTTCCGCCTGAAAGGCGGTACTCAGACGGAATTGCCGGAGTAACAGGTTGGTATGATCGGGCAGCGTCAGCGCCCGAGGGGCGCTGACGCATTACGGCGAGATGGCGGGGTTACAACTCGACCTGGATACCGATCTCAATGACGCGGTTGGGCGGGATGCGGAAGAACTTGGAGGCGTCGCGGGAGTTCCGCGACAGGAACCAGAAAAGATGTTTGCGCCAGCGCCACATCGTGCGCTGGCCGGTGATGATGAGTGTCTCGCGGCCCAGGAAGAACGTGATCCTCATAGGGTCGAGTTCGAGGGTTGGGCTGGAAACCCGGCCCAGGATGGCGGGGACATCCGGGTCTTCGCTGAACCCGTAGCGCGCCGTCATCACATAGAAGCCCTGTGGCAGTTCCTTGAACGTGACCCGTTCCGCGTCCGGGACTCGCGGGACCGATTCGGTTAGCACCGTCAGCAGGATTACCTTCTCGTGGATCACCTTGTTGTGCTTGAAGTTGTGCAGCAGAATGCGGGGGATGCCTTGTGCGTTGCCGGTCAGAAACACGGCGACGCCAGGGACCCGCAGGGGTTTGCTGGTCGCCACGTCGTCGACAAACACGTCCACGGCGATGGTTTCCCCGGCGAAGCGGCGTGCCAGGATCTGACGCCCGCGGTCCCAGGTCAGCATCAGGGTCAAGACCAGTACGGCGACCGAGATGCCCACCCAGCCGCCGTGTGCGAACTTGAGCAGGTTGGAGGAGAAGAACAGCAGGTCCATGGCCCAGATCGGCAGCATGATCAGGACCACGCCGGCGGGGTGCCAGTGCCAGCGCCGGACCATGGCGATCGGCAGCATGAGCGAGGTGACCAGCATGGCCGCGGACACGGCCAGGCCGTAGGCGCCGGCGAGGTTGTCGGAATGCTGGAACCCCAGCACCAACGTCACAGTCCCGACGAGGAGGATTCCGTTTACGGCGGGCAGGTAGACCTGGCCGATGGTTTCGTCGGAGGTGTGGATGATCGTTGTGCGGGGGCAGAACCCGAGTTGTGTGGCCTGACGGGTCAGCGAGAACGCGCCGGAGATGACCGCCTGCGACGCAATGACGGTGGCGACGGTGGCCAGGGCCACCATGGGGTAGAGCGCCCATGGCGTGTGCGGGGTCAAGCGGTAGAACAGGCTGTCGAGTGACTCGGGGCTCCTCAGGAGCAATGCGCCTTGACCGAAGTAGTTCAGCAGCAACGCCGGCAACACAAGACTGAACCAGCCGAGGCGAATGGGGAGCCGCCCTAGATGCCCCATGTCCAAGTAGAGGTCTTCACCGCCGGTGATGACCAGGAAGACGGCGCCCATGATGACGAATCCTTGCCACCGGTTGTGGACCATGAACTCCACCGCGTACCACGGGTTGAGTGCCGCCAGCACCTGTGGTGTGTGTGCAATCGACCGGATTCCGAGCACCGCCAGGACCAGGAACCAGACCAGCATGACCGGCCCGAATACCGCCCCGACTCTCTGGGTCCCGTGGCGTTGCACCGAGAACAGCCCCACGAGGATGAGCAGGGACACCGGCACGACCCAGTGTGCGAATTTCGGCGTCGCCACCTCCAGCCCTTCGACGGCACTCAGGACGGATATGGCCGGGGTGATCAGGCCGTCGCCGTAGAGCAGTGCGGCGCCCAGTAACCCGAGCAGCATGACGACGCCGATACGCTTGGGTTGTGCGGGGGTTGGGGCGTTTGTTTCGCCACGCACCAGGGCCATGAGCGCCAAAATGCCGCCTTCCCCGTGATTGTCCGCACGCAGCACGAGGAGAAGGTACTTGACGGTGATCAATCCGGTCAGGGCCCAGCAGATGAGTGACAGCACACCGAGGACGTTTTCGGGCGTCGTCGGGATGCCGCTGCCCGAGAAGCAAATCCGCAGAGCGTACAGCGGGCTGGTTCCGATGTCGCCGTACACGACACCGAGAGCCGTCACCGACAACGCCAGCAACGGGGTCTTGCCGGTCCCTGATTGTCCATTTTCAGACATACTTAGAGCATTACCGAATCAAGCAAAAAAAAACGACCTGTGCAAGCAGAGTGAGGCCGGGTAGGTCGCGGTGCCAGCCTAGACGGCCTCCCCTGACTGACCGTACCGCGGGCGGCCCTCCGCCCGCCCTCCGAACCTTGCGCTACGTGTGTGCCGTGAAGCGGGCGGAGGGCCGCCCGCGGTACGGTCGGAAGGTGACCGGACTCGATCCGGTGCTTGCACAGGTCGAAAGAAAACGACCTGCCTTATAAGGGACCTCAGGGTGTCCAGGATGGCGAGGCGCGGGGGAGTGCCTCTGGGGTGTCACTTGTGCGTAATGACCCGTACCTTAAGCGCCCAAGAGCCTGATGTCAACAACCCGAAAAAGCGGCCATCCCGCTGACATGCGCCGATTTCGGGCTAGATTGGAGAACGGCAGGGCGGAATCGGCACATCGCCGGAGAACGCGGAGAACGGAATGGTAGTGCCAAGCTTGGCATGGGACGGAAGAACGGACTGGGCGGAGAGACGAAGACGGAGAGACGAAGATGGGGAGACCGGAGTACGGGTCTTTGTCTCAGATCTTTGTCTCAGATCTTTGTCTCCAGATCTTTGTCTCCAGATCTTTGTCTCCAGATCTTTGTCTCCAGATCTTTGTCTCTAGTCTTTGTCTCTAGTCTTTGTCTTCGGCAAGGAGGAAGAAATGAACACAGGTCGTATTGCAGCGTTGATTCTCGTTGTTGGCGGGGTGGCGATGGCGGCGGAGCCGCTGCCGCCGCGCGAGGCGCTCGGGAAGACGGATAAGTACCGCATCCTGGTCGACAAGGTCATGTCTGGTGCCAACAAATGGGTTTTCACGGCAGACCACATGAAGGAGACCCAGGCGGCAGGGTTCAACGTCATCTCCCCACGTCGGGGCGGTGACGAGCTGAAGACCTGCCGCGAGCAGGCGTTGCTGGCGCAGGAGTACGGTCTCTATTACATGGCGTGGATGCGCGGCACGCTCGTCGCCAAGGGCGACGTGAAGATGGTGTGGCAGGACGGGACCGAGCAGGAACTGTGCAGTCCGAACTCGGACGAGTTCTGGGACTGGACGACCGAACTGGTCCTCGGCCACGCGAAGATTTCCGCCGACGTCCCGGCGTTCATCGGGCCGTTTCTTGACTATGAGAACTACTCGCCGAATAAGGTCGACAACTGCTACGACCTGTCGTACGACACCAAGATTCTGAAGGAGTTCGCCGTCGCCAAGGGCATCCAGATGCCGGACCTGCCGCCGGCGGAGCGGCACCCGTGGCTGGTCAAGAACGGGCAGTTCGAGGCGTTTCGCAGCTTCCAGATCGACTCGTGGCGCGCGCGTTGCCGCAAGTTGCGGCAGCAGGTCGATGCCATTGATCCCAAAATGCAGTTCACCATTTACCCGGCGCCCGGCACGCCGTTCATGACCGAGGCGGTTTACCCCGAGTGGGCGACGCCGCAGGCGCCGCTGATTCTCGCGGACCCGTGGATGTACGGTCGGCCTTCGGAGTTCATGGAGGAGGGCAAGGCGCTGGAAGCGAACCGGACGCTTCTCGCGAAGGGCATGGCGGTGGCGCGACTGAAAGGTGCGCCGCATTTCTACTGCGGCGGGATTGATCCCGTTTGTCCGGGCGCCGACCCGGAGTTCAGCGGCAAGAATGCCAGCATGATCTCGCACCTGTCGGACGGGTACTGGATCTTCTACGAAGGGCCGAAGTACACCCCGGAGGACCACGGTGTGTATTTCCAGTGGTTCCAGCGTGCCAACGCGGAAATTGCGGCGGGCAAGTTCGATTTGCAGCACCTGCCGCGGGCGGCGGCGGAGCGACTGGGCAAGACGACGATAGAGCGCAAGACGGACAAGCCGCAACTCGGCTGGTACGGGATGAAGGACCGGATGGTCGAGACGCTCGGCAAGGATGGGACGTTCGAGGTCCACAAGGTCGAGGGCATGTCGGTCGAGTACCTGAAGCAGTTGAACGTTGTCGTGCTGCAGAACTTCAACCTCGAATTGCCGGCGGACAGTGAGATCTCACGCAACCTGCGGGCCTATGTCGAGCAGGGCGGCGGATTGCTCCTCGGACACGACACGGCCTGGTACATGGAGAGCATGTTCCCCGAGGTGGCGCAACGCGACGTTCCGAAGAACAAGGCCGAGGCCGGACGCCACGTCGTGGACACGAACCTGGCGGTTTCAGAGCCGCACGCGTCGGTGGGCGCGGTCGCCAAGGGGCAGGAGTTCCCGACCGAGTTCCGCGACCACATGATCTTCAAGCCCGGGCCGCAGGGCACGGTGGTCATCAAGAACACGTTCGGAGACCCCGTGTATGTCGTCGCCGAAATCGGCAAAGGCCGGGTCGTCTTTTCCGGATGTTACTATGGTTATACCAACGATTTGTCCGGATTTGAGAAGACCGTATTCGACGCGATGATCCGTTGGCTGGCGCGGCAGTGAAGGTAGAGGGAAACGACCCGAGCAGGGCGCCAGCGCGCCGTCGTTCCACCCGCCACTGACGCTTCACGTAAAGTGGGGGTGGACGTGCCCTTTGGGAACGTTGAGGCGCTATATTCGGGGTTCTTCGAGTATGGCAAGTACCCGCTGAATGGGCTGGTGTAGCCGGTCCATTGGGTGGCTGACCGGGTTCGGCCCCGTGGGGATCGGAAATGTTCGGCAGAGCGACCCAGGCGCGGTCGAGCGAGTCACTCCTTGCGAAGGACCTTAGGGTGATCAGTGCGGAGTCTGCAATGAGGCGATTCTCTAGCTTCTGGTGCGTGCTCGTGTTCTTCAATGCCGGCGTGCACGCCTGCCAGGTGCCCGTGTTCCGCTACGCGCTGGAGCGCTGGGCGCCGGATTCCTATGCTGCGGTCGTGTTTCATCGCGGTCCGCTCGGGCCGGCGGATGCGCCGGTGGTCGAGTTGCTGCAGAACGCGGCAGGGGCCGTTGAGCGTCCCGCCAATGTGATCGTGGACGTGTGGGACCTGGCGGCGGAACCGAAAGCGGGGCAGAACCCGCGGCAACCGCCCGTTCCGGTCCCGGCGTCCGTGCCTGGCGTGACGATCCTGGCGCCGCCGGCTATGGGTGGTTTCGGGGGTGGCCCGGCGGAACAAGAGGGCAAGGGCGTCGTCTGGTCGGGGCCGCTCGACATGCCGCGCGCACAGCGGCTTCTGGACTCGCCGGTGCGGCGCGAACTGGCGCGCCGACTGCTGCAGGGGGACGCGGCGGTCTGGCTGGTGCTGGAGAGCGGAGACGCGGCCAAGGATACCGCGGCAGTCACATTGCTGGAGAGCGAACTGAAGGCTCTCGAGAAGGAACTGGCACTGCCCGACGAGAAGGAGACGGATGACCCAATGCTGTTTCCCGGCGATCGACCGGTCGCGCCCGGCGTGCCGCTGCTGATGGCCTTCTCCGTTTGCCGCGTGTCACAGAATGATCCCGCCGAGGACATGCTGGTCGCGATCCTGAAAGCCTTGCTGCAGGCGCCAGGAAAAGAGGTCAAGGAACCGGTGGCGTTCGCCGTGTTCGGCCGCGGGCGCATGTTGGGGCCGGTCACGGGCGAGGAGTTCACCGTGGACGTGGTCCGCAGTATCACGTACTTCCTGGCAGGGGCGTGCTCGTGCCAGGTCAAGGAGTTGAATCCCGGCGTGGATCTGCTGATGGCAGTGGACTGGGAGGGGTTGCTGGCGGGCAGCCTGCTTCTCGATGAAGCGTTGCCGCCGTTGACCGGCGTCATGCCGGAAGCACCGGCCCCCGCTAGTGCCGTCTCGGTTCCGCCTCCTGCCGACCCGCCGCCGGCCGTTGCGGATGATGTCCCCGTGGCCGGGAAACTGCTCCGGAATGTCGTCCTGTTGGTGGTCCTCGGATGTCTCGTGGTTGCGGGGGTGACCCTGGCGTTGCGCCGCAAGGGGCAGGGGTGAAGAGAGCGTGGGTGAGTGGGTGAGTGGGTGGGTGAGGTGGGTGGGTGAGGTGGGTGAGGTGGCGGTCCCGTCCGTTGGGTCCGTTGGGTCCGTTCCCGTCCCGCTGGAGTGTCGCCGATGAGTTTGTGGCATCTGGTTCTCCGCGAGATATTGCACCGCAAGCTCGGATTTGCGCTGGCGACCGGGTCCGTGCTGGTGGCCATCGGGTCGCTGGTCGGGGCCCTGGCCCTGCTCGACGCCCACGACGTGCGCACCGCGCGTCTGATCGAGGCCAAGCAGGCGGAAACGAAGCAGAACATGGACCGGCTCGAGGACGACATGCGCAAGGCCATGTTGAACCTGGGGTTCAACGTGGTCATTCTCCCGGCGGATCAGCAACTCAACGACTGGTATGCCGACGATTTTGCTGCCGCGACCATGCCGGAGGCGTACGTCGAGCAGCTAAGCAAGGCGAAGATCGTGACCATTCAGCACCTGCTGCCGGTCCTGCAGCAGAAGATCCGTTGGCCAGAGCAGAAACGAACCATCATCCTGGTGGGAACGCGCGGTGAGTTGCCGTCCGCGGGCACGAAGAAGGCCATGGTCGACCCCGTGGCACCCGGCAGCATTGTCCTCGGTTACGAGTTGCACGACAGTCTGGGGCTGAAGCGCGGCGACACACTGACGTTGATGGGGCGCGACTTCACGGTCAGCAACTGCTACACCATGCGTGGGAACAAGGATGACATCACCGCCTGGATTCACTTGGCCGAAGCGCAGGAACTGCTCGACAAGAAGGGCCGGATCAACGCCATTTTGGCGCTCGAGTGCGCGTGTGCCTGGTCCGACCTGCCCAAGGTGCGTGATGAGATTGGCCGCATCCTGCCGGACACGCAGTTGATCGAACGCGGTTCGGAGGCCCTGGCGCGCGCCGAGGCCCGGCGCAAGGTTGCGGCCGAAGCAACGGCGTCCATCGCACGTGACGAGGCGCACCGTGCCCGCATGCGGGCGGAACGCGAGCGACTCGCCGCTATTCTCGTGCCCTTGGCCATGGCTGCGGCGGCCGTGCTGATCTTCCTGCTGATGCTGGGCAATGCGCGGGATCGCGCTCCCGAGGTCGGCGTGCTGCGTGCCGTGGGCGTGCGCAGCGGGCAGATCCTGACCCTGTTCCTGAGCAAAGCGTTGGCAATGGGAATGATCGGCGGCGCAGTCGGTTGTGCGGCCGGATTCCTGGCGGCGTCACGACTGTCAGGGCCGCTGGATGCCGGGGCCGCGCAGGCGATTGTCACACAAGTACCTTTCCGCGGCATGTACGTTGTTCTGGCACTGGTGGCGGGGCCGGTGCTGAGCGTGCTGGCGGCCTGGATCCCGGCACTGCTGGCCGCGCAGCAGGACCCCGCCGTGATTCTTAGAGAGGAGTAGAGACTGTAGTCGCCTTGGCGGCGCCTTTCGACCAACATGGTTGTCGTAATGGGTGTCGAGTGTCGGGTGTCGTGGGTCACTGCGTCACGGAGTCACTGAGTCACCAAGACTGTTCGCGCCTGCAGTCTGCATTCCCATAGGAAGGAATGACCGTTCGTGCGCATCGAACTGACAGATGTGAACATGACCTTTGCCGCGCCCGCTGGTGCCGTTCAGGCGCTGGCCGGGTTGTCGTTGTCAGTCGACAAGGGCGAGTTCGTTCTTGTGCACGGGCCGAGCGGTTGCGGCAAGACGACTCTGCTCCTGGTGCTGGGGACGCTGCTGCGGCCGACGTCGGGCACGGTGCAGATCGAAGGTGAGTCACCCTATGGCATGTCGCCCGAGCCGCGTTGTCTCTTTCGGGCGCGGCACATCGGTTTCGTGTTTCAGCAGTTCCACCTGGTCCCGTACCTGAACGTCCTGGATAACATCCTGGTTCCGGCGTTGGCGTTGCCGGATGTGAATGCACGCGAACGCGCGCGGGAACTGCTGTCTCGGTTCGGCCTGACGGAGCGCGCGGAGCACCTGCCGGCTATGCTCAGCACCGGCGAGCGGCAGCGCACCGCGCTGGCCCGGGCGCTGTTGAACCAGCCCGGCATCCTCCTGGCGGACGAGCCGACCGGAAATCTGGACGCGCAGAATGCCGAGATCGTGATGACGCGCCTTGGCGAGTTTGTGCAGCACGGCGGGACGGTCATCGCCGCCACGCATGACGAACGCGCCGCGCGCTACGCGACGCGGCGTCTCAGCATGGCCAAGGGCCGGTTGCTCGGCGAACCAAAGTAGCGCCGTGCCGTGAGGCCGTAGAAGGTGTGAAAGAATCGACACGCCATGCGGACGTGTTCGACTTGGAACCCCGGTTCTCCGTAACCGGGGGCGGTGGGTTACGGAGAACCCGCCTTCCAGCACCGTCGGCGGAGCCCTGTGGCCGATTCCTTTACGGCTTCGCCCATGGTTGCTCGCGGGGCCCGGGAAAGTGGCCGGAGCGGCTCGCTCCGGCACCCGCGGGAGCGAGCCG
>MHBL01000498.1 GCA_001803235.1 Lentisphaerae bacterium RIFOXYA12_64_32
GTGCACGGTTGGGCGGTGGATGGCCAAAGTAGCGGGAGCGGCTCGCTCCCGCGGCTGCGGGACCGAGCCGGTCCCGCCACTTTGCCAGAACGCCCCAAACGAATTAGGGAGTAACGCCCACACATGATCGGGCGGTCTTCCGCCCGGGAGGCGCTGACGCATTGCCGCGTGCTCAAGCCAGCCCTTGACCGCGCGCACCGGCGGCATTAAGTTCATGGGTCATCCGCCAGGATTGAGGTTGTTCCGATTCGGAAAGGGGTCCTTATATGCGTCCACTCTCGACTGTCGCCTGCGCCTGCATCACGGCCGCCTTGTTGTCCGCGGTCCCCGGGGCGCCGACCCGTGCCCAGGATGCCGCCACCGCCGCGCCGCCCCCCGATATGGTCCTGGTCCCGGCCGGCGAGTTCACCATGGGCAGCAGCGGCAAAGCCCTTGACGAAGACAAGGCCGAGGCGCCGGAAAACAAGCTGACACTGCCGGACTTCTTCATGGACAAGTGCGAAGTGACCACGGCGCAGTACGTGCAGTTCCTCAACGCCGTCAAGGCCACGAAGGATACGGCCGGACGCAACTACCTCGGGCTGCCGCAGTACCTGTCGATCGAGCAGGTGAACGACGAGTGGAAGCCCAAGTCGGGCAAAGAAAAGTTCCCCATGGCCAACGTCACCTGGTACGGCGCCACCGCCTACGCGCAGTGGGCCGGCAAGCGCCTGCCCACGGAGGCGGAATGGGAAAAGGCCGCGCGCGGCCCGGACGGACGCAAGTTCCCGTGGGGAGCCGATCTGGACTCCAAGAAGATGAGCTTCGGCCAGGATCGGATCGTGGCGGTCGGCAGCTACCCGGACGGTGCTTCGCCCTGCGGCTGCCTCGACATGGCCGGCAACGTCTGGGAGTGGACCAGCAGCCTGTTCATGCCCCTGCCCTACGTCGCCGCCGACGGCCGCGAAGATGCGAACTCCGCCGAACGCCGCGTCGCCAAAGGCGGGAGCTGGACCGGCGAACCGCACATCGCGCACGCCGCCGCCCGGTTCCGGCCCTTCCCGGATTTCGCCCACACCTACCTCGGCTTCCGCTGCGCGAAGTCCGCACCATGAACGCTGACCCCGCAAGTCCCGGTGAGGGTGGCCGGATCGGTGAAATCCGCGTTAGGCCTTGCCGTTTGCGGCCCCGTGTTGTATGTTTTGTACAACACCAGGGAGGATACGGCCATGCCTGAACCAGGAAGAGAGCGACTTGGGGGTTTCGTCGAAGCGCTCCGTCAACGCAATCGGTTGACCCTGCGAGAGTTCTGCAAACGCGCCGGCGCCGATCCGGCCAACATCAGCCGCATGGAGCGGGGGCTGGTGCCTCCGCCCAAGAGTCGCGACATTCTGGAGCGCTATGCGGCGGCCCTGGACCTGCGGGAAGGGACTGACGATTGGTACACTTTCTTTGATCTCGCCGCCGTGGATCAAGGCATCGTACCCGCCGATATCATGGCCGACGCCGAATTGGTCAAGGCTCTCCCTGTCTTCTTCCGCACGTTGCGTGGACAGAAGCCGTCCCCTGACGAAATGCGCGAGATCGCGGAGAAAATCAGGAAGGGCGGCGTGTGAGACTCGTTCCCGAGCAGTTCAAAGCGCCGTTCATCCCGCGCGAAAAGGCGTGGGCGGAGGCCGACCGAATCCGTGCCCTTCACTGGCCGACCGGGGGTGTCCCCGTCGAAGTCGAGGAGATGCTCTGGGAACTGGGTCTCCGATTGGAGCCGCTCCCGTCGCTCCAGAGCGCGGGCGATGTTGTCGCACTCCTGCGTGGCGACCTTACCACCATCATAGTGGACAGCAGCGACTACATGGATGACCGCATGGTCAACCGAGTCCGCTTCTCCATAGCGCACGAACTGGGGCATCTTATCCTGCACGCAGACGTCTACCGCGGAATCTCGCACAACTCCGTGGATGACTGGATCGACTTTGTCCAGCGTGTCCCTGAGGACCAATGGAGTTACATGGAGCAGCACGCCTACGAATTTGCGGGCCGTCTCCTGGTGCCTCGGGAGCGACTGCAGGCTGAGCTTCAGCGGGTTGCGAGAGGTGCCGAGACGGCAGGATTCACCGAATGGGACCTTTCCGGCGATGCGGCCCGCGAGTACGTCGCCGGTGCCCTGTCACGCACCTTCGGTGTTTCGGGGCAAGTCATCGAAAAGCGAATCACCCGGGAGAGTCTCTGGCCGCCCGACTGATCCCACGGTCGTCGGGGACATATCCGTTGAGCAGCAGAGGCATCCGAGAAGGAGAGCGGCAGTGCAGAACAACACGGCGAAGCGAACCTGGCATTCTCGGTTTCTGGGACTCGTTGCGGGAGTTGGACTCATGACTGAAGCCGTCGCCGATCCCTTGAGCTTGTACGTCGCCCCGAACGGAAATGATGCCTGGTCCGGGACCGTGGCCGAACCGAAGGATAACGACGGGCCGTTCGCGTCGCTCGCCCGGGCGCGCGACGAGGTCCGCAAGCTCAAGAAGGCGGCCGGCGCGTTGCCCGCCGGTGGCGTCTCTGTCGAGTTGGCGGCCGGCGTGTACGAGTTCGCGAAACCGTTCGAACTGACGGCCGAGGACTCCGGCACCGCCGAGGCGCCGATCGTCTACCGCGCCAAGCCCGGCGCGGAAGTGCGCCTGGTCGGCGGCAAGCAGGTCACGAACTTCCAGCCGGTGACCGACGCGGCGGTGCTCCAGCGCCTCGACGCGGCGGCCCGGCCCAACGTGCTGCAGGCCGATCTCAAGGCGGCTGGGGTCACCGACTTCGGCGACGTCGCGACCGGCGGCAAGCGCCTCGAACTGTTCTTCCAGGACAAGCCGATGGGGCTGGCACGCTGGCCCAACGAGGGCTTCACCCGCATCATCGACGTGGTCGGCGGCGCACCGCACCGCATCCACGGCATCCCAGGCGACAAGCTGCCCAAGTTCACCTACGACGGCGACCGTCCCTCGCGCTGGATCGGCGAAAAGGACCCCTGGCTGCACGGCTACTGGTTCTGGGACTGGGCCGAGCAGCGACAGCGCATCGAATCGATCGACACGGAGAAGAAGGTCATCACGCTACCCCCGCCCTACCACACGTACGGCTACCGCAAGAACCAGTGGTACTACGCGTTCAACATACTCTGCGAACTTGACGCGCCCGGCGAGTTCTACCTGGACCACGACACGGGCATTCTCTACTTCTGGCCGCCTGCGCCCATCGACCAGGGCAAGGCCCTGATTTCGATCGCGCCCCGGATCATCGGCACCAAGGACACCAGCTTCGTGACCTTCCGCGGCTTCATCGTCGAGGCCACCCGCTCCACGGCGATCGAAATCGGCGGCGGCAGCGACATGCGCGTCATTGGCTGCGTCATTCGCAACACCGGCGGCTCGGCGGTCAGCGCCTCGGGCAAGGGCCACGGCGTCATCGGCTGCGACGTTTACGAGACGGCCGGCGGCGGCATCCACCTGAGCGGCGGCGACCGCAAGACACTGACACCCGCCGGCTTGTTCGCCGAGAACAACCACGTGCACCACTTCGCACGCCTGAACCGGGTCTACAACCCCGGCATCACCCTGCACGGCGTCGGCAACCGCGCCTCGCACAACCTGATCGACAATGCGCCGCACATGGCCATGGGCTTCGGCGGCAACGACCACGTGATCGAGTTCAACGAGATCCACAGCGTCTGCTACGAGTCGAACGACGCCGGCGCCATCTACACCGGCCGCAACTGGACCATGCGCGGCCACGTCATCCGCAACAACTACTTCCACCACATCAACGGCTTCGAAGGCCGCGGCTGCGTCGGGGTCTACCTCGACGACCAGTTCTCGTCCGCGCTCATCTACGGCAATGTCTTCTACAAGGTCACCCGTGCCGCCATGATCGGCGGCGGCCGCGACTGCACCATCGAGAACAACATCTTCGTCGACTGCGTGCCGGCCACGCACGTCGACGCGCGCGGCCTCGGCTGGGCCGGCCGCGGCGAAGACGGCATGCGCAACGGCCTCAAGGAAGTCCCCTACCAGACCCCGCCGTGGAGCGAGCGCTACCCGCAGATGCTCACGCTGCTCACCGACGACCCCATGGCGCCCAAGGGCAACGTCATTGCCCGCAACATCTGCGTCGGCGGCCGCTGGGGCGACTTCGAGGGCAAAGCCAAGCCCCTGATCACCTTCACCGACAACCTGCTCGACCAGGACCCGCTGTTCGTGGACGCCGCCAACCTGAATTTCGAGCTCAAACCCGAGTCGCCCGCCCTGAAACTTGGATTCAACCCCATCCCTCTCAAAGAGATCGGGCTGCTGCAGAGCCCGGACCGCGCCTCGTGGCCGGTCGTGAGCGAAGTCCGCCCCATGGCGGCCCCGCCGCCCGCACAAGCCCGGGCCGAGCGCAAAAACCTGGTCGTGTTCAAGGTCCTGCGCCTGCAGAAGCCCGTGACCGTCGACGGCGCCATCGACGCCGCCGAATGGGGGACCCCCAACGCCGCCACGACCATGGTCGTCGAACAGGGCATCCAAGGCGAGAAATCCTCGCCGCCCAGCAGCGCCTGGCTCGCCTGGGACGACACCGCCCTGTACGTGGCCGCAGACCACAACGTCAATCCCAAGTTCCCGCTGCGGCCCGGCAACCAGTGGGGGCAGGACGATGCCATGGAACTCGCCGTCCGCAATCCCGGGGCCGGCAAGGATGCGCCGATCCTCGTGCTGCGAGGTTACCCGTCCGGACACTTCGAGACAACCGCGGAAGCCGGCGCGTCCGACGCCGCCACCAAGCGCGCCGCCGAAGGCGTCGAGTACAAAGCGAAAATCGTCGACTCGAAACGCTGGACCGCGGAGTGGCGTATCCCCTTCGCCTCGATCGGGGTCGATCCCGCCAAGCACACGAAACTCGGCTTCAACCTCAGCGTGCGCAAGACCGCCGACGACCTCTGGCTCATGTGGCAAGGCACCGCCGCCTGCACCTGGGAGGTCGGCAACGCCGGCATCCTCGAACTCACGAAGTAGTCCGCGCCGATCGGATCAGCGCCACGCCAAGTCGTCCCGCGAGGATCCAAGACGCCTCGCGGCGGGCCTGATTCTGCAGATTTCGCTCGCGCTGTTCTCGGTCCCGAACACACCGGTCACTGACGACCGATCACTGCCCCCCACACGCTACTTCCCTTCCTCCAGCATCTCGAGCTAGGGGGGAACACAGACCCCTGCCACCTCGTGTGGCAGGTGAACGGGGTCATTGGCTGCTTTGCCGCACCTCGTTCCCTCTCTTCCCATTTCCCCGTCCGCCGGCGGCGGACGGGGAAATGGGAAGAGAGGGGGGACACGCACGTTTGGCGGGCGAACCCGATTCACCCGTGGCACAAGGCCACGGGGGTCTCACGCCTGGGCCAGCACGCAGTCGTTCCACCCGCGACTCCCATGTTACTCGCGGGTCACTCTGCGCCGCCGCCCGGCGCCCCCGCTTGCCGTCGCACAAACCATCAGATACAAACATGTGTCTATTTGAATATTCGATACAGTCTTGTGTCTATTTGTCGATTAGCGATGGGGCGTTATGATATGGTTATACATATTTAACTAGTTTGTTACTAATTACTTACGATTCGTCATTCGTGGTTTGGCATCATAACGGCTGTGGTGGAACCGTTCGCGGAAGCAAGACCTGCCGAACGGTCGCCGCAACACACGTTCCCTGCAGGACGTCGTGAACCAGAACGGAAACGCAGACAACGACAAGGAGTACGTCCCATGACTGAGTACCTGAAGCGCATCACCACCGGGCTGTGCACCGTCGCAGCCGTCGTCGCCACCACGACGTTCGCCGAACCCGCGGAGAAGGCGATCCCCGTCGACGTGGCCGTCACCACCGACGTTCTGACCGACTATGCCTGGCGCGGGCAGCTTCTGAACGACGACCCGGTCGTGCAGCCCGGCGTCACGCTCTCGTACAAGGGCCTGAGTCTCAACGTCTGGGGTTCGGTGGACGCGACCGACATCCACGAGGTGAACGGCGAGGAGTGGCGGCTGCAGGAGGTGGACTACACCGGCAGTTACACGTTCACGCCGCTCAAGGGCCTGGACCTGACCGGCGGCATCATTGAGTACACGTTCCCGGGCACGCCGTACGACAACACGCGTGAATTATTCGGAACGGTCAAGCTCTCGGAGATCCTTCTGGCCCCCACGTTGAGCGTGTACCGAGACATCGACGAGTGCGACGGTTGGTACGCAAATCTCGGCGTCAGCCACACCTTCAGCATCACGGAGCAACTCGGCCTGACCCTGGGCGCGAACGCCGGCTGGGGCGACCGCGAGTACCACGAGTTCTACATGGGCGGGTTGAAGAAGTCCGCACTCTCCGACGTGCAACTCGCCTCGACGCTGACGTACGCGGTGACCGACTGGTGCAGTGTGTCGGGCTATCTCCGGTACTCCGACTTCCTGAACCACGATGTCCGCGAGGCGGCGGATGAGACCTACGCCGAGTCCGGCGTCATCGTGGGCGGAGTCGGGATCTCTCTCTGCTACTGATTCGAAACGCGGGGCATCACAGATGTGCCGCCGACGCAACAACCAAGGAGAACGCATACCCATGAACTCAGTCGTCAACACCGCAACAGCTCTCGGCAGGGCCGGGGCCCTGCCCCCTGTCCCCCTGGGGAGAGACGTCGACATCGGGAGATACCCGGCGACGGGTCGGTGGCCCTGGCCGACGATCGCGCTTCTCGCGATCCTCCTGCTGGCAGGGCTGCCTGCAGTGGCCGGGGCGGAGGAGTTGGTGGCCCCGGCCTCCGCCCCGGTGGAGGAACTGAAGACGAGCGTGGCCGCCACGCAGACCTCATTGAACATCGTATGGACGCTGGTCGCGGCCTTGCTGGTGTTCTTCATGCAGGCGGGGTTTGCCATGGTCGAGACCGGGCTCACCCGCGCCAAAAACGCGTCGAACATCATGATGAAGAACCTCATGGACTTCGCACTCGGCGCCGCCACACGCCCGGCTTCGTTCAGAGACTTCGCCGTGACACGCCAGATGGGCTCGTGGCGCTCCACGTGGTTCCGTCCCGCTTGCCAAGCGGGAAGCCCACTACGAACGGGTGCATCCTGGCGACCATGGCGGGCCCTTTTCGCTCTCGGGATTCACCCGCACAGGTCGTTTCTCTTCACTCCACGCCCCCCCCGTCGGCAGCGAGAACAATACGATACCTTATTGTATCTATTTGGCAATGCAATAACATTTATGTACCGCTGGTCTTCCGTGCGCCCCTCGATAAAGCGGCGACATGTACATTTGTAATTTGTTATCCTCCACTAATTTACCGATTCTTATCGTGGTGTTGGCACATCCTTGGCTATATCGGCGGTTGTTCGTTGAGTCCACAAGGCCAGATCGGGTTGATCCCGATCCGCAAATTCGGCAAAACACATCAGGGATAGCATGAGCACCGACGCAACGTCCAGTCAAAAGGAGTCCGGAATCATGAGAGAAGCACTTGTCAGCTCCACCCGCGTTGCGCTGACACGGGTCGCACTGCCCGCAGCCTTATTGGCGGGGCTGTCCGCCATGGCACAGGACGCCGCACCCGTGGTTGCGGTCACCCCCGAGGCCACGATCAACACCGGCGACACCGCCTGGGTGCTGCTCGGCGCGGCCATGGTCATGATGATGACGCCGGCCCTGGCGTTCTTCTACGGCGGCCTGGTTCGGCGCAAGAACGTACTGTCCATCCTGATGCAGTGCTTCATGGTCCTGTGCCTGATCAGCGTGCAGTGGGTGCTGTTCGGGTACAGCCTGGCGTTCGGCCCGGACGTGCACGGGCTCATCGGGAACCTCGAGTGGTTCGGCCTGAATGGCGTGGGCGCCGCACCGTCAAGCTACGCGCCCACCATCCCGCACACCGCCTTCATGGCGTTCCAGATGATGTTCGCCGTCATCACGCCGGCGCTGATCGTCGGTGCGTTTGCCGAACGCATGAAGTTCGGGCCG
This sequence comes from Lentisphaerae bacterium RIFOXYA12_64_32, assembly GCA_001803235.1. Taxonomy (GTDB): domain Bacteria; phylum Verrucomicrobiota; class Lentisphaeria; order Oligosphaerales; family YB12-FULL-65-16; genus YB12-FULL-65-16. The sequence goes on from MHBL01000498.1 coordinate 7,984, forward strand.
TTCTGCATCCTCATGCTGCTGTGGTCGACCCTGGTGTATGACCCGGTCGCGCACTGGGTCTGGGGCGGCGGCTTCCTCGGCGCCGGCAAGATGGGCGCACTGGACTTTGCGGGCGGCACCGTCGTGCACATCAACGCGGGCATTGCCGCGCTGGCCGCGGCGCTGGTTCTGGGCAAGCGCCAGGGGTATCCGCACGTCATGTCACCCCCGCACAGTCTGCCGCTGGCGGTGCTGGGCGCCGGGTTGCTGTGGTTCGGCTGGTTCGGGTTCAACGCGGCCAGCGCCTTGAGCGCCAACGGCCTGGCAGCCAACGCGTTCGTGGTCACTCACACCGCCGCGGCCGTGGCCGGCATCACCTGGGCGCTTCTCGACTGGCTCATGCACAAGAAACCCACCACGCTCGGCATGATCACCGGTGTGGTTGCCGGCCTGGTCGCCATCACTCCGGCCGCGGGTTTCGTCACGCCCATGGGCGCGATGGGCATCGGCGCCGGCGCAGCGCTGTTCCCGTGGATGGCCGTGACCTACATGAAGGTGAAGTTCGGCTATGACGACTCGCTCGATGCCTTCGGCGTGCACGGGATCGGCGGCATCTGGGGCGCCCTGGCCACCGGACTCTGGGCCACCAAGAGCGTGAACCCCGCCGGCGCCGACGGCCTGTTCTACGGCAACCCGATGCAGTTCCTCATCCAGATCAAGGCCACTGCCATCACCTTGGTCTTCTCGTTCGTCGTGACCGTGGTCCTGTTCAAGGTTGTCGACATGGTCTGCTCGCTGCGCGTCTCGGAACACGAAGAGCGCGTCGGCCTCGACCTCACCCAGCACAAGGAAGCCGGGTACACCGTGATCTCGTAGGACAAGAGAGGTGTCAGGTGTCAGGGTTCAGGGAAAGACGGTCGACCGCAATCGACTGCAATCGAGTGCTGAGCGCCGAAGCGCCCCCCCGACACCCGACACCCGACACCCGACACCCGACACTCGACACTCGACACTCGACACTCGACACTCGACACTCAAACCGCGCGTTGCGCTTGCCACGTACGCTGCGTGTGCCATAGTTTCCCCCGACTTGCATCGCGACACAAGATCCCGAGTAAGGTGCCGCCCATGCGCGTTTCCATTCCCCGCCCGGTACAACTGGTCATTGACGACGTCGGCTGGCGCGAAGGCTGGCGCGACGACGCGCAAGGCGGGCCGTTCCGCGCCGGGCTCAACCGCCTGCTCGGCCCGGCGGATTACGCGGCGATCGCGGCCGTCGGCGCGGCGCTGGGCATACGCCCGACCGCCGCCATGGTCCTGTGCGAGTGGGACAAGACCAACGCCTGCGCTACTCAGCCCACCTGCACGCAGGCGGGCACCGCGTGGGACAACCGCCCGCGCGCCGGGGCGTGGAGCGACGAGACGGCGGAGTTGTTCCGCAATCGTGCCGCGCACCTCGAACTGGCCATGCACGGCGTCGGCCACGAGCACTGGGACAACGGCGTGCGGACGCGCGCCGAGTGGTACAGCCAGTTCAAGCAGAAATGGCGCTGGCCTGACCTGCAGGGGCACCTGCGCGTGTTCCGTGAGATCCTCGACCAGCACGGACTCGGCCCAGCGGCCGGACACCGCCTGCCGCCCAACTTCATCCCGTGCGCGTTCCAGTATCTCTGGGACGAGGCTGATCCCGAAAGTACCAGTGCGTTGATCGCGACCGCCGGCGTCCGGTACGGCTCGACCCCATATTCATGCCTGGACCGGCGTTCGCCGCTGCTTGCCGCCGACGGCGGCGTGGATCACGGTGTGCTCATGCTCGACCGCGGCAACAGCGGTGTACCGTGGGATGTGGTCGATCGCGTCCCCGCGAACGTGCACGGTGAGAGTGCCGGTGCAGAGTCCGCAGCGCCCGGCAGCATCTGCGGCATCCACTGGCCCAACCTGCTGTCCGAGACGCCGGAGCAGAACCACATCGCCGTCGGGCACTGGGTCGAGTACTTGCGCAAAGTCGCCGCCGTGCCGGGTCAGTTCCTCGCGGCCAACGCGCGCGAGAGTTTCGCCCAGTGGGCGTATCACAGGTTCGGCCGCATCGTGTCGCGCGACGGCGGCTTCGAGCTCGACTTGTCGGCAGTACCGGGCCCTGTGATATCGATCATCGGCGACATGCCGGTCATTGTGGAAGTGAGCGGGGCCGCGGCTGCGGAGTTCGCGTTCGCCGGCGCGGGGCCCGTGTTGTGGCAACGGCAGCAGGACGGACGCACCTTCCTGGCACTGAAGCACGCCGGAACCGCGCGCATGGCGACGAGCCGGCGGGCAGCACGTGCGGAGTCCGCACCGCGCCCTCTGGTGCGGCGCGACGGCACGTTCAACGTGCTCGACCTGCGACCGGCCGCCACAGGGCTTGAACTCGACATCGAGATGTACGGAACGCAGCCAGTCACCATCGTGCCTGGATTTGCTCCCGGCGCCTGCGAGGTCACGCACGGCCGCCTGCGGATCGTCGCGCGGCGCGAGGATGCCGCTGACCGCACGCTAACGCTCCAGATCGCGGGACACGATATCCAGGGCGAAACCGGAACGCTCCGGATCGCGAGAACCGGGTGCGGTCATCCCAGTCCCGTGGATGCAGCGAGAGTTCTGAACAGGTAGGGCAAGGCTCCCGTCTTGCCGTCCCCACTTTTTGAGTGTCCGGCGCTGACTCAACTCAGGAGATACTAACCATGGGAAACCGACGCTTGCTGACATCGACAGTCTGTGGTTTACTGGGCGCGCTCACCCTCACCGGTTGTGCCGCGATTCGGTCCCACACGTCCGCCAAGGCGAAGCCCGACCCGCTCGCCCAACCGCGCGAGTTTCACGCCCTGCGGTTTGCACCGGACAAGGTCCCGCGGATCGACGGCGACTTCGCTGACTGGGCGTCCGTCCCGGAATCGTGCTGGATCACGACCGCCGATATGCGCCACGACTGGAAGAAGGACCGTCTCAAGGACGTGCTCCGCGTCTGTATCGGCTACTGTGCGGAGACCGCACGGTTGTACTTCGCCGTGGACGTGGATGACAACTACCTGAAGGCAGACCAGTACCGGTCGCCGAGCGCCGACCCGTACTATCCGTTCATTGACGACATTTTCGAGGTCGTGGTGGACGCCGACCGCTCCGGGGATGACTTCGTGTACTTCAAGAAGAGCCTGACGCCCGAGGAGAACCGGCGCCTCTGCGGCTGTCACGCGCAGAACTACCACATCTACCTGGTCACGCCGCCCGAAACCGAGCACGCCTGGCTGTGGGGCGACCAGAAGTGGCTGCTCGGCAAGCCGTACGCCGAGTGGGCGCATCAAGTCGAGGGCAAGCCGGGCGGCCCGGCCCGCATCCGACTCGAGTTCTACATCACGCCGTTCAACTACGCCAGCCCGGACGGTCCCGAGGGCTCCGCCCGCGCGGTGCTGACACCCGGAAGCAAGATCGGCATCGGCTGGCTGCGGCTCGACGACGAGTTCCCCGACAAAACTGGCCGCAAACTCGGCGACTGCTACTTCTTCGGCTCCAAACTCGAACTCTACAAGGACGCCGACGACTGCTACGACGTCACGATGGACCCGTGACGGGAGGATCCACACATGCTCCGCGTCATCTCGCACCAACACGCCATTCTCGCGATGCTCGGAAGCTGCACCGGCAACAGGGCCGGGCCGAAGTAGAGCATGGCTCCAGCCTTGCTCACCCGCGTCGCTTCGTGTCAACACTGCGACGTACCAGCGAAAGCCAGATTCGGCAAGGCTGGAGCCTTGCCCTACTTCGCCGGAGCCAGCCCGAGGCACCAAGTGCACGCCCCCTACCGCTCACTCCCGCACGAGACTCAGGGCCGTAAACCGGACCGCGCCGGGCGTGTCCTGCGCGGCGATGCCGACGCGGAGCAGAGCCGCGCCATCGGGTACGGTGATCCGGCCCGCGACCCGACACCAGCGGGGCGATGCCGGTGCGGGGACGAACCACTCGCTCACGCCGCGTGTAGCGGTGTCGTACAGCTCCGCGTACAGGCCACAGTGGCCCGACGCGTCGGCGCCCGTCGCCTGGCCTGAGAACGAGTAGACCTCGCCCGGATGCACGCGCACCGCGCGCGGCCAGGTCGGCAGGCACGCCACCCGTGCCCCGACCTTCTCGGCAGCGACGCAGCAGGTTCCGTTCTCGCTGCGCCGCTCGATCATGACGTTGCGGTCCGTGCAGTCCCACCACTTCATGACCCAGCCGGCCGGGCAAAACGGCTCGTCATCCGGTTGCGCGAAATCACCGTTGTGCAGCAGTTCGACACCGCGCCGGACCGGACGGTTGCGGAAGTGCAGGCGCGCGGCGAACTGGCGGTGGAAGTCCGCGAGCGCATCCGCCGTCGCTTCCGCGCACACGTTGGCGCACTCGAGCTGGAGGTCGAGCACGTCGGCGTGGATGTCCTTCTCCAGGCGCCGCACGATCCGGTGCGCCCGCGGCACGGCGAACTCGCACAGCCGCTTTGCGGACTCCGCAGCATCGAACGCAGGGCGCGGGCGATATCCGGCGATCGAGATCCGGTCCGGCGCCCGAACGTTCTCCGCCGGACGGTGCAGCGGCTGACCGAGCCCGATCGCGTGCGGGGGCGCGCCGCAATCCTGAAGGTAGTGCAGCATAGCGCCGAGCAGGCGCACGGCGTCCCGGCCGTGGTGCTGTCGCGCCGCGGCGCAGGCACGGCGGTAGTTCTTGCCGGCGCCCTGACCGGCGCTCGGGTAATGGTGTCCGAACCACTCGCCGGCTTTGGTGAGATCGTTGTAGTCGCAGTACCGCGAGATCTCCCACTCGCGCCGCGTGTCCGGGTAGCGCTGCTCAGGCAGGTATTCGCACGCGGGCTGCCAGCGCCCGTACGCGTGCCAGTTCATGTCCGGGAAGCCGCAGTACGTCCAGATCAACAGCTCGGCTTCGCCCCCGAGCCAGTCGCGCACCTCGGGCAGCACGTCGAGCGCCGCCTTGGTGATGAACTGGTGCCCGGGCGCGGACAACGGCGCGAACCCCTCGCCCGCGATGCCGAACTTGTCCGCCCACCACGAGTGGAGGTAGCGGCCGGGGGTGTAGGTGCTGGGTTGCATGGGAGATCTCCTGGGCGTATGGGTTGACCGCCAATATGGCATGGCTCCGTGGCCAGGCCTCAGTCGGATTCGGAATCGTGCGTGGATTCTGGCTCGCCGGTAGATAGCCTGTTCTGCTTCCTTCGCGCAAGCAGGGCGGACACGAGCAGGATAAGACCGAGAGCCAGACCGCCGGTTGCGAAGGGCCAATGTGGGATGTAGGAAACCAACTTCTCTGACCAAGGAGGACTCGGCTCTTCCACGTCCCCCGGAGGCGTGACCAGACTCAGGACACCAGCTCCGTAGTTTCCCTGGCTGCTCCCGAGATGCAACATGTAACTCATCAGTCCCATTAGCCGTTCCCGCGTGTCTTGGGATGCTGAGTCCTTCAAGTCGACAGACCAAGGGTCGAACCCACTGTCCCGCAACCACCGAAGAGCGTTGAACTTGATGTAGTATGGAACCTCACTCTCTTCGGTCCTGCTTCTGCCAATCAACCGAAGCAGTTCCTCTGCATTCTCCTTGGTGAGCGGAGACTCCAAGTGCAGACCATAGCCAACAAAGCCGTCGCGGATCCAATCCTCCTGAGACTTCGCCCTTTCCGTCGCCAACCATTTCGCCCACGCGTCGACCGATTTGAAATCATGGTTCGTCATACAGGCCAAGGCCGATTGCATGCACCCACAGAACAGCATCGGCTTCTCGTGAACCAGTTTGTCGATGAGCCAGATGCACCATTCCTTGTTACCGTAGAACCTCATGTGATCGTTGCGGTCGAGTATGTCAGGCCAGTCTCCAGTGCGTCGGTGATGCTTCTCCTCCTCGATCCACCTGGCCTTCGAGGAATGCATTCGCATCCACGCCACGTCTTCCAAGTGACGTAATGGACCGTATTTGTAGAACCAGCAATAGCAGGCATAGCCCAAGGAGAGAGAAAGAAGCACTCCCCCCAGGACAAGTCTTGCCGACCTTCTGCTGCGCCTGTTTGAACTCCCTGCCATTCTCTGGTTCCTCCGGCCTGACACCTGAAAACTATCCCCGCGCCCGCGCCTGGCACGGCGTCAGTCTCTGCGCGAAGCCGGGTTCCACTCCAATGCTACCCAACTATTCCTAGGCGATGTGGCCATGAGAAAAGGCGCAAGGATCTGCTGTATTGCGCCGTGCAACACCAAGCCCGCCCCAAGCCGGCCCGCGAGGACGCGGGCGCTCCAAAGAGTCGCCTCTATGGAACCGCCCTACTGGTCTCAAGTTGGGTGTCATTCGGTCCCGCACTCCCCTCCCGAACACCGAACACTGAACACCCCCATGTCATGCGCCTTCGCTCCGGAACGGGAACGGTCCGACGCGGCCGCGGAGCTGGGCCAGGTCAGCGGGGCGGCGGTGATGCCAGACCCAGACGAACAGCTTGTTGCCAACGGGGTCATGGGCGCACCGGGCATGGTAGCGGAAGCACCAGCGTCCGATCTCCTCGACGTGCGGCAGCGGGTTCCATCGGCGCCGCCGCGCCAGCAGGCTGCCATCCGGCCCGGGCGTGAATTGCGGGCCCCGCAGGAACTCCTGTCGATTCAGCAGGCCCGCGGCCCACTGCTCCTTGGTCTGCCGCTTGAGCACGAGGTCGGCGAGGCTGGTCTGCCAGACGAGCAAGCGCCGGAACCGCCACTGGAACCCCAGGCATTTCTGCCCGGCCTGGAGCACGGTCGAAACCAGCTTGAACTCAGCCGGCACTTCCAAGGACATGTCGTACGCTTCCCATGGCACCGTGTCGCCGTTGTGGAACACCAGGCTCGATGTCAGCGCCCGGAGTACCTCGCGCGGGGTTTCCTTGTCGCCTGGCGCGAAGTGCAGCTTGAACAGAGCGAACCCGGGCGGCACGCGCGACCCCACGAACGCCACCGCCAACTGCCGGTCCTCCGGCATGGAGTAGAGGAAGCCTGCCCAGCCTTCCGGCAGCCCGTCGAGCGGCTGGGTGGCCGTGGCCGCCTTTCCGAGCGCTTCAGCCGCGCGGCTGTACCGGGTCCGGACCGTTTCCAGGTCAGGTCGTTTCTCCAGGCGCGTCCACTGCGCTTCGAGCCGGACCGCGTAGTCGTCCTCGAGCGCGACCTGTGTCTCGCGATTCTCGAACGCGTGCAGCGCCAGGTTCCAGGCGCCCGGAACCTCGAACGACACCCCGTCCCAAGAAAAGCGATGCGTCTTCATCTTTGATCCTACAGCCGGTGGCTTTGCCCCCGGACCCCCACCAGAGGACACGCTGTGCCCTCTGGACTCCCAATGGACATTTGCCTGTGCGCCCGCCGTGCGGCACGGCGGGCGCACAGGCAAATGTCCATTGGGATTCCAAAGGGACAACGTTCCTTTGGCGGGGCGCGGGGCAGAGCCCCGATTCTGTCACGCGACGGTATCGCCGTCGATGCTGCCGACGGTGATCTTGACTTCGCCCTTGCCGGCGACGCGGTCAATGCGGCCGTCGCGGATCCACACCACCTTGTCGGAGGCGGAGATCATCTTCATGTCATGCGTGGCCGTGATGACCGTAATGCCCAGGTCCTGCTTCATTCCGTTCAGCAGGCCGATGATCTCCTCGCCCGTGTGCAGGTCCAGGTTGCCGGTCGGTTCGTCCGCCAGGATGATGGCCGGCTCGTTGACCAGCGCCCGGGCGATGGCGATGCGCTGCTGCTGCCCGCCCGACACCTGCGACGGCAGGTGGTGCAGCCGGTGCCCAAGCCCGACGCGATCCAGCACCGCGGCGGCGTCCGTGCGCGCCTGCGCCGGCGTCACGCCCGAGAAAATCCGCGCGATCGCGACGTTCTCCAGCGCCGTCAGCGTGGTGATCAGATTGAACGACTGGAAGATGAACCCGATCTTGTGGCATCGGAACCAGGCAAGCTGGCGCCCGTTCAGGTCCGCCAGCTTGAAGCCTTCCACGAACACCTCGCCCGCACTCGGCGTGTCCAGCCCACCGATCATGTTGAAGAAGGTCGACTTGCCGGACCCGGACGGCCCCATGATCGAGACGTACTCGCCTCTGCTGATGTCCAGGGTCACGCCGCGCAGCGCATGGACCGTCTCGGCGCCCATGTGGTACACCTTGGTCACATCCCTGGCCGAAATCAGCGCGTCGCTCATTACTCTTCAACCCTCAACGCATCGACCGGCTGCTTGCGGGCGGCCATGTAGGCGGGAGCGATCGCCGCCACGATCGAGAGTCCGGCGCCGACCAGGAACCCCCACAGAATCGAGCGTAACAGCGCCAGGACCGGCAGGTTCGCCAACGCGTAGCCGCGGTAGTTGGCGAACGCCACCACCAACGCCACCACGCACCCCAGCACCGCCCCAAAGACCGCACCAATGATGCCCTGCAGCGACGACTCGATCAGGTACGTCTGGACGATGAACGAGTCGCGCGCGCCCAGGCACTTGAGCGTGCCGATCTCACGCACCCGCTCGGCCACCGACATCAGCATCGAGTTGGTGATGCCCACCAGGCAGGTCAGCAGCGACAGGCCGATGAGCATGACCATCATGTCGTCGGTCTGGCCGGCACTGAAAATGTCAACGCCCGCCTTCTGCAGAAGCACGTTCAGGGCATTGTCGTTGACAGCCACCAACGCCGCGGTGATGCTTTCGGTTCCCAGCATGTAGGTCAGGAACGCAATCGCCAGGATCACACCCGACATGGTGATGAGCGCGCGCAACAACCGCCGGCGCAGTCCGGCCCAGCTCACGACCGCGGCCACGTGCCAGGGGATCTGCCCCTGCTCCGGGATCGACTGAAGTCTGGTAGATTTCCTCGCTGCCATAGCGGAGGCACAGCTCCTTGAAATCGGCCGATTCGGTATCGACCTGGTTCGCATGCACCAAGGCTTCCATGTCCGCCAGGTCCTTGGCACCCCGTCTGGCACGCCCACACTTGACCGCGTGGAGTTTCATCCCGAGAAGATGACGGAGCGAAGGCACGCGCATTACCTCCGGCCTCAATGTAGCGCGTCGCGCACGGCATCGCCACGTTCAGAGCTGTGACCTGGTAGCGGGTCAGTGAATCGGGCGTGACCTCGCTGCGGAGAGGGTCCATAGGGAACGTCCCGCCGGCAGTATGGCGGGTGCCCTCACCCATCCCGGGGGCTCCGACAGGTGAGGGCACTTGGCCCACTGGCCTGACACGCGCCCCCCCCCCATTCACTGACCCGTTACGCGGCCTACCGCACTCGCCCCTCATTCGAATACGAGGATGCCGCGGTTCATGGGGTCGGCGTGGGCGCCGAGACTCGAGAGCCACGTCGAGATCTCCGGCTTGGCGCCCTGCACGTTCCGCGCCAGGTTGATGTGCAGCATGCCGCCCGGTGTTGCGCCGTACCCGAACTGATCCAGGGGCAGGCGCATCTCGGCGGTCCAGCGGTCCTTCTCGATCCGGGCCGCCCACTGGCAGTCGAAGTTCGCGCCCACAACCGCCATGGAACACACGGAAAGGACCACGACCAGAGATGACGTCTGCATGATGATTCTCCCCGTTTCTGTCGCGCCGGAGTCGTTGGCACTCGGCGCCCCTGCACCCATCCGTTCAACCACTGTGTGCGTCAATCATACTCGGCGATAGCAGACTGCGCAAGCCCCCACTGAGGGCCGGGCGTAGCGCCTCAAGACTTGTGCAGAGAATGGCCACCGGCACGGTTGCCCACCGTGACAGGCAGTGGTGCGGGACCTCCGGAACCGCGGCTGGGTGCTCGGGGCCGTCCCGGCCCGAAGCCCTCGGCCGGGGACCGGCCGTCGCACCCCGCATCGGCGCGAGACGCGCCGAGCCACCGCGCGCTCCATCGCGTCCCAGCCGGGGCAGGCCACTTCTCAGCAAGGACGAGTTTTCCCGCTCAGGTCACCATTTCCAGACAACTGGCATAACCGGGCGGGCACTGACGCATGGCCACCGCGAAGCGGCCTCGGGTTGGCTGCGAACGAAGTCGACCGTAAGTTATCACGCCGCCACCGAGCCGCCGACAGACCCGTACTGCCGACCGGGAGCGGGACGGCAGAACCGCCGACAGGCATGAAAGGTTGCCTCATGACCAGACCCTTCTCACTCTCCGTTGCCCTCGCCGTGGCGTGCACGGCTGCCGTGGCTGCGCCAACCCTCGTGCTGCAGGACGACTTCTCGGCCTATCCGAACCAGGCCGCGCCGCCCGCCGAAGCCTGGGAAAGCGTGTCCGGCGCGTGGTGCGTCAGTGACGGCAGGCTGGGCGTGAGCGCGGACAGCGCCGCGGTCTGCCTCACGCGCCGCGTCCCCGAACTTGACGCGCTCGAGTACACGGCTCGTATCGTCGTTCGCGAGCGGGTCAACACCGCCGGGTGGGCGACCGCGGGCATCGCGTTGTACCTGGACACGGCCAACAACTGGCGCCTCAATCTGGTCGAAGGACCAGACCGGAAACGCTACGCGGAGTTCGGGGAAACGCTCGAGGGCAAATGGAAAGCCAATGCGGACGGCCCAACGCAGTTGGTGGCCACCGAGGACTCGAAGACACTCTCCGGCGAGTGGCAGTACGGTACCGAATACGTAATGCGTATCATATTGTCAACCAATGACATATACGGTTCAATCACGCAGATCGACGGCGCGCTGGTCGCCAGGTACCGCTACGCGTGGGGCGGAGCGGACAGCATCCGGTTCGGCCGCCCGGGAATGGGCGTCACGGGGTTCTCCTCCGCGTTCGGCGCCGTGACTGTGACCGCCGAACTGCCCGTCGCTGCCGGCGCAACAGCCGGAGCGCAGCCAGGGAGGGACGGTCGTGTCGCACTGCTCAAGGATGCGATTCCCGGCGTCGATCCGGCGCGGTGCGACACGCTGGCCGCAACACTCCGTCATGCAGGGCTCGACGTGACGTTCGTGTCGGGGACCGACCTGGCCGCGTTCGGCCGGTTCAACGCCGTCGCTTACGAATGCTTGCTGGTCGCGGGCACCCGGTACTTCCCAGTGGCGGCCCGCGAGAACCTCCTGCGATTCCTGCGCAATGGCGGGCATCTCGCGGTGCTCGGCGGCAACGTGTTCGAGGAACCCGTCGCGTTCGTCAATGACCGCTGGATGAGCGGTCCGGACGTGGCGACCGCGCTACGGGCGGTGAAACCGCAGAACCTGCTCTTCGACTTCGAGTCAGGCGACGTGGCGAACTGGAGCCGGAGCACGGACAACAAGCCGGCAGCTTCGGCGTTGGCCGCGGACATCGGACCGATCGGGCGCTGCCTGCGCATCCAGATCGAGGGATTGAACAACTGGGACACGTTCGCCACACCCATTCCACCGTTCCCGGCCGGGCATTCGCTGCTCTGCTTCCAAGCGAAAGGCGACGCTACCACGTCGCAGGTGGCCGTGGAACTCGACGAGTCGGACGGCAGCCGCTGGATCGCCACGGTGGACATCACTCCCGAGTGGGCCGAGTACGTGCTTGCGCCAACGGAGTTCGCGGTGTGGGAACCGAAGAGCAAGGCGGCGCGTCAGTTCAACCCGGCAGCGGCCGCCAGGCTCTCGTTCGGACTAGCGTCCAGTCACACCAGCAAGGTTCCCAAGGGTACCCGCGCGCTGTGGGTCGACACAGTCGGCACGGCCCCGAACCCCTACGGGAATGTCGACCTCTCGCGCCGAATCGAACTCAACCTGTTCTCGGACTACGAGCCGTACCGCCTGCCGCAGATCGCCAGCGTCGTGACCGCGCCCGGCCTGACAATCAGTGTGCCACCCGTCGAGATCAAGGGCGCGTTCTCGGGCCGGTCCGCCGTGGGGTTCGCGTTCCAGAACGAGTCGGCGTTCATCCCGCTGCTCACAGCGCTGGACGCGCGTGGCCGCGACCGCGGTTGGGCGGGCGGCATGCTGGTGAATTATGCCGGGCTGTACGGCAACTCGGTGTGGACCTTCTTCGGCATCGACAGCCGCGAGTTCTACACCGAACCGGGGTTCCTCGACACGCTCGTCGCGGTCCTGAAGACCCCCAAGCCCGCGCTGGTTGAATCCGCCCGGACTGCGAACGCAGCGGCAAAGACCAGGGAACTGCCACTGACCACGCCGGCCCCGGCCGGGTTCATCCGCGTGACCCCGGACGGCAAGCACCTCGCCTATCCCGACGGGCGCCGCTTTTTCGCGATCGGCTGCAACTACGTCGGCCCGTTCGACCGGTGCTGCAAGCTCTGGCGTGACGAGTTCTTCACTGTCGACGGCGTCGAGGACGACTTCCGCAAGGCGCACGAGGCGGGACTGAACTGCATGCGCTACTGGCTCTGGAACGTGGACAAGGACATTGCCAAAGGCGACCTGCGTAAGATCGACGCCATCAAGGAGTGCGCCCGGCGCTACGGCGTGTACCTGCTCATCAATCTGCCCGGCACGGGTTACGCGACCGTCGAGGACATGCTCGCCTCGCACGCGGCCATTGCCGGCGCGTTTGCCGACGAACCCATGGTCCTGGGCTACGACCTGCGCAACGAGCCGTACATCGGCACGGTCGCCGGGATCCAGTACCCCGAGCAGGCCAAGCCGGCAGTCCTGACCACGCGATTCCTCGACACGTTTGCCACTGAACTGAACTCCGAGGCGATTCACTCAACACTCAAGAACCGGCCGAACTGGCTGCACTTCGGCACCAACGTCCAGGGCGCTGATGCGGAAAACGCCCTCGCCGCTATCATGCTCTGGGACAAGTATGCCCGGAAGTACAGCATCTCCAGCACCACGTTCCCCGGGATCGATGGCGCGCTGCCGCCCGACGACGCGTATGCGCCCGTGGTGCAGGCCGTGGACGCCAGCTTCGGCCACTGGGTGAAGCTGCAGGTCGACGCCATCCGCGCCGTGGACCGCAACCACCTCATCACGGTCGGGTACAACCTGGTCTTCTCGTGCCTGCCGTCCAACCGGCAGCTCGACTTCGTCTCGCAGCACGTGTATGCGCGCCCGTTCTCCTACGCTGATGTCATGGAGAACATCACGACCCTCGACCGCCTCGCGAAAGTATGGCCGGACAAGCCCATCACGTTCGGCGAGTTCGGCTACAGCAACGGAGTGCCCATGCCGAACTCGCCCGATGGTTACCTGGACCGATACACGTCCAGCGTCGGCGAAATGATGCACTACCTGTACGCGTTCGCGAAAGGCTACGATGGCTGCAAGAAATGGATGCTGAACGACTGGCCGTACCCGATCATGCGCCGCTACGGCGACTGGGACAAGGGCCTGCAGACCCGCATCTACGAAGAGCGCTTCGGCCTGTACGTCTACGACGGCACGCCGACCGGCCGGCCCAAGCCTATCGCCCACGCGCTGCGCTGCTTCTCGGAGTATGCGGCGCACGTCGCGCAACCCGGCGGCACCATCGAGATCACGCCGGCCGACCTCTGCATTGGCGCCGCCTACGTCTACCGAAACGCCGACGCGCTGTTCGTCGGCAACACCTCGTACCAGTCCGACGCGCTGTCGTTCACCGCGACGCAGCCGGCCAACGTCATGCTGTGGTGGGACGACAAGACCCTGCACGTCCTGGCCACGGCCGACGCGCAGGTCACCGTCACTCCGTCCGCACTCGGCCCGTTCGGCGGGACACTGGCGGCCGGCAAGTGCAGCTCGATCGCCACAGACGGCAAGACCCTGCGGCTCGGCCTGCTCGAAGGCGAGCCGGTCCTGATCCGGTGACGTCACGCACCGGCGCCGAGAAAGAGCCGGGACATCCTGCGCAGGCGGAATCCCGTGGGCAACGCGTGATCCGGACCGCGTGAACGCGGGACTACAAGCCTGGCGCCTCACAAGGTTCGTAGTCCCGCCTTCAGGGCGTGTCGGCTTATCCACGCCAAGAGCCCGCGAGGACGCGGGCGCTCCAGGGCTCGTGCGCCTTCTGATGGAGCGCCCGCGTCCTCGCGGGCTCTTGGTTCTGCCGGGTCGACATGCCGCTGAGACGCTCTGCCGCCGGAGAGCCGCTGACGTAGCGCTCCTTACGGCAGCGAACAGACGACCGACACGTCTCCGACGTCGGGGTGCTGAATCCGCGCGGTGTGGCCGTCGAACGTGAACGTCACAGCCGGCGGCTCAGAGCCGCGGTACGGGAACAGCAGCGTGGCGGCGTGCCACGGCAGCACGGTCGTGAGCGACTGCGACAGCGCCGGGGCCGGCTCGATCTTGCCGTAACTGTCCGAGTACCAACCCCCGCGCGGCTTCTCCTGGCCCTGCTCGATGTGCGTGTCGGCGAACGGCTGCATGGGCGCAGCGATCAACAGCAGGTTCGCGTCCGGGAACGCGGTCCGTGCCGTCGTGCCCTCAAGCTGAACCGTGCCCGGCGCGAACTGGAACCGCGACTCGATCCGGTGCTCGCCCTCGCCCGTGACCGTGTCGAACACGACCCAGAATCGTTCCTTGACGAAGACGATTTCGCGGTGGTGCACGACCGCGATCTTGTTGTCCTTGCCGTAGCCCAGGTCGTAGACGCCGGCCGCGCGCACCTCGCCATCCTGAACGCGCCAGTCGAGGTCGAGCGGCTGCTTTGCGATCCAAGTGTCGCGGCACCCGGCGCTGTGCTGGTCCTGGCCGTCGATGCGGATCGTCGAGTGCGCCGTGGTGCTGCGCAGGTACGAGTAGTAGGAACGCTCTGACGAGTCGTAGAGATGGCGACCGGGGTCGACCAGCAGGTTGCGGCCGTACGCAAACAGCCAGAACCCGAGTCTGTCCTCGTGCTGGTGACCGCGACCGTACGGGCCGGCGTCGAACGCCAGGTACAGGTCGCCCAAGTCCTGGCGCTGGCGCAGGAACGCGACCCCGGCGTAGGGGAACACTTCGGGTCCGAGCTGTTCCGGCGGGGACAGGAACTCTTCGAGCCCCAACCCGGCCAACGTCCGGCGGTAGTTCCCGGGGCAACCGGGATCGGAGTCGTTGAACCCCGCCTCCTTGCTGCCGTCCGGCACGGTCGTCTGCTGAACGTAGTGCAGCATCTTGCGCAGTGTCTGCAGCGTATCCGTGTCGAGGTCACGTCCGACCGCGCGCAGCGAACGCAGGGTCGTCAGGAGATTGCTGACCACGACACGGTGGTAGTGCGGCGTCAGTTCATCCTGCACGCCGTCGGGCAGGACCTGGTCGGCGACCTGACTCTTGACGGTGCGACTGCAGTAATCGACGAACCGGTCCATGTCGCGCAGGACAGGCAGCGTCACCAGCGTGTCCAGCATGCCCTGGCAACCGATGGTCGGCCAGTTGCCCGAATGCCCGTTGGTGACGATCTCGAGGTACGCGATCTGGTCGTGCAGCGACTTCAGCACCCGCAGCAGTTCGGCCGGCGTCACCTGCCCGGCCGGCTCGCAGGCGAGCAGCGTCACCAGGCAGTTGCTCCAACCCTGGCAGTGAATGGCGTTGTTGAGGTACGAGCCCCAGATGTACGGCGTGCCCGTGAAGCACTTGCCCATGTCGCACTTGGCGATCCAGTCCAGGATCAGTCCCACCGCCTTGCGGCTGTAGCGCGAGTCGCCGGTCGCCACGTACGCCTGGGTCAGTGCGTTGAGGTAGCTGAAACGGTTCAGATCGTGGCCCCAGTGCGCCGTGCCAGGATTGAAATCCCAGTTGATGTCCGCGGGGAGCTGATGCTTCTCGCCGTAGAAACTGAACCGGTTCTCAATCGCGTCGTCCGCGGCCGCCAGAGTCGTGGCGCCGATCTTCGCTTTCGGCGGCACGGGCCGGGTGCCGCGGCAGGCCTTGAGTACCGCGTCGAGCGCCGCAGCACGGTCGCCGGCGGCCAGCGCGTCCGCGAGTCCGGGCACGCGCTGCGGTGCCAGCAACCGGAACGCCGCATCCTGGAACGCCTCCTCGGGCAGACCGCGGTCGTCAAACGAACCGAGCACGGCGAAGATCCGCGCCCGGTCCGCCTTCTTCAGTTCCGGCAAGTCCGCCCGCGACAGCAGCGGCCGCGCCGCCGGGTCCGGCGCCAGAACCGCCGCATCGTCCGCCGCGGCAACCGCCACCCACACGGACGCCAAACCTGCAACGAGGCATAGCGAGAACGTCTGCATTGATTTCTCCCGACCAACCGTGCCTTCACCTTCCACACGAGAATGTGCCAGGTCCGTAGAGCTCGTTCACTCCCGCGACGCCGCCCGTTCGCAGGATCCAGTACTGCTTCGACCTGTGATCCACGAAGACGGTGTGCGTGAAGGCGTCGCACACCGTCGACGGTGGGAGGATCTGGATGCTCTCGTAAGTCCCTTTGGGCAGTTCCGTCGATTGCCGCCGTGGCAGGTTGCGGATCTCAACCCCGAATTGACCGTCCCATATCTGGCTCAACAGGGCGTGGCCAACGCGGGACGGGGTTGCCGGGATGACACGGAACTGCGTCGCGCCCTCGGTCTCAACGGTCTCAGCCCCGTCGCGTCCCGAACGGCAACCCGCTGCCATCAGCACGAGCACGACCCCAATTGCGATCAGCCTATCCATGTTCACCAGCCGTCGGCTCAGTCGGTCTGTGCACAGGCGGCAAACGTGCCGCGCGAATCCGGCCGCAATCCGGCCAGGGCTCCCCGCCACCTCTTTCGCGCCATTTCGCGCCATTTCACGCCGTTCTCACGCCATTTGCTCGCCATTTGCTCGCCAGGCGAATCGCAACAGGATCACGACGGAATCGCGACAACTCATGCCGCACGTCGTAGTTCGCGGCGCGTGTCATTCGCCGTGCAGTATGCGTACCGACATGAACACCGAACAGATTACTTGTGAGCACTTTATGCTCACTGGCATCGGGGCTCTGCTCTGAGGTACAGTCCTCTGCCGTGCTCGGCCTTTCGGGGCATCATCCGGCTGGAGATCGCGGCCTGGCTGTCGTGCCATTCTCGTGCCATTCTCGTGCCATTCTCGTGCCATTCTCGTGCCATGCCGTCAGCCGCCGCCCCGTGGTCGCGACAGGACATAATGCGTAGCGCTGGTTCGGCCAGTCCTCTCGATCAGACCCAATTCGACCAACTCGTTGAGTTCCCTGACGGCTTGACGTTTCCTCAGGCCGTGAAGCTTCTCATATTCATCCCGCCGAATCGACCCGTGTGCACCCACGTACTCCAATGTCTTCGCCTGACGGTCGCTCAATGCTTGTCTTTTCGGCAGGTGTTCCCCCGGCGCACTTTCCGCACCCACCACACTCGGGAACCGCACGATGAACATGCCCATGTCGGCGGTGAATTCCGGTTTGATCCCGTGCTTCTCGCAGGCGCGGAGGATGCGCACCGTGCCCGTGCCCCATTGCTCAATCAGCCGCGCACGGTAGAGTGCGCCGGCCAGGCGCAGGTTGCGCGGGTGCGACGCGTGCTGCCGGGACAGACTCGCAAGCGAGAGTTCCGGCGGCAGTTGCCCGGGATTCCAGACTTCGAGCCGGTCGTCGTAGATGCGAACCTGAATGGTTGCGGTGTCCGCGTAGTTCCGATGGCACAGCGCGTTGATGAGCGCTTCCCGGACCGCCTCTTCAGGGTACTCGGGTACGATCTCGCGCTCGGGCCGGCCCGTGATCCGGATGCCCTGCCGTGTGTTGCGGCCGATCCGGACCACGCCGCCCTGGCTGGTCGCAAACGCCGCAATGCTCTCAATCACCTCGCGCCACTCGGCAAGGGATTGCTTGATCTCAGTTGTCTGTGATTCACTCCGCCCCATGGCGCGTGGTCCTATCGAAGGGCTTATCCAGCTCATTCGTCCCGTTGCCGCCATGCGGAACAATAGAGGACACGCCACGGACCGTCAAGGCCGGCCGAAGGCGGCAGGGCCCCGCAACGGCGGTTTGCCTGCCGTCGACGTACGCGGGATGACGACGAGACCTTTCGATGCCAAACGACCTGTGCGGGCGAATCTCACCTCTTGGAGCGGTGGCCTGGACACGATCCAGCGCACAGTGGCTCGGTGCGTCTCGCGCCGAAGCGGGGTGCTCGGGCCGGTCCCCGGCCGAGGAACTCGGGCCGGGACGGCCCCGAGCACCCTGCCGCGGTCCCGGAGGTCCCGCGCCACTGCCGCTCCGTGGGCCGGTGGGAGGGTCTGAGCCGCCCCTCACTTGGCGACGGCGGGGGGGATGGCGACCGTATTGTTGCCGTCGAACAACTCGGAAAACTCGCGACTCGGATTGAGGACGAGCCGCCAGCCATCGCCCTGCGGACGCACACCGGCGAAACTGAACGGTTGGCGCCGCGGAAGCAGGTCCAAGGGCGCCTCGATGGGGCCGAGTGCCTGCCGGGCGACCACACGCCCCGACGGATCGAGCAGGGCCACCTCGCACGACGGCGCCGCCGCCGCGCCGATGTTGTGGGCCACGCCCTCCACGCCGCCGTCCGTCACCTTGACATCAAGGGGCGAGAGCGCCAGGTCTGGACGGAGCAATTCGTCATCGAGCTTCTGTTCCTGTTGGAGTTCCAGGACCATCACCTGCCGCGGCGGGAGGGTGACGGGGACAGCCGTCGCCCGCTGGATCTCGACGGTGTCCTGCCGGTCGGCCTGGTCGGCCTTGTCATCGCCGTCGGCGTCCGGCCCCATGGTGAGGCGGTAGCGGCCGTGTTCGAGGGTCCAGAAGCGCATGCGCCCCTCACGGGGCTGCTCGGCGAAGTTGTACAGGAGCACGCGGAACAACGAACGGCTGGCGTTCAGCACCAGCGCGGCGTAGTCGGTGCCGAACCCCTCGTAGCTGACCGCGTGAGGGTGGGTGAACTTGTTGCGGGTGGCAAACCCGCCGGTGTACGCCGCCGCCGCGCCGCAGACGGTGTGAAGAAACACGCGGTCGGTGAAGGGCTCGGCGCTGGTGTACATGACGGGGAAGTTCTGCAGTTCGGCAATGTCACGCTTGATGTAGTACAGAAGATTGTCTTTCTTGCCTGTGATGAGCAGGTTGGCGAGGCCTCCACGGGTCTGGAGATGGGCTGCGAGCTTCGCGTCCAGCGGGAAGGCCTGGCGATAGAGCATCTCGGCAGCCACCGCGTCAGCAACGCCGCTGTTTGACGCGGCGCGCCATCCCTCCACGAACGGATTGATGTACTTCGCCTCGCCGGTGACCCAGCCGATGAATGCCATGGCCGTTCCCTGCCCCCATGTGCCGTCCATGAAGGGCAACTTGGCGGCGGACAACACCTTCTCGGTCGCCACGTCGACCGAACTGGCGTACGCACCCGGATTCTGGTGCGCCAGCCACCCATCGGCCCACTCGGTGAGGAACTTCAGGACGCGCGGGTTGCGATTGTACCAAGCCACCTCCAGGGCCGGGTGCAGCATCAGGGGATGCAGGCCGTCCTCCACGCCGAGTTTCCGATCGATCCGCAGGTCCTCCGCGCCACAGCGCGGGTTCTTGAAGTGACGGTGCCCCAGGGCGGTGACGGTCGTGAGCGCCTCGGTAGAGCGCGCCGCCGTCATGCAGCGTTCGACGTACACCGGGTCGCCGTAGAACCACCAGAGCATCAGGGCCTCGTGGTTGACACCCTCCTCGTAGGCGTGCAGCGGGTCTGTGGCGCCCCTGTTCAGGCCCTGTTCGAGGTGGTCCTGCTCCGCGAGTTCGGCAAGACGCGCGGCGGCCGCTTTGATTCGGGCCGCCACGCCGTCGTTCTCGAGCATCGGGAAGTCCGCGTAATTCTGGAACATGTCGGTGTCATCGCCGACCTCGCCACCGAGTTCGCCTGTCGGCACGAGGCGGTTGTCCAGCCACCACTCGGGCACTTGGCGAGACAGGCGCCATGCCTGTCGGACGACCACCGCCCACTCCGGCGCGCCCGGCACCGCGTCAACCTGAGCGTCGGGGCGTTGCAGGCCGCGGTAGTTCTGGAACACCCACTCGTCATACTGGCGGACGGTGTCATCCGCCGGCGCGAGCGCCTTGCACTGGCTGATCGTGTCGAAGAGCTCGCGCAACGGGGCGACGAGGTTGATCGCGTAAGGATTGTCCGTAGGCACAGCGGCCAACCACTTGTCGATGTCCGCCTTGGGCGGGATGCGGTTCCACGGCCGCTGCTCGCTCAGGCACGCGAACAGGCCTTTGAGCAACAACTTGCGGTAGGCGAGCGCTTCGGGCAGGGCCCGCGCACGGTCCACCCGATAGAGTTGCACGACGGGCGCGCCGCCATCGGGGCCCGCCAGTTTCGCCGGCCAGTCGCAGGTCACGGTCAGCCACAGCGGCACGCCGGCCGGCACGACCTGGTCCGGAAAGTCGAGAATGATCCGATGCCGTCCCGGGCCTTGCAGTGCAAGGTCGACACCCATCAGTTCGGCACGAGGATTCAGCGGGTCCTGCACGCGGACACTGAGGGGCGCCCCGGCAGGGGCGCCCGGCGCCTCGAAATCCAGCCCTATGGCGGCCAGAGGCATCTCGCCTTCCAACGGTGCACTGATCCAATGGACGGGCAGGCGCACGGGCATGTCCAGGGGCGCTGTCGTGCCCGTGGCGGCTGGCGCCAAAGCACAGGACGATCGGCAGGACTGCTCGAAGCGGGCATTGAGGAACGCCGACACCTTGGCCATGTCGATTGGGCCGCCCACGCGCCAGGACTCGGGCTGAGGCAGGTCGCCGGGGCCGCTCTCGATGCGGAGGAAGGATACGTCGGAGATCGTCCCGTCAGCGATATCGAAGAAACTGAACTTGCCACCCGTGGCCGGGACATCGAACAGCGCGTGCGAGGTGGAGACGTAGCCGCGGAAGACGTGCAGGAGCGGCGCCGCGCCCGGGCCCTCGTAGGTGGCACCGGCCCCGTAGAGTTTGACGCCCGCCCCGCCGCGAATGAGGACGGCGTGGACCGGCCCAGGGTCGGCCAGGGTGATGTGCAGGCCGTCGTTGTTCCGGTACGCGTAATGCACGCCGGCGTCACCGTTCATCCGGTACTCCCATGTATTGCCGTCCCAGTCGATGCTGTCGAGTTTGCCGTCCACGGGCGCAATCTGGAACCCGCGCACAATCCGGCAGTCGGCGACGGGCAGCTTGACGAGACGCAGCGGCGTGGCGGCATCGGGGGCCACGGGAATGGCCGGCCCGTCGGCCGCCGCACGGATCACCTCCAGCACGCGCAAGTCGGCGATTCGCACCTCGCCCGTGGCGCCCGGGCGGTGTTCCGGACGGTCGGCGCCGGCCGCCAGGCTGATCAACGTTTCACCCGTGGGCCCCGTGCTGAAATTGACCCCCAGTGGCAGGTAGTCCTCAGATGGCACGGACTGCACCGCGAAGAGTGACGCCTTGTCCCCATCGGGCGCGTCAGCCGCGGGCTTCGTCCGCACTCGCAATCCCATGCCGACCGTGCCGCGCACCTGCGCTTCCAGCCGGTACAAACGGTTGGGTTGTAAGTCCAGCTTCTGACTGACAGCGCACCAGCAGCGCACAGGCGAGAAGAGGATGACAGGACGGTCGCCATCACGCCCGGCCCTGCAAAGGTCGGGACTGAGAAGCTCGGCAAAGTCGGAATGGAACGACCAGGCCCGGGGGCGGTCGCCGTCCAGGTCGGTCATTTCCGGGTTCTCGATAAGGTTGATCCCGCCGAAATACAGCGCGCCATATCCCGCACCGTCGTCGTAGGTGCTGGTGGCGTGCGGCGGCCAGACGCTGAGCGCATAGCCG
Source organism: Lentisphaerae bacterium RIFOXYA12_64_32 (assembly GCA_001803235.1). Classification (GTDB taxonomy): domain Bacteria; phylum Verrucomicrobiota; class Lentisphaeria; order Oligosphaerales; family YB12-FULL-65-16; genus YB12-FULL-65-16. Next base: position 29,600 of record MHBL01000498.1, read on the forward strand.
TCCACCAAATCGAGCCGGGAGATCTTCACAGCGATCATCTCGCCGCGCTTCGGCGTGGCACGATCCAGATCGGCGAGCGGAATTCGCAACTCCAGCGTCCAGGCTTGGTCGCCTTTCCTACCGCGGGTCTCCCAGGCCGGTTGCCAGGGAACCACAGCGCCCTGACGCAAACGGACCGCCTTGCGGGCGCCCGCGGAGTTCGCCTGGAGTTGGTCCACGTCCATCGCCTCCTTGCCACGAAAACAAACGCTGACGCTGTCGTCTTCCCAGACGGGGCCGCCGTCGGCGATGCCGGCCTTGATCCGCTCCGGGTGCGGTTCCGCGCAGGCAATCCCCAGATACAGCATCTGATCGTCGAAACAGGCACGGGCCTCCACCGTCTTGCGGGCGGCCAGGAAGGAGTTGGGTTCCGTGAAGCCTTGGAGGAGCACGGCGGTCTGCCAGCACGGGTCATCCAGAGCTCCGTCCAGCGTCGGTGGCGCCTCGGTCCTGGGGATGACCAGTTCATCGGCGTGAACGCCGGCAAACAGCGCCACCATGATCGTCAGGCATGCCGCGAATGTTCGCACCTGCATTCCGGGACCGGAGAAGACGTGTGCCATGTCGTTCACCTTTTACGGAGTTTGGGTCACTCGCCGCAAGCATCGATGATGGGCAGTCCGTCGCATGCTGTAGTGTCGGCCTTGCAGGCCGATCTCCAACGCCCTGCTATCGCGCCTTTGGCCATCCGGGCGGCGATGCGAGAGGTCGCTCACAATGGAGGTCATCGCTCGCCCGGCAGCGCGAGCTTCTGCTGTCCCCGCGCCAACGGGTACGAGACAAACGCTTCCGCCCAGATGCCGCGGTCGATCTCGCCGTGCCGGCAGGCGCCGGACTCCCGGGCGCGGAACTCCAGCATGAGCAGGTGATGGGCGTAGACGCTCTTCATGTAGCCGGTCATCGGCGTGCCCGTGTAGAGCCGCATGAGCCGCTTCTTCAGGGCAAAGACGTCCCGGTCGAGGTCAACGAACCGGTCCGGCCGGAAGCACTTGGACTGCTTGCCGCTGATGACCTCGTAGAACACCAATTGGGGGCAGTAGCGCCGGGGATGAATGCCGCCATCCTTGTCAATGCGGATTTTCTGCCGGGCATCGACATAGCGAATGGTGAGCGAGCCGGTAACGCGATGGTCGGCATGCTCGTCAATGGGCCAATGGGTGAGAATCAAGTCCGGCTTGTGGCGGTCGAGGAACGACTCGACCACGGCGAACGCCGCCGGACTGTCCTCGATGGCCTGGGCCTCGAACCCCAGCCACTCCACCGCGGCACCCGTCAGTGCGGCAGACGTGCGGCCAACCGTCTCGGCGCCGCCCGGCACCATATTGCCCACGACCACCTCGTACCCGGCCCGTATCATGTTGACCATCACACCGCCGGCGCCGAACTCAGCGTCATCGGTGTGCGCGGCCAGGACTACGACTCTCTTCTTGAAAGCCATGTGACGCCTCAGTTCCTGTCCCAGTGCCAGGGGTTGTCAGGGCTGAACAGCCCGGGATTCTTCAACTTCCGATCCACGTGCCCATCGCTGTAGACAATGTTCACGCCGTTGCGGTGATGCGTCAGTGGCGGGTGCAGGGTTGGAGGTGGCTGGCCAAAGTGGCGGGACCGGCTC
>MHBL01000499.1 GCA_001803235.1 Lentisphaerae bacterium RIFOXYA12_64_32
CATGCGGACCTTGTCGCCTGCTACCTGGATTCCGACTGGTATTCCATCCCCGTTCTATCGGGGCAGACGATCACGTTGACCATGGACACGGGCGCCTATGAGGATCTCCGCCGGTTGACGATTCATGAGCCGGGTGGACAGACGATCTCGGAGACCCGCGAGCTCGACGTGCCCGTCTCGACACTTTCCCTGGCGGTCACCGCCGACGGTGAGGCCCACTTCATGTGCATGGTCTGGGTCGACGGGGTCGCATACGACATGACGGTCGCGGTCGAGTAGGTTCCTGCGGCGAGCATCCCGCACGTTCCCGGCGACCGGTGCCGCCGGCCCCCGTGCTTTGAAGGAGGAGGGACGATGCAGATTGAAGACGACGCAGGCCCACGTTGGAGATGGTGGCGCATTCTGTTTGCCGCTCTTGCCGTCCCGATCGCCGACCTGCTTGTCATCACCCTCGTCGTCACCGTGTATGCCTTCAAGCTGGCCTTCAAGGCCCAGGGGGCGCCCGACCAGGCCCGTATCACGCAGTTCGCCGCGCAGTTCGCGACCAGTTCGCCCGTAGGATCTTGGAGCGCGGAAGCCCCAACTGGTCTTCACGTAGACTCATTCGATCGGGTGCATTCTATCTTTGGCAGGCGCAGGACACTGCAATTGGCGTTAGGCTACTCATTTCTGCTCGCCTCGCCACCGGCTGAGGTCGATCCTCCAGATATCATAGTTCGTCATATCTCGAACCACCTGCGTATTCCGAGCGATGCCGATCAGCGTTCCGAACTGATGCCGATCGCGATTCCAATCTCATGCCGATCACCATTCCAAAGTGATGGCGATCACCGTTCCAATCCTCGGCCGATCAGTAGCGGCCGAGTTTAGAACGGTGCGCTGACACCTTGGCGAGCGTCGGCGCTGGGCAATCCGGCGGCCGACCGGACTCCACTCAAGAGGTGGAGGATTCCGGTTGCCGCAAGAAAGGTTGTCCATGCATAAGATCAAAGCTGTCCTGAGGCTGGCCGGCCTCGGGCTGAGCCAGCGCCAGATTGCGCTGAGCTGCCAGATCGGTCAAGCCACGGTTTCCGACTATCTGAGTCTGGCCGATCAGGCGGGGTTGAGGTGGCCGGATGTGGCGGACTGGGATGAGGACCGGCTGCTGGCCGCGCTGTCGCCGCCGCAGCGTGCCGCACCGGCGTGGCGGAAAGCCGCCGAGCCCGACTTTGCAGCGATGCGGCGCGAGCTGCAGACGTACAAGCATCTCACGCTGCAACTGCTTTGGCAGGAGTACCGGCAGCACTATCCGGAAGGGTACGGCTACAGCCGGTATTGCAGCTTGTATCGCGCCTGGCTGAAGCGGCAGGACGTCGTGCTACGCCATGAGCACCGGGCCGGCGAGAAGCTCTTCATCGACTATGCCGGCGACACGATTGCGGTCCACGACCCCGGCACGGGAGAGGTCCGGCAGGCCGCCGTCCTGGTAGCCGTGCTCGGGGCCAGCAACTACACTTTCGCCGAGGCCACGTGGACGCAAGGCCTGGCGGACTGGATCGGCTCTCACCTGCGCGCCTTTGAATTCTTCGGCGGCTTGCCTGAGATCGTGGTCCCCGACAATTTGAAGTCCGGCGTGACCAAGGCCTGCCGTTACGAGCCGGACATCAACCGCACCTACGAGGAGATGGCTGCCCATTACGGGGTGGCGGTGATTCCGGCGCGGCGCATGAAACCGCGCGACAAGGCCAAGGTCGAGGCCGGCGTACTGGTGGTCGAGCGCTGGATCATGGCCGCGCTGCGCAAGCGCAAATTCTTCTCGCTGGGCGAAGTCAACGCGGCCATCGCGGAGCTGCTCACGCGCCTCAACAACAGGCCTTTCCGCAAGATGGACGGCACGCGCCGCAGCTTGTTTGAAACGCTCGACAAGCCAGCCCTGCGCGCTTTGCCGGCCGAGCGCTATCAGTACGGCGACTGGGCCACGGCCCGCGTCAACATCGACTATCACGTGGTCTTCGAGAGCCACTTCTACAGCGTGCCCTACCGCCTGGTGCAGGAGCAGGTGGAAATACGCAGCTCGGCCGGCACGGTCGAGGTCTTTCATAAGGGCGTGCGCGTGGCCAGCCATGTGCGCAGCCGCGCGCCAAACAAGGCCACCACGGCCGATGAGCACCGTCCTAAGTCACACCAGCGGCATCTGCAGTGGACGCCCTCGCGGCTGGTGGAATGGGGTAGGACCGTCGGTCCGCTCACCGCCGAACTGCTGGAGCGCATCCTCGCCTCCAAACCGCATCCGGAACAGGGCTTCCGCTCGTGTCTGGGCATCATCCGGCTCGGCGACAAATACGGCAAGCAGCGCGTGGAAGCCGTCGCGCGCAGGGCGCTGGCCCATGGCACCTACTCATACAAGAGCGTGGAATCCATGCTCAGACGCCATCTGGACTCTTTGCCGGAACCCGCCGCCGCAGAGCCCCGGCCGCCACTGGATCACCCCAACATCCGCGGGTCGGAGTACTTTGACCCGCCACCCATGCAGTAAGGAACCATCATGCTGAACCAACCCACATTCGACAAACTCTGCGCCATGCGCATGCGCGGCATGGCCGAGGCCCTGCAACAACAGATGCAGGAGCCCGACATCCACCAACTCAGCTTCGAGGAGCGCTTTGGCCTGCTCATCGACCGCCAATGGGACTGGCGCCAGAACCGCGCCCTGGATCGCCGCCTGCGCAACGCCCGCCTGCAGGGCACGGCCTGCGTCGAGGACATCGACTATCGCACCCCGCGCGGCCTGGACCGTGCCGTGGTGCGATCCCTGACGCAGCAATCGGCCTGGGTCGAGGCCCGCCAAAACCTGTTTCTGCTCGGCCCCACGGGGATCGGCAAAACCTGGCTGGCCCGGGCCATTGCGCAGAAAGCCTGCCGTGACGGCCACACGGCGCTCTTCCTGAAAGCCGCCGAGATGTTTCGCGACCTCGCCACGGCCCGGGCCGACGGCAGCCACTCGAAACTGCTCCACGGCATGAGCCGGGTCGATGTGCTGGTCGTCGACGACTTCTGCATGGCCCCGTTGACCGAAGCCGAGCGGCGCGACTTCCTCGAAATCTGCGACGCCCGTTACCAGGCACACTCCACGCTGCTGACCAGCCAACTGCCGGTCGCTTCCTGGCACGCCCAGATCGGCGATCCCACCGTCGCCGATTCCATCCTCGACCGCCTGGTGCACAACGCCCACCGCATCGAACTACAGGGCGAAAGCATGCGGAAGCGGCGCGGCCAGAAAGGAGGAAAAGAGAATGCCTGAACTACTTCGGCCGCGCTGGTCAATGCGTGCTGGGGCGGGGCAAGGGGGCTCAAACGCCGCCCCCTCGCCCCACACCCCTACTCCCCGCTCAAACACGGAAAGATTGACTCGCCGCAATCACTTCCGCATCATGAAACAAGCCCGCGTCGCTTCGCTCCGATAGTGATCGGCATGCATTGGAATCCTGATCGCCATCAGATTGGAATCAGTGATCGGCTTCGCTGGAATACGCAACCA
>MHBL01000500.1 GCA_001803235.1 Lentisphaerae bacterium RIFOXYA12_64_32
CGCTCCGACCACTTTGGGCGCCAGCCCCGGCCAACCTTCAACCTTATCTCCGCCCGCGACTGACGCAACACCGAGACGCCAACGTTGACAAACCACCCCGGGGAGACCATATTTAGTGCCTTAGCTTGTGTCAGATTTTCCTTTGGCCTTGCGGGTTGCCTTTCGGGCTCGGCGACAGCCCTGAAACCGGCCGTTAACCGTGAAGCCGGGACGCCCGATTCCCACCTCTTGGAGGTCGACTTGAGTACCGATGAAAAACTGAGCCTTTGGCGGCGAGCCCTGCTTCTGATCGGCATCGAGACCGGCCCCCGCCGGGGATGGCGGGCCCACATCCGTCCGCGATTCTTCCTGCTGCTGCTGGGCATCGTGGCGCTGGGCTTTGTCGGACTGGTCGGGTTTGCGGCATATTCCACCAGCCCGTCATTCTGCAAGTCGTGCCACATCATGCAGCCGTACTACGACGCTTGGGCGACGTCAAAACACAGCATGGTGCCCTGCGTGGACTGCCACTACCCGGCAAGCACGCCTCGAACACTCCTGTGGAAGAAGTTTCAGGCGATGTCGCAGGTGGCGAAATACGTGACACGCACCTATTCCTCAAAGCCGTTCGCCGAAGTCGACGACTCGTCCTGCCTCCGCAAGGGTTGCCATTCCACGCGCCTGCTGCAGGGGCGTGTCGTGAGCGCCAAAGGAGTACTGTTCGACCACCGCCCACACTTGGAGGGTGTGCGCTATGGGCGTCAACTGCGCTGCGTGTCCTGCCACTCCCAGATCGCCATCGGACGCCACATCGAAGTGGCCTGGGACACCTGCTACCTTTGCCACCTCAAGGACCGCACGTCAGGACGCAAGATCGAACCGCTGGGCGGTTGCCAGGGGTGCCACCTGCTGCCCGACCGCGAGATCAAGGTCCAGAATGTCACCTACAACCACAAGGAGTTCCTGGCGCAGCACCCGGTCGCGTGCGAAAGTTGCCACCAGGACGTGGTCCAAGGCACCGGCGAAGTGACCCAGGACCGTTGCTTCACGTGCCACAATGAGCCGAAGAAACTGGAACGTATCGGGGACATCCAGTTCCTGCACCAGAACCACGTGACCAAGCACAACACGGCATGCTTCCACTGCCATCGCGAACTGAGGCACGTCGTGACGGCGGCCGGCACGAAGAAACTCAACTACGATTGTACCTTGTGCCACACGGACATGCACGACCTGCAGCGCGAGTTCTACCGCGGGGTTGGCGCCAAGGGGGTACCGCCCATGCCCAGCCCCATGTACCTCTCCAACGTTGACTGCGTCGGCTGTCACTTGGAGAAGAAGCAGACCGAGGTCGATGTAGGCGAAGCGACGACCTACGTAGGCAACGAGAAAGGCTGTGTTGATTGCCATGGCCAGGCATACCTCGGCATCCTGCCGGAGACCCAGAAACTCGTGGACGAGACGGCCGCCAAGCTGGAAGCGAAGCTCGAAGAACTGAAGAAGGCCACGGCGACAGCCACCGATCCGGCACTGAGCCGCGAGGCGAACGACGCGGTGCACGACGCGACGTTCAACCTCCGATTTATCATCAAGTCCCGCGGTGTGCACAACATCTACTATGCGGCCCAGATCCTGCGTGCGACGGACGCGTCGCTTACAGGCGTGGCCGAGAAGCTCAAAGCTAAAGTCGATGATCTCAGCGAATTGCCGGTGATTTCGGGCGCGTTCTGCGCCACGATGTGTCACGGCAAAGTCGGCGTCAAAGTCCCGGCGGAAACGGTCAAGTTCCGCGGCAAGGACATGCCGCACAAGCAGCACATCGACGACGGCCAGGCATGCAACGTCTGTCACACGTTCGGGGTGCACAAGGACGTGAAACTGAAACCTATCGCCGTCTGCAAGCAGTGTCACGAGGACATGCAGGAAGACCCCGAACCCGAGAAGGTTGAGGACAAGTAGGCTCGGCCGTTGGTGCGATCCGAAGGTCCAGCATAATCCGGCCACGCAGCCGCAAGCGCAGACGCAGGGTCGGCTATAGCATCACCGCCCCTCCCCGCCACAGCACCCGCTACCACAACCGCGCAATCCACGGCCTACGGCAGAGCCTGTGGCGCGAGAGCCGAAACCGGTGACGGTCCGAGACGACCTCCGGAACGGCACAACCGGGGCATCCTCCAGCGCGGCCGCAACAAGGAAGGGACTTCCACCGTGTCAACCGATGCGATTGATCGCAGTGTCTTCCTGGCGCGCAGCGGCAAACCGCACAATCCCGCCATAGCGCACTTGACCGAAACGCACAGCCTGCCGGGGTCCGCCGGACACCTGTTCGAGCGCCTGGCTGCCGGCGCCAAGGACCCGGATACCGTCGCGATCCTCAAGGCCATCCGTACGCACCGGGATGCCAACCCGCAGAGCCCGACGTTCGGCTGCTACAAATGGTTCATGGAAGACCCGGCAATCAACGACACGAACGCATCCTTCTTCATCTGCACGCCGCTGACCGGACTGTTTCTCGCACACGGATCGCAACTCAACGCCGACGAGATGGCCGAGCTGAAAGGCGTATTCCAAGACGTGCTGCCGTGGTTCCGCGGCATGGCCGAACACCCGAGCCTGTTCTACCCGAACAAGTGCATCAGCGATGCCGCCATGCTCCTGGCAACCGGGCATGTTCTCGATGACGAGCCTGCGCGCGGAGCGGGCCGCGCTTTCTGCCACCGCTACCTCGACTACTACGCGCGGCGCGGCACCGGCTGGGGTGAGGACCACTCGCCGGTCTATGTGACCGTGATCCTGGAAATGACACTGCTGATCATGGCCTTCGAGAAGACCGGACCGCTCTACGACAAGGCGCTTCGCCTGACCGATGCGATCATGGACTGGGTCGCGTTCCACGACGGACTGGACGCCGTGCCCGCCATACGCACGTATAACTTCAAGGGTGAACCGGTGGTGGACTATCCAGTGGCCGCGCTGATCGAAGGCCGCGCCGTTGCCAAACCGCGCCGGTTGCTGCTGACCTTCGCGGACATGTGCGGATACCGCTTCCGCGCTCCGGTGTTGACCACACCGCGGCAGCGCCGTTGGCGCACGTTTGACTCGCACTTCAGCGTCAGCTACGTCGGTGCCAACAGCCGACTCGGTACGCTAAGTCATTACCCGTTGATGCCTAATGGTTACATGCACGACGGCTGGGGACTTGGCTGGCAGTCAAAGCCGGCATCGTTCATCCTCAATCGTGACGAGTTCGGCACGCTTGAGTGGGAGAGCGAGGATGACGAGGGCGTGGTCCGCCAGCACCCAGCCGCCGGCAACATCTACGACTGGGCCAGCCGCCACTTGTTCAAGCGCGTCAGCTTCCACCCGGAGGTCGTGTTCGTCGGGCACCAGGAGGGACGCGCAGCCATTGTCCTGCGCGAGATTCACCACCTGCACTCGCCGACACGGCGGCTGGCCGACCGCTGGCGCGTAAACCCGGGCCAGGCGCAGGTCCACATTGGCGGCAAGGAGTGGGACGGCCAACCCCTCATGGCGCCGGAAGACTGGATCGTGATGACATCAGGCCCGACCTGCGTTGCCATTCGCGCCCTGCAGTGCCGCGGCGTCGACGCGCCCGACACCGACCGCAATCCGCAACGGCGTACGACCGGCAACGTCCGTCCGGCGTCGCTGCGACTGGAGCGCACCGAGCGCGGCGTGTACCTCAGCGTGCCGCTCATCGAGGGCGGCGCGGGCATGGTCACGCAGCACCTGCTGTTCAGCGGCTGGTGCGTCGTGCTTCTGGATCGCCCCGAAGACGTGGGCAAGCTCTCGGTGCGCGAGAACTTCACCGAGGATGGTGAAGTGCCGCGCACCTACGGCGAACTGATCCGCACCGTCGAACTGCAGGCACCTGACGTGTCGTTGCGCCTGGTGCGCGACATACTCACCGGTACGGTGGCGCGTTTCGTCAATGGCAAGCCGACTGAGTGAGTGAGGGGGGAACGGACGGCTAGACCTTTCGCGCCGCCAGTTCGCCGAACCGGTGCACGATGGCCAGGGCCGGGTCGACCGGCACGTCGACACGCTTCACGTTCTTGGGGATGTTGATGACCGGCATGGTTCGCAGCTTCCGCCCCTTGAACTGCGGCAGCCATTGGCGCTCGGCCTCGAGCATCTCGGCAGTCATGTCACGTACTTCCTTCAGCGTGCAGCAGGCGCTGGTCAGCGGGTCCATGGCAATGGCGTGCATGATGTGCTCGGGATCCCCGGCCAGGCCTGCGTCCACGGCCAGGCTCTGGACCGTGACGTTGCTCTGGTTCAGGGCCGCGCACTGCGGGGGCAGCAGGCCGACCTTGCTCGGGTGCAGGCCACGCCGGTCGACGTAGACCGGGACCTCGACACAGCAACCCGGCGGCAGGTTGTCGATGTAGCCGTCATTGCGCACGTTGCCGTTGAGCCGGAACACGCGGTCAGTCTCCTTCGCCTCCAGGATGTAGGAGCAGTACTCGACGGAGCGCGGCGTGAGCTTGGGACTCTCCGACTCAAGGTAATCGACGTGGCGGTACTTCTCGTCGAGCATGAGGCAGTACTTGACGTAGGCACCGGTCTCGCCGCCGAAGCTCGGTTCGTCGCAGTAGCGCTCCAGGGCGCGCCGGCTCGATCTGAACCACGGGATGTACTCGGACAAGTGCCCGGTTGACTCGGTCATGAAATAGCCGAAGTGGCGCATGACTTCACCGCGGACCTTCTCGTTGACGTAGTACCCCGGCTTCTCAATGTTCGCGCGCAGCGTCGGGTACAGGTCATCGCCCGTTTTCTTGTCCTTGAGCGAGAGGAACCAACCCATGTGATTGATGCCGGCACAGAGGAAGTCGATCTGGTCCTTGGGGCGGTCCACGTAGCGGCTGATCAGATCCAGGGTAGTCTGGACACCGTGGCACAGACCGATGAACTGGACGTTGTGCGACATGCGCCCCAGGGCCAGGCAGCAGGCGGCCATCGGGTTGGCGTAGTTCAGCAGCAGCGCGTTCGGGCAGAGTTCCTCCATGTCCCGCACCAGGTCGGCAAGGACGGGAATGGTGCGGAGTCCGCGAAAGATGCCACCCGGCCCGAGCGAGTCGCCAATGCACTGATCCACGCCGTACTTGAGGGGAATCTCGTAGTCCAGCTTGAACGCGTCCAACCCGCCGACCTGGATCATGCAGATCACGTAGTCCGCGCCCTTGAGCGCTTCGCGCCGGTCCAGCGTGCTCCAGACCGTGCCAGGGAGATCGTTTTCCTTGACGACCCGCTTCAGGAACTTCTCCATACGCGCCAGCTTGGGCTTGGTGCGGCTCATAAGGCGGATTTCACTGTCGCGCAGCGCCGGCGTGGCGAAGATGTCCATGGTCAGCGTCTTGCAGAAGATCTGGCTTCCGGCTCCGATCATCGCAATCTTCGGCATGGTTCGGCCCTCCTGCTTGGGGGTTCAGGGGTTCCGGAGGTGCATCATTGAGTCACTGGGGCACCGAATCACTGCGTCCCGGGGGGGGGGACTCGAGCCTACATTCCTTCGTTGTAGTAGACGTACAGTCCGTCCTTACCGGGCGCCACCAGGTCGAGGCGTCCGGTGCCTCGCAGGTCGGCCACCGCGAAATGAATGCCGCAGCCCTTGCTGCCCCCGATCGGGCCGTAGTCGATCACCTGCTTGGCGAACGACTCGCCGTTCCACTTGAAGTAGTAGATGCCCACGTCGTCCCACTCGCCCGGGTCGTTGCCGCAGTGCGCGCGGTGGCGCTTGCCGGTGAGCAGTTCGCACTTGCCGTCGCCATCGATGTCCAGCCACATCATGTCGTGGTAGCCAGCGTTGAACGGGTCAATGGGGTGCTTGGTCCAGGTGCGCTTACCGTCCTTGACCGTCTGCTCCCACCAGTCCAGTCCGTAACCGTGCGCGTTGCCGACGATGAGGTCGTTGCGACCGTCGCCGTTCAGGTCGGCGACCAGGATCGGAATGCTGGCACTGCCGAGGTCGAACTCGGGATGCCAGGTCCACGTGCCGCTCCACGGTGCTGCGGGGGCTTCGAGCCAGCCGGTGCGCAGCACGAGGTCCATGCGGCCGTTGCCGGCAATGTCGCCGCAACCCAGGCCGTGCCCCTGCGTCTTACCCTCTGGAAACTCAAAGATGACATGACGACTGAACTCGCCGGTCCCCCTGCCCTGGGCATCGGTCTTGAGCTTGAACACCTTGACGTCGCGCGTGGGCGGAGTGTTCGGCACAATCTCGAGGACCCCGTCGCCGTCCAGGTCCCAGGCACGGGTTGTTTCCACGTTACCCGTCTGGCCGATGACGTGCACAGGCCACGGTTTCTTCGGATCTGCGGGGTTCTCAAGCCAGCGCAGGTCGCAGCCGAACCAACCGCCGGTGATGAAGTCAAGGCGCCCGTCGCCGTTGACGTCCAGCGGAATGGTGGAAAAGTCGTCGAAGTACTCGCCGGAAGCCCGGACCGCACCGATGAAATGTTTCTTGCGGAAGTCCGGGCCCTGGTACCAGAAGGCGCCGGACACGATGTCCGGGACCCCGTCGCCGTTGACGTCAAAAACCCCGGCCGTCTCGTAGGTCTCATCCCCGATCCATTGTCTGCGCCACTTCAAGGGCATGGTTGGTTCCTCCTTTGCGCTTGTGTGCTATGGGACATATGTGACGTATGGGGCATATAGGACGGATCGGGGAGGTCGAGCGCCACTTGTCGCGCACGTGTGTGTCAGACGATACGGCCTGCCCGCTCCAGGGAGACCGGCCTTCCGACAGCCGGCACCCGACACCAGAAAACTCCCTCGGCTCTCGTCTCTCAGATCCCCTTCCACAGCTTCAGGTACTGCCGCGCCACCTTCAGGTCTTCCAGGGCTTCGACCGCATCGCACAACGGTTTCATTTTGCCCTGGATAGCCGCCACGAAGTTGATGGCCTGCTGCCGCATCGCGTGGACGGACGGCAGTTGCGGCACCACGGTCTGCGGCGTCACGCCGTTGCCCGGATCGCGAAAGACCTTGACGCTGCCGGGCCGGTTACTGGCCAGGGGCGACGGGAGATCGAGTTGAACGTAACCCTTCTCGAACGCGACGATCGCCGTCTCGACCCAGTCCAGGGTGGTGCGGAACGGGCTCAGTTCAATGGCGCAGGTGATGCCGCTGACGCTTTCCCCCACGAACAGTCTGCCGGCAGGGTCGGCATACTTCGCCCCGTAGGACTCGCCGAGCAGGTGGCGGAGCAGGTTCACCTGGTGGATCCAGTAGTTGACGAAGCTGATGTAGAGTTTCCGGCCGTTCTCGTCCAGATCGGGGGCGGGCGGGTCCCAACTCAGCGCGGCGACAGGCTCATCGCTGCGGATCAGGTCGTTGAACCCGCCCTGAATCCAGTCGCCGCCGCAGTGCAGAATCCGCATGTACGTCAGCTTGCCCAACTCGCCGCTCGCCTTCAGCCGGTCGATCTCGGCCTTGGCGTACATGGTTGCCGGATCACTGCGCTTGTGGTATCCGAGCATGTGCCAGGTCCCGCTCGTCGCCATGGCCCCGACGATTTTTTCGCCCGCTTCGAGCGAACCGGCCAGGGGTTTCTCCGTGAAAACCGGGACCCCAGCCTTGAGCAGTTCGGGGACCAGAATGCCGTGCCGGGTGAATGGCTGCGACGCCACAATGCCGTCGAGTTTCTCCTTCGCCAGCATCTCCGCATGGTCGGTGTAGAACCGGGGCACGCCGTAGCGGGCGGCAACCTTGGCGGCCAATTTCGGCCGCAACTCGGCCAGCGCCACCACTTCGCACTCTGGCAGCACCGCGTAGTTCTTCAGGTGCGCGCACTGCCCCATGTTTCCGACGCCGACAAATCCGATGCGAACCTTGTCGTTACCCATGGCGGTTGTACTCCTACCTCGGTTCTGGCACTTGAGGTCGCCGGTCGCATTTCCTTCCCCGTCGGAACGGCCGCACCAAGTTCTTGTGCTGTTTCGGCTTCTCCAAGCAGGCGATGCAGGGATTGCACCTTCCGAATCGAGGCTTCGGCGGACAAGTGATGCGCCTCCTCACGGGTTCTCTCTGATCGTTTCCCTGCAATGAACATACGCCCCGCGGAACATCCTTGAAAGCTGCGGCGATTGCGTTCTATTAGCAGAAATTGCTGTGGCTCTGACAGAATTATGGGCCAGACAGGTAGGAGGGAAGCCGCATGGACGCACGGTTTCTGGCCATCGGCAACAACGTGCCGGACGAGTGCTGGCACATCCAGGCGCACAGTCACCAGCACAGCGAAGTGCTGGTGTTCAACGCCGGACAGGAAGTCATCGAGACGCAAGGCCAGCGGCATATCGCGTCGCCCGGGGATGCTTTCTTCTTCGGGCCGGGTGTCGTGCATGAGGAGTGGGCGGTCCGAAGTCGTCCGCTCAACAGCTACTACCTCTCGATCGCAGCAGCGCCTGGCGCGGACTGGCCCCTGCACCTGAAGGACCTCCATGGGCGGCTGCGGCTGCTGGCCGGGTGGATGTACGCGGAACGCGACGCTTACGTTGCCGCCGCAAACGATTCCGTTAACGCCTTTGTGGCTGCATTCCTTGCGGAGTACGCACGCCTGGCCGCGCACGAGGAGAATGCCTTGGTCGACACGGTGCGGCAGTACGTGCGCGAAAACATCGCGGCGGCCCTGAGCCTCGATGTGCTCGCGGAGCGAGCGGGAATGAGCAAGTACCACTTCGTGCGCCGCTACAAGCAGATCACGGGGCGTACCCCCATGGCGGATGTGCGGGCCATCCGCGCGAACCACGCACGTGACCTGATCCTGACCACGTCACTGCCACTGAAGCGCGTGGCGGTCATGGCGGGATTGAGCGACGTCATCACCTTGTCACGGGTCTGTCGCAAATACCTCGGTTTTCCGCCCGGCCAGTTGCGCCACCAGCACTCGGGGCGCGGCTGAAGCCTTGCCCCCGCGTGCAGTGGGTTGTCACCGGTCGACACATGGTCCCAGGGTGACGCTGTCGCTCTGCCCTGGGCTGGTATACGTTGCCCCTTCAGGGCAAGTCCATGGTCGCCTCGCGGCGGGCCTGATTCCGCGGGTCTCGCTGGCGCTGTTCTCGGCGGCGAACGCACATTTCGGCCGCACTATCCAGGCGGAGCACCCACGGCCAGTTCGTACTTGCGCATATTCCGGAACGCCCGTTTCAGATACTGGACGGTGAGGTCAGGCGTGTAGACGCGGTTGCAGAGGACCCGGAAAAGGATGGAGTCCGGCCAGTACTCATAGGTGAAGGCGAGGGCATTGGCGGTGAACGCACATTTGAATTGGCGGTCTGCACTGCCCGATGCGGTGGATGCCCCTTCGTCGCACACGGGCCACGGATTATAGGCGCCGATCGCGCTGGTGAGAACCCCAACGCCCACACAGAGCAGAAATACAGGCCTCCAGGCGCTGTGCCACCGTCGATGGATCCAAAGGCAAGAGTAGATCCACAGAACCGGCACCGCCGGGATCATGAAGCGAAATCCGTACGCCCAGCCCCCGTAGTCCCCGGTTGCCTTGAAGTAGAACAGAAATGCCAAGACCACGACCAGCAGAGCGGCGACATCATTCCTGGACATAGACCGCCAGCCGGACACCACCCAGGGGACCGCCAGCAACAGTGCCGGCATGTAGGAGAAGACACCCCGGCAGCCAAACGTGGTATGCCAGGCGTAAAGCAGTACGTTAGGCGCTTCGCGGAGCCCTGCGACCCCTCCGGAGTGGATGTTCCCCGGAAAATCATAGGCGCCACGGACCATGTAAGCTGGCAGGATGTTGCCGTGTGCCAGCCAGTTCAGTCCGGCCATCAGCATAGCCGGAACCAGCAACCCGCTGCCGATAGCCGCCAAACCGTCAAACCGACGTCGCCCCGGGAGTGCCAGGAGAACGGTTGCGCCGTAGACGCAGATCGCGATTGCGCCGAACGGTATTTCGACATTCAAAAGCAGCCCCAAAACAAAGAACAGCCAGAACAAGCGACCGAAGCTGGGACCTTTCCTCGCACATTCCCCGAGCCAGAGCACGGCCATAAGCAGGGCGGCCGCCGGTGTGTGGTTGTTCACCGTCGCGCCATAGCTCAGAATCCAGGTCGACAGCACCAGCAGCGCTGAAAACCCGATAGCGGCATTCCGGGAGACCCCCCTGGCGGCAAGAACGCGAGAGGAGACGAGAAAGAGGAGGATCACAAAGGGGACCATGCCGAGCGCATTGACCAGAAATACAACGACGTGATAGTGCGACGCAAAGCTCAGCCCCAACAGCGTTGCCAGGGCCCAGTACACCGCCGCAAGGCAAAGACTAAGGAGCAGCGGTTTGTCGGAATAGAAACGCCCGTCGATGCGAACCTTGTCGACGGTCTGGAACAAGGAGCCGTCGATGGCAAATGTCCCACCGTCCACCAAGGACTGAACCACCGCCAACCGAGAGGTCTCATTACCGGCTTGCGTCACGTCGGACTTGGTTGAGACGAGCAGAACAACGGAAAGCAATACCGTGACCGCGAACGCCAAAGGGAATCGGCGTTCTTGGATCGGTGTACCGGGCCCTGTGGCTGGAAAAGCCTGTTCCGGCAAAACACTTCCCTCGCGGTTTGCTCGTTGCCTGCAGCTTGCCCAAATGGACAGGCTGACGGTAGAACCATGCGGGGGAGCGTAAAGCTCCGTGCATTCGAACTGGCGGACGTGCAGGGTTCGGTCGACACGAGGAGTGAACGACCTTTTCCCTTCTCCTTAAGCCTCTTACAGAACTCCGTTTTGTGGGATGAGCGTGGCCATCCACAACCGAACCACCTCGGTCGTTGCCAGCGCGTCATGCGAGCTCTGCACAACGACACGCGACACCAAGGGGCGCGGATAACACGGGGCCTGGCTTGGGTCAGTCCGGCGTCGACGGGAAGACGTTCTCCAAAGCCAGGGGCCGAACGGCACCGCGGTTGGCTTCTTCGAGTTTGGCCTGGTTCCCGAGGACGCATGTATTGCCTTGGGGCAAACCCTCCTCCAGCAACCGAACCGCCGCCGCACGTACCGTCTCCGGTCGTGCTCGCAGCAGGTCAGCTCGGCGCTGCCGGCGCAGTTCCTCGGTGACGTGCCCAAGCTGCCGCCAAAGGGCCGTCGCCGTGGCGGCTCCCGGCCGGATCGGCTTCTCGTCCGCCTTGGCGCAAGCCATGACCGCCCGTTCGACGTC
Source organism: Lentisphaerae bacterium RIFOXYA12_64_32 (assembly GCA_001803235.1). Classification (GTDB taxonomy): domain Bacteria; phylum Verrucomicrobiota; class Lentisphaeria; order Oligosphaerales; family YB12-FULL-65-16; genus YB12-FULL-65-16. The sequence goes on from MHBL01000500.1 coordinate 11,168, forward strand.
ATCCTCCGTCCACTTGCCGGTCCGAGCATAGTCGATGACATTCGCGTAGACGTTCAGTGTACCTCGGATGGCCGGGTCGCGGTAGGACAGAAACTCGAACACCTGAGCCAAGGCATCGTAGGAAGCGAACCCGCCGTAGGCACCTTCCTTCACTCGCACTTCCTGCCACAGATAGTCAAACGTCAAAAGTTGGCAGAACACGCTCAGCAGCGGCGCGTCAGGGTGTGACGCATGCGGCGCCGGCATGCACAAGGCGCAGTATCCCACGTCGGCGGCCGCGACCAGCCCCTCGGCCAATGCCCTGCCGGGCGGAACCGCTATCGGACTGGACGTTGCGGGCCGTCCGGAACCCAGCCCCAGCTCCCGAATCAGGCTGTCCATCCATTGGGTCGTCGGTTCCCGCAACGCATCGGAACCTGTGAAGCAGGCGGCCATCCGGCTGCCGCGGACCAAGCTCTTGTGGACGGCCTCCAGCTTCGTACAAAATGGCCCCACGTCACCACGGACTTCACGGGCCAGGCGGTCGGCCAGACGCAACTGCGGAATCCCGCCCCACAAATCGCCGAGGTACGCCGCCGACGACAGCGTCCTGGCTGCATGCAGAGCCGCGAACCGATGCCCTTCCGGGATCAGGTTGCTCTGCAGTTGCACCTTCCGCTGCACAGTGACATCGCGAAGTCGGTCTGCCTCGTTCAAGTTCAGACCCAGTAGAAGATCGCGTACGAGACCCAAGGCCTCCACATACGTTGAGTCCAGCGCCTTGATGGAGACGGTGAGGTAATTCAACAGTTGCCCCGCGTCCTGTGCATCGGTACTGAGGAATGTGCTGGCTCGCAGCCCGCCAGTCTTCTTCGCCATGCGGCGGGCGGTCTGAACATAGGACTCGGCGCCAGCACCCAACTTGCTGAACAGGGAGGAGAAAACCGGGACATACTCGAGCAACTCCGGCGGCATGCCGGAAAGATCGAACGCCAAAATGAGATAGTTGACGCCGTTAGCGAACACGTCACACTGCACCAGAGGAACTTGCCGAGACAAGTGCACCACGCTACAGGGGATGACTTTCGGCTCTGCAGACAAGTCCGTGATATGGAGCCGTGGCAACGTCGCCAGCGCTTCAGGGGAATTGGGCGCGCTCTGCAGTTCCTCGAGAGCCACCGCCTCCGCATCAAGACGGTCCAACTCCTCAGGGGCGAAGGATTTCTTCATCTGCTCCAGCCGCTCCTGAAGCCTGCGATCTTGGCGTTCCTGAAGTTCCGGGTCGGGCCGACAGGTGACGGTGACGCGGTGTGGATTGTCGATCAGTTGAGTCCGCAGGAGTTCCGTGAAGAACGAGGGGCATGCCTGGTACCGTTTGTACAGGCCATCCATCAACCCCTCGAACCTAAGATAGGTCAAGGGATCGTGATCAAAGTTCCAGGCGCTCAGTGCCGCATCCATGAGGTGTAGAGGATACATCGACTGAATTTCGCGGTGCGAGTACTGAAGCTGGTTGAAGGCAATCTCGATCTCCTCCTCCGGGATACCCGTCGTCGCCAGTCCTTCCAGAATTCGGAATACTAATGCATGAAGATCGTCTTTGCGTTCCGGATCGGTCCCCTTGAGCCCAACGTGAAACGTTCCCTCGAGACTGCCCGTACTGTACCCTGACCCGGTCAGGTCCTCACCAAGACGGGACTCGACCAGTGCCTTGCGCAACGGAGCAGCGGCGTGTCCGAGCAGGACGATATCGAGCACGGCGACTCCCAGCTCCAAGATCGGATCGGGGAGCGCACCAATCAGCCAGCTCATCGTAATCGCGGTCTTGCGGGTCAACCCCTCGTCGGACGTCACCGGGTACAGGATTTCCGCCTCACGCGGCGCGGTCCAGCGCGGTTGCATGCCGATGCTGCTGTCGGCTTGCTCGACAGTCTCACACTCACGGAGATGGGCGTCCAGGAACTCAAGCTGCTCTCGGGTGGGGATGTCCCCGTAGAGCACAATTCGAGCATTGGCGGGGCTGTAGAAGCGACGGTAAAACCCTGTGAAGGCTTCATAGGTCAGGGTTGGGATCACCTCCGGATCGCCACCCGAGTCCAGCCCGTAGGGGGACGCCGGAAAAAGGAGCCGACTGGACTCCCGGTTCAGGATGTTGTCAAGATCGGAATAGACGCCCTTCATCTCATTGTACACCACCCCACGGAGGATCAGCGGACTCTTGGGATTGCCACGCTCGGCCAATTCAAGGTGCGATCCCTCCTGCTTCAAGGTCTCAGGCCTGATACTGGGGTGGAAGACGGCGTCGAGGTAAACCCCCACCAGGTTGAAGTAGTCCTTCCTGACGTTGCTGGCCACGGGATAGATGGTGCGGTCCGGATACGTGAACGCGTTGATGAACGTGGCCATGCTGGATTTCAGCATTTCCACAAACGGATCCTTGACGGGAAACCTGCGGGATCCCCCCAGAACCGAGTGCTCCAGAATGTGCGCGACGCCGGTGTCGTCAGGTGGCGGGGTGCGAAACGAGATGGCAAACAGATTCTCGGCGTCGTCGGCTACCAAGTGCAGCAGTCTTGCCCCTGTCCGGCGGTGCCGGGCTTCGCAGGCAATGCAACGCAGTTCGGGCAGCGGAGAGATACGGAGAATATCGAAGCCGAAAACGGTCTGCCCCGGCCTCAAGTCCAGCAGGATCGGGCCAGCGGACGGAAAGGTGCTCATCTAGGGCCCTCTTGTTCGATACGGCGAATGAGACTGAAAGCCCCCCTGCGGACAGAGGGGCTTCACGCCGGGAGAGGACCCGCAGAACTCAGGACTTGCCTTCAGGCTTATCGGCGGTTCCCTGCGTTACCGCCTTGGCCTCGGCCGGGGTTCCATCCGTACCGGCAGGCGCCGCTTCCTGGCCCGCCTTCGGCAGGAACTCCAAGATGCACATGTCCGCAGCATCCCCCCGACGGGTGCCCACTCGGATGATACGGGTGTATCCGCCGTTTCGGCCCTCGTATCTGGCGGCCAAATCACGGAAGAGATGCCCTACCACATCCGGCTGACGAAGCAAGGCGATGGCACGGCGCCGAGCATGCAGCGTGCCCTGCTTGCCCAACGTGATCATCCGTTCGGCCAGGCGACGAATCTGCTTAGCCTTCGTGACCGTCGTGACGATCCGCTCCTCCTTGATCAGACTGCAAGCAGCGTTCTGGAGCAGAGCCCGACGGTGAGACGCGGTGCGTCCAATCTTGAATGTGAACTTGCGGTGACGCATCGGTTATTCCTCTTTCTGCTGACTCTCCAGCTTCTGCCGGATAACCGCCTGGACGTCGTCCTTCAGCGCCATGCCCAACGACAGTCCCAGTTCGCCCAGCTTCAGCTTGATCTCCTGCAACGACTTCTTGCCGAAGTTACGATACTTCAGCATCTCACTCTCCGACTTGAGTACCAGATCGCCGATCACGCGGATCTGCGCCGTGTTCAGGCAGTTCTTGGCGCGAACGGACAGCTCCATGGAGTTGACGCTCGTGCTGAGCTTATCCACCAGTTGCTGGTCCTCGGCGCTGGTGACCTGGATTACCGGTTCTTGCTTCTCCTGGGCCGCCACGAAGATGTTCAAGTGCTCCCGCAGCAAGATTGCGGCACGGTTGACAGCATCCTGAGGATCAATCCGGCCATCGGTCCAGACCTCAAACTCCAACCGGTCGTAGTCCGTCCGCTGTCCGACGCGACAGGCCTGGACATCATAGCGAACACGGTCCACCGGGCTGAAAAGCGAGTCAACCGGGATAACCCCGATCGGCTGATCCTCACGCTTGTTCTCCTCGGATGGCCGGAACCCTCGGCCCTGGTCAATGACCAATTCCATGCGCAGGGGCTTGTCCCGGTCCAAGGTGCAGACCAAGAGGTCGGTGTTTAAAACCTCTGTCACCCCGTCCTCGCGCAGAGCCGCCGCCGTCACCGGTCCGGCCTTGTCGGCGTAAAGCTCCAACGTGCGTGGCAAGTCTCCGCTGCAACGCAGACGCAGTTTCTTGATGTTCAGAATGATCTCGGTTACATCCTCGACAACATCCGGAATAGAGGTGAATTCGTGCGGGACGCCGTCCACTCGCACCGACGCCACGGACACGCCCTCCATGGAGGAGAGCAGCACGCGCCGTAACGCATTTCCCAGAGTGTGCCCGAACCCCTTCTCCAACGGTTCAGCCACGAAACGCGCGTAGGTCGGCGTTACGGTCGCTTCGTCCACGACCAGCCCCTTCGGCATGGTGAAATTTTCAACCGCGGCCATCCTTGTCTCCTTCACATGAAAAACGACAAAGGACTCTTAATCCATCCCGGGTGCGGTTCCAACCGCTCCGTTGGCGCAATCGCAGGCGGGCATTACACGCGCCGACGCTTGGGCGGCCTGCAGCCGTTATGCGGAATGGGAGTCTCGTCCTTGAGGATGGTAATCTCCAAGCCCGACGAGGCGATGCCCCGCACGGCCGATTCCCGACCAGCTCCTGGCCCCAGAATCCTCACTTCCACTTCCTTCACCCCCATAGACATGGCCCGCTTGGAAGCATCCAGGCCAACTTGCTGCGCGACATACGCCGTGCTCTTACGCGACCCCTTGAACCCAAGACGGCCGCCAGAAGACCAGGCGATGACGTTGCCGTGCTGGTCCGAGATACACACCTTGGTGTTGTTGAAGTTAGCGGCCACGTGCGCAACGCCGCTGGGCACGTGCCGCTGCGCCTTCGCCTTGACCGCCTTCTTCCGTTCGCCTGGCGCGGCCTCGGCCGTAGCGGCACCCTCAACCTCCGGCTTCGGAGCCTCCTGCACCTTTTCCACAATATCATCAGCCATGAACTCTTGCTCTCCTCACGTTGTCGTGTTACCGCGTCCGCCGCCGGGCGATCACTCTTCCTTGCCGTCGCCCTTGGCGAGCTTACGGGCGGTCTTGTCGCGAATGGCGCCAACGGTCTTGCGCGGGCCTTTCCGCGTCCGCGCGTTGGTCGAGGTGCGCTGGCCGCGTACTGGCAAGCCACGCCGATGGCGGGACCCACGATAGCACCCGATGGCGATCAGTCGCCGAATATTCTGCGCCACCTGCCGCCGCAGGTCTCCCTCCACCGTGTAGCTGTCCTGCAAGACCTGCGTGATGGCCGCGACATGACTCTCCGTCAGTTGGTTGGCCCTGAGGGCAGGGTCTATCTGCGTCCGCTGACAGATCACTTTCGCCCGGGTGCGCCCAATACCGTAGAGGTATGTGAGGGCGATATCCACCCGCTTGTTGGCCGGTAAGTCGACTCCCAGAATTCTCGGCATTGTCCCTGTCACTCCCGTTTGAAAACGGTCTCAACTGATCGTGTGTTTCATCTCGGCGTGCAAACGTCGCCGGGGCCGCCTCAGCCCTGCCGCTGCTTGTGTTTCGCGTTCTTGCAAATGACGCGAAGAACGCCTTGACGCCTGACAATTCGGCAGTTGTTGCAGAATCGCTTTACGGATGCTCTGACTTTCATTGGTGTCGTACCTTCAAAACTACGCCAACCGGACACGTGACGATTCGGGCCTGCTGGGCGCCAGACTCGTCCACTGAAGCTCTGATCGCACCCAACCGCCCTGTTCTCCAAGCGTCCAGCCGCAACAAGAAACGATGCTTTTCGGCAAAGAGAGAGAACAATATACCGCCGTCCACGCAGACGTCAACTCCGATTCGTAAGGAAAGCGCACCCCCGGCTTTTGTCACTATTTTTTCCGATAGGTGATGCGCCCCTTCGTCAGATCGTATGGGGATACCTCCACCACGACGGCATCCCCGGGCAGGATGCGAATGAAGTGCAATCGCATCTTGCCGCTGATGTGGGCGAGGATCTCATGACCGTTTTCCAACTGCACTCTGAACATCGTGTTCGGAAGCAGTTCCTTCACGACCCCCTCCGCCTTTATGCAGTCCTTAGCCACGTGAGAATCTCCGGTCTGTTCCTGGTGATCAGGATCATGTGCTCGAAATGCGCCGAAAGCCGGCCGTCCGCCGTCCGCACTGTCCACCCATCCGGGTCCACCGTCACCCGGTGCGTGCCCACATTGACCATCGGTTCCACGGCCAGAACCATCCCCGGCCGCAACAGCGCCCCGCGCGTCATTTGACTGAAGTTCGGGACCTCTGGCGGTTCGTGCAGTTCCAAGCCGCAGCCGTGACCGACAAAGTCACGAACAACGCTGAACCCGGCACGGCGGACCGTCGCCTCCACCGCCCGGCCGATGTCATTGACGCCGTTTCCGCCTCTCGCGGCGGCGATTCCCGCCTCAAGACTCTCCTGAGTGATACGCAGCAACCGCTCCGCCTCAGGACTCGGAGCCGCCACAACACAGACGGTGCGGGCCGTGTCTCCAATGCACCCGTCCAAGCAGACGCCGACGTCCAGGCTCACGAGGTCGCCGGGCTTCAGGATCCGGTCTGCACGCCCGATCCCGTGAACGACCTCGTCATTCAGTGAGATGCAGAGCTGACCTGGGAACCCACGGTAGCCGTGAAACGCACTCTTGCCGCCGGCGTCCTCGATCAGGCGTCTCGCCGTGCGGTCCAAATCCAAGGTGCTCAGCCCTGGACGCACGGACTGACAGACCCCGTCCAGCACCCGGGCGGCAGCTTGCGCAGCGCGCCGGATCCCCTCAATCTCTGCCTCCGTATGGATGACGAATTTCGGTCCTGGCATGCCCGCGCCTAGATCTTCAGGTGCCGACACAGGGCAGCGAAATTCTCATCCCTCTCCAAAGACCCCGGCACCCGAATGAGCACCCCTTTCTTCTCGTACAAGTCGATCAAGGGAGCGGTCTGTTTCTGGTACACGTTCAAGCGGTCTTTGACGGTCTCGATGTTATCGTCTGGACGCTGAATCAGTTTGCCACCGCACTGATCACAGATCCCTTTCTGCTTCGGCGGCAGGTAAAGAACATTGTAGCCCGCCTTGCAGTCCTGGCACAGTCGCCGAGCGGTCAGACGCCGAAGGAGCAGCTCTTCATCCACCTCAAACAATACGGCTGCATCAAGCGTGAGCTTGTTGTCCGCCAGCGCCTTGTCCAGAAGCCCCGCCTGGCCCGCTGTGCGCGGATATCCATCCAGCACAAAGCCGTTTTTCCGGACCACCTTCTCGGCTAACTTGCGCGCGACGATGGCCGCCACAAGTTCATCCGACACCAGGGCCCCGCTTTCCACCGCCGCCTTCGCCTGACGTCCAAGCTCACTGCCGCTCTTCATTTCGGCCCGCAGTATGTCACCTGTCGAGATATGAACGTGACCGTATTTCTCGACCAGGAGTTGGGCCATCGTGCCCTTGCCTGCGCCAGGAGCCCCAAGAAACACGTAGTTTGCCATGGTGCAATGCCCTGCCTTTCGCCGCCTGGTGTGCCGCGCTTCGCGCTTCCGCTCGGGGCCGAGTCCCGGCAACGGGATTCCCCGCGAGCCCACACCCCGTGCGTCGATCTATTCATAGAACGCAGAAGACGCCCTCGCGCCCAAGAAGCTCGATAACATAGAGCGTAGGAGCATATAACGTAGTGACTCGAAGCCGGGTCTGCAAGTCGAGGCGTCGAGCACCCAGGGCTGTTTCAAGATTCGTGACTGTCGCGTGCGGTGTACCCCCGGCGTGTCCCCACGCCGGGGGGGGGCGGCCTGAGGACAGGCCGCCCCCTACTTGGTGCGCGCGGAGGCGTGGCCTTCCGAGACGCGGCGCCAGATCTTGGAACAGCCCTGTCGAGCACCCGTCGTCGTGCCCCCGACCCCAACACCGACAACATGGACACTTGCGGACGACAGCGTCTCCCCTTCTTGACAAGCGTGGCCTCGCTGTCGATATTGGTGGACTGAGCAGCGCAACCCATGCTCCAGCCTGGAACATGGACCTGCCTCCAGGGGTCTAACCGTCAGGTGCCGGCCCAAGGGCCGGATAGTATGCTTGAGTAGAATTAACGTCCGTGCTGAAGACACGGCACAGGATGGATGAAGTAGTATGTCAGCATTTGAAACGCCCATGGGACTCGCTCTGCTGGTGTGCGACACCATCATCGAAGACAAACTCACCGGCAAGAAGACGCTCATCGGCCTCTTCGACCGAATTCAGTCGGGACGCTTTCCGTGCGTCCACCCGGCCATGACCGTGTTTGTCTCTCTCACGGGCAGCCGCGGCAACTACCCATGCGAAGTGATCTGCCGACACCAAGACAACGAAACCGTATCCTTCTCGGCCAAGGGCCAGGTTTCCCTGCCCGACCCGCTGACTGTCGTGGACTTGGTCTTCCGTCTGAATGGAGTGCGGTTCCCGAAGCCTGGCACCTACTGGCTCCACTTCAAGGTTGAGGATGTACCGATCATGATGCGGCAACTGACGGTGGAAAAGCGCGAACGCGAGAAGCGGGCCGAAGGAGAGTCCGGCCAGTCGGGGCCAAGCCACAGTTGACACCACGACGCCCGGAGGCGGTAGGCCCGGCCGAACCCCTAACAGCCAGAGCAGTGCCACATGTCCCTCTACAGGTTCAAGACCAGCGATTCGACGGGCAGCATCAATGAACTGCTCGTCGAAGGCGACAGCCAAGCCGACGCGACACGGCGGCTGCAGCAGCGGGGGATGATTCCGCTTGAGTTCCTCGGCGAAGGCTCCCTGTCCGCTCCCGGCCAGGGATTGACGGGCTTCGGACAGCGTTTCGACATCATCGACTTCACGGATCGCCTCGTGCCGCTCATCGAGGCAAACATCCCGCTGGAGCGCGCCCTCAGCATTGTTGGAGAGGGCGTGGACGACAACCTAACATCGCGGGTCGTTGCCGACCTGAGGCGTGGCCTGCATGAAGGCAAGAAATTCTCCGAACTGATCCGTGATCGGGGGCGGCTCTTCCCCCGACTGTTCGCCAGCGTCGTGGAGGCAGGAGAAGAAGCCGGCGCCTTGCCCGCAGTCATGGGTGAACTGCGCCGCTTCCTCAACGACACCCGGGAATTCCAGGCCTACCTGATCTCCGCGCTGATCTACCCAGTCTTTGTTCTGAGTGCCAGCATGGTGGTGCTCACAATCCTCATGTGGGTGATTGTCCCACGGTTTGCCGCCGTCCTGGCCAGCACCGGGCGGACGCTGCCCGCGTCGACACGGCTCCTGCTGGGAGCGTCCGATTTCTGCCGCGACTTCTGGTGGTGCCTGCCGGTTGGGGTTGCCCTGCTGGTCCTTTTCCTCCTGCAACTCCGCAAGGACGGCAGGTTCAGGAACGCCTATGACGACACCATCCTGTCGGTGCCACTGGTCGGGAAAATGGTGCTGTTGACGAACCTGGCACGCATGTCGAGAACGATGGCGATCCTGATGCGCAGCGGTGTACACCTTTTGGACACCGTCGCCATCGCCAGCCGCGTTATCCAGAACAACACTCTGCGCCAGTCCGTCGCAGGCATGGCGGGGGAATTGCGACAGGGCCAACGGCTCTCGCACGCACTCGGCCACAGCCGGTTCATCCCCCCGTTCATGCTGCGCATGCTGGCGGTGGGTGAGGAAACCGGCGCGGTCGAGACCATGCTGGACCGGGTCGCCGACCGCTACGAGAGCGATCTGAAACGACTGGTTCGCCGGACGCTGAGCCTGTTCGAGCCCTGCGTCATCATTTGCCTTGGGCTCATGGTCGCCGCCGTGGTTCTGGCCATGTTCTTCGCCATCATGGACATGGAGGGAGGGCTATAGCTCGGGCAATCGTCGAGAACGAAGACCCCTCCGCTGCCCCCGCAGAGCCATGCCCCAGGGGAGCGGCCGACTCGATGTGACAGTGCAACCGTGGGCGGTCCGTTGCTCGGGGGCGACACTAACATCGGCCCCACAACCATAGCCGGAATTCAGGCCCCGATCGTGACCGCGATCTGGATTGCGGAAAACGGAGGAAACGAGAGAATGAAACCCAGAACGGAACCTGCGGCCGGTCGACGGAGATCCTGTTTCTCCTTGATCGAAATCCTCATCGTCGTGGTCATCATCGGCATGATCCTTGGACTGGTCGGCCCCAATGTTGTCAAGAAACTCAAGAAGGCACAGACGGGAACGGCCAAGAGCCAGGTGCTGTTGTTGGCCAATGCCTGCAAGGACTACTACCTCGACATGTCCGAATACCCGTCCAAGCTCGAAAACCTGATTCAGAACCCAGGCACCCAGAAGTGGGACGGACCGTATCTAGATCCCCCCAAACTGCCGCTCGATCCATGGGGAGAACCCTACCACTACGATGTCCCCGGGCAGCACAGCGCATTTGACATCTACAGCTACGGCACGGACAAAGCCCCGGGTGGCGAGGGAGACGCGGCTGACGCCAACAGTTGGGATTGATCGAGCACGGTCGTTGGACAACCGGCGACTGACGCTCTCCCCGTCGACCGGGGTTGCCTGCCCGATCACCCACGGAACGGGACTGAGTTTCGTGGCACGGGAATGGGGTTCAGCTTCCCGCCATGACAGGGCGGTGCAGTTCAGCCGCCGAGTCAATCGGCAGGGACTGGACTGAGTTGCGGACCGACACCAATCGGCGAGAGTGAGCATGGGCATGCGCCCCAAGCACCATTTCACCTTGATCGAAGCTGTCATCGTGCTCACCGCCGTCGGCTTGCTTCTTGCCCTGGTCTTGCCGAGAGTGGGCCGGTTGCCGCGGACCCTCGTCATCCAGCATGCGCTTTCGGCCATCGAGACCGGGTTCCGCGATGCTGGGCTCAAGGCTCGCACCACGGGCAAGCCAGTGCGCCTCGTGCTGGACGCCGAGGCCGGTCAGTTCCGCATGGAGGACGCCCCCGCGACGATCAGCATCCCCGGCCTGCCCCCCCCGCCCGCACCGGAAACCACCGACCGGGTCCCCGAAGTACCGCCGCAATTGCTGGAGTACAAGGTGCCGTCAGGAGTCGAGTGGGACTTGACCGGACTGGATCTGGGCCCGGATGAACGCCCTGGCTTTCTCTTCCTGCCAGACGGCGCAGCGGCGGGCCCGACGCTGTTCTTCTCCGTCGGTAAAACCAGATTCCGCCTCGGTGTTGAGCAACTCACCGGGCGCCCTATTACGACGCCCGTTCCAGATTGAGAGCGACCGCCCCCATCGCGCCGTACCACTCTTCGACACCAAAGTGCCGTTTGACGGGAAACGGGCGACCCCCTACATTCTGAAAAGAATCGAATCTGTACCTTACCCTGGCATCGCGGCAAGCCCCGATGCCAGCCCAGCACGAGGCATTGCGGCATGAGCGTTCAGGAAGACGCAACCATTTTGGAGAACGGCCAGATCCGGGGCGATTACTATCGAACCCTCCTGCAAGCCTCACGGATTGCCGCCACGGTGAGTCCGGGCCAGTTCATCCACGTGCAGTTTCCAGCCTTGGAGCACCGCCTGTTGAGGCGTCCGTTCAGCGTGTGCGATGCGGACCCGCGCACAGGTTATCTGACCATCATCTACAAGGTGGTGGGAGAAGGGACGCGACACCTCGCCGCGCTTGCACCAGGGCAAACACTGAATCTTCTCGGGGGGCTTGGAGTAGGGTTTTCGTTGCCTGCGGTTGGGACCTTGCCGGTGGTGGTGGCCGGCGGCTACGGAGCCGCAGCCACGCACCTGCTGGTCCGACGGGCACCCGTCCCTTGTCGCGTCTTGATCGGCGGTCGAACCCATGCCGATCTGCTGCTGGTGGAGGAATTCCGAAACCTGGGGGCCAACGTGGAACTGGCCACGGACGACGGGACGGTGGGGCACCGGGGAGTCGTGACCGATCTTCTGGGGCCAGCCTTGGCGTCGCGGGGATCTCACCCAGCGACGGTCTACGCCTGCGGCCCAAACGCCATGCTGGCGACGGTCGCCTCGATCGCGCAAACCCACGACGTGAACGCGGAGCTGAGCCTCGACCATGCCATGTGCTGCGGCGTGGGAGCCTGCCTGGCATGCGTCATAAAACGCAAAGCAGACACTCCCGAAGGTTGGGAGTACGTCCGCACCTGCAAGGATGGCCCCGTCTTCCAGGCGAACACACTGTACTGGGGTTGAGAGCCACTGGTCGGCGCCATCATCTCACATGTTCAGATGCGACCGAACTCGCGCTTCCGGAAGACAAACAACGCGGCCAAGGTCAGCAGCATCGAGTAGGAAGCCGCATAGCCAACGGCATGAATTACAAAGGGCACGGGGGCACGGTATCCGCTTAGGCCGCTGAGGCTGAGAATGCTGAAATTGGGCGCGAAGTAGTAAGAAAACCGGAAGACCCAGTTCACCGACCAGTGGAGATAACCGGAAACCAGCAGCGCATCAAGCAGGTACATGATGCAGCCCAGCCCCAGATACATGGCCGAGAGGAAAATCGTCTGAAATTCCGGAAGAGAGGTAGAGAAAAGGATCACCGCCGAGGCAAGAATGCTCACCCGGGCAAGGATGAGAACCGTTTGCACGGTGAACCGCCAGTCAGGGCCCAAACCGCGTATCCCAATCACGGTCACACTCACCACGGTCTGAAGCAACACAAACGCGAAGCCCACCACAAGCAACCCCGCCAGTTTCCCCAGCACGATATCACGCCGCAGTATCGGCTTAGCCAGGAGGAAAAGGATCGTCTCGCTCTGCACCTCGCGAGGTAACTCCATGCTGCCGGCAATAATCACCAGCAAGAGAGACGTCCATGTCGTCACGAGAATCCCGTTCTCCCGGCACTTTGTCAAGACCTCCTTGATGTCTTCGGGGCCTGTCTGGAACGATACCACCAGCAGCGCCCCGACGCCCACGGCGATGAGGAACAGCAGCCAGCCCTGAACCAACTTGCGGACCATGCACTCCGCGATGGTGTAAATGTCACGAAGCAAGGGCCGCTTGTCGCTAGTTGCCACAGAGGCCCCCTTCTGGGGCGAACTCGCCTTCGCTGGGCGGAATTTTGGGGTGACCGTCATCGTTGGTCGTTCCCTCCGTGAACCTGTCACTGATTTCCGGACCTGAGAGACACCGCCTCGCCGAGCCGAAACAGACACGTCGGCCCGCCAATTGGCGGGCCGACGTTGGGGAGTTAAGTCAACGGTTCAACAACGCGAGACCGCTCACTTGGCCTTCAGACCACCTTCATCTGCCCCCTCGGCGACCACAGTCACCTTCGGCGCCTCCGGAGACTTGGTTCCGCACAGATGGCAGTAACTGCCAGAAAGGAGAACCAGTTTCCCCTTGGCCCAGCATTCACGACAGTAGGCATACGACTCAACCTTGGCGCCGCAGCCAGAGCAGAAGAACTGCCCAGGCCCATACGGGACCAAGCAGTTGTTGCACATGTGTCCGGCAGGCTTGAACGCCTCAAACACCTCACGCACTCTCTTGAGCTGCTCCTCGATGTTCTTCTTGTACTCGGCGTCCTGCGCCGAGCTGTGTTCCTCGACCAGGCGACGCGCCAGCCCGGAACTGCGCTGAATCAAACGGCGACTGAGAAGGATGTACGGCGAGTTCTCCATCTCCATGCCGCCCTCCATGTACATGCCCTCGCCAGCCCCGGGCATGCCTTCCATCTCCGTGACCTTCGGCTTCATTTTCAGCACAAAGTCCCGCTGGGCAACCAACTGCTCCACCGGATCCTCGCCCGCGCCGCGGGTCGCCAGACGCATCCAGGCATGGTCAACGTAGAACGGACGGCCACTGACCTTGGCTGCGTCCTCGTAATACTTCTCTGCCAAGGCGAGGCACTCATTCATCGGCACCTCCTGCTTCCGAGGCAGGAACCGCTCCGCGAAGAACCCTGAATAGTACGGAAGGCTCCACGACTCCTTAAGCCCGAATTTCCGCCCCTTCTGCAACAGATTGATGGCGTCCTGCGGTAACTCGTTGGAGATCAGCATTCCGCCCATCTGGTAGGCTTTGGAAAAATCGGGATCCAAGTCCGTGATGCTGTCCAGAACCCGGGCAAAATACTTGGCCGCGTTCTCGTTCAGCTTGCCCTTGACCTTGCCCATGTCTTGAATGAGTTTCACCCATTTCAGATCCGCGAGGAATTTGTCCATTCCCATACAGGGCAAATACACCCGCGCCAAACGATCCTTGTTGGTAATCAACTCGGAACGCCCCGTCTCAACCTTCTGAGCTGCCACAAAAGACAGCGCAAAAGCCAGCGCAACCACAATCAGAGGAATGACCGGCACTCTTTTCATTACGTCCTGCTCCTTTCCCCAAAGGTATATTGAAAACTATGCCACATCACGCCGCTGGAATACGGCCACAGCGATCCCCAACACCGCGATCGAATACGTTACGGAGTAGCAGATCGCCCAGAGAAACACCTCGCGCGGCAGGGATATACCGTTACCCAGCAGGACGCTGAAATCCGTGTGGTAGAGATTCGGCAGGATGTAACCGACGACGGCAAACGCACCACCGAAGGCGACGGGCAGCACGTGCAGCGCGTGCCCGATGACGAAAAGCAGGAAAAGCACCACGGCCGCCACCGCGTCGCGCAGCAGCAGCGAGAGCATCACCCCAACTGCCGTCAGCAAGACGGCCTCGGCCGCAATCAGAGCACAACCGACGTAGAGATTGGGGTCAACACTGTTGTACTTCATGTAGATCGCCAGAGCCGACCCGATGCAGACGATAGCCACATTGTAGACGCACAACAGGGACACACCCAAGAACTTCCCGACAATGAAGTGGGTCCTTCCCAGCGGCTTGGTCAGGATCAACTGGGCGGTCTGTTCTTTGAGTTCCCGGGGGATCTCGAACACCGAACTCATGGCGGTCAACATGCCGACAATCAGACTCAGCGACAACGCCGCGTCAAACATCATCTCCTTGGCGCGACCGGCGCTCAGTACACCGTAGAGGCCCATGGCCCCCACAATCAAGACACACCCAATCAAGATGAAGTACAGCGCTTTCATGCGCGACGCCCGACCAAATGTACTCTGAGCGATGGCAATCAAATCACTCATACGGACACCTCCTCTTTCCGCTTCGTGTTATCCTGCTCGACCAGAGCAAGAAAATACTCTTCAAGACTCTCGCGTTTCCCCTCAACCTGTACCACCTCCCCTCCTTTCTGCGCTACCAGCGCCCGGAATTCGTCTGCTTTTGACATCTCCTTCAACGCAAATCCGCATTGGTCCTTCCGCATCGTCATCGAGTCGGTGAGGTCCTGCATGGCCTCGTACTCGCTTGTCGGCAGGTTCTTGACCCATACGGTAAGGGATTGCTCAACGAGCAATTCGTTCACCATCCCGGTCCGAACCAGCCGCCCGCGGTTCAGGATCCCAATATCATCGCACATCTGCTCCACGTCCGCAAGCACATGGCTGGAAAAGAACACCGTCTTGCCGTCGCGCTTGAGTTCCTCCATGATGTTCTTGATCTCAACCCGCCCCAGCGGGTCAAGCCCCGTCAGCGGTTCGTCCAAGATCACCAAGTCCGGATTGTTGAGCATTGCCTGGGCAATACCCACTCGCTGGAGCATGCCGCGCGAGAACTCTCCCATCTTCCGGTTCTCGGCGTCCATCAGGTTCATCCGCTTCAGCAGTTCCGCAACCCGTACCGAATACACCTCGTGCGGGAGGTGAAGCAGTTTCGCGCAGTAGTAGAGGAAATTTTTCGCCGTCAAGTGGGCATAGAACTGAGGACTGTCCGGCAGAAACCCGACCCGCGCCTTTGTCTCCTGATCACCCAGCGGTTTCCCCAGAATGAAGCCCGTACCCCCTGTCGGCTGATTCAACCCCAGCAGCAGCTTAATGGTCGTCGTTTTGCCAGCGCCATTGGGGCCCAGAAACCCAAAAATGTGATTCTCGCCTACAGACAGGGTCAGGCTTTCCAAGGCGCGGATTGTCCGTGGAGGGATCCACTTCCGGTATATCTTGGAGAGACCCTCCACTTCAATCACTGCCATGTTCAGCCTCCATCACGCCCTGTGTCGACCCAATCAGGGCAGCGAAATCATCGAACAGGCATCCACCAAGAACGGCCCCGCATCTGCCCTGTCAACGTCTGCCACCGACAGGCCCTACCTCCTGCATAGTGAGGGTGCGCAGGATCTGGAAGACCCATCGCGCAGATGTCACAAGAACATGCAGCAAGCCCTAACTTCACCCACGGACCAGGAGTTTCACCGGCACATGGCCCTTCTCTGCCAAGCGCCCTCAAACCAGCCCGCGTTCTTTAAGGGAAAATAAGCGATGCCCCGGCGTAATGCAAGGGCGCTCCCAGAATTGTTTTCCCGCAATTCTGCTCTGTCATCGCCCGATGCAGACGCCCCCAGTCTTTACGCTCCTTTTTCCTTCTCGCCATCCGACGACCGAACAACCGTCCCCCTACAACCCCGTGGAATACGGACGGGAAGGAAACCGGCCAGCATCTTGGACTTGATTCGTGGCAGGTTGAGTTGTATGATGAGAAAGACATACGGCTCAGGTCCAAGGATTGAAGGACCGCACCGCAGGCCATCACACGGACGGGGAGGCACGTCGAGACATGACTACGGCCAGCCAGTCGCACCGCGAATCGACTCAGACAGCGCACATCATGCGCCAAGGCCTGACGGTTATCGTGCTGTTCGTGGGGGTCTCGGTGTTCGACTACCAACTCCGCCAGTTCCACAAGCGCGCGGAGGTCCAAGAGATGGACTTACCCTTGGGAAGCATGGTGGAAAGCCTGACTCGGACCGAGCGTGCATTGAGCCGGCTCGAGCAGATCCTGGCGGATACCCAAGGGGACCCGGATGAACAGGTCCAGGAAATCGAGCGACTGGTGCAGACCTTGATCGATGCGGGCCGGGAGAAGGACGCGGCTCAGTTCCTGCGCCGGGCCATTGACATGTTGGTGGAACGCGTCGACGTAGGCCAGCTCGCCTTCCACCTGATCAGGTACTATGAGGGAGGGAGTTCGGCGGCGGAAGGCAAACCGGGCAAAGGCCCCGCCTCGATATGGAAAAAAGCCCGCAAACGCGACGCCGATGGCCTGCAGTGGGTTTTCGAAAAGAAGATCGCCAATATCAACATGACCCTGAAGCACAATCCGCGCGAACACTGGAATCAGCTTCAGCTGCTGACCCAAGAGGCCAAGAGACTCGACATGAAGCAACTGGCCGCCAAGCTCGAGGTCGAACAGCGGAACGTGTTCAGCCAGGCGACGCACTGGTGACCCTCACCCCCGCCCCCCGACGGCCCAAACTCAGTACTTATCCAGAAGCTTCCGGATGATGGACTCCCGCGTCTCGATGCTCTCCGTGAGCTTCAACTGAACTCGCGCACGGTTGAGGTTCTGCCCTTCATAGCGTGTCTTGAAGTAGACGTCGCCGGCGATGTAGTCCGCAAAGAAGCGCAATCCGAGTTCAAACGCAATCAACCGGATCGAATCGTAGAGGTAGGTCCGGTCTTCGCCCGTGAGGAAATCCCGGGCGTGTGCCATGTAACCCTTGACGATCACCTCGCACAGGTCGGTGTCGAACATGACGCGGCCGAGATCCTGAGTCTCCTCGCCGGCGGGATTGCAGCAGGACCGAAGACAGTCGCCAAAGTCGTAATGGATCAGGCCAGGCTTCACCGTGTCAAGATCCACGATGCAGGTTCCCTTCCCGGTGGCATCGTCGATCATGATGTTGGCAATCTTCGGGTCCCCATGGATCGGACGAAGCCGTAGTTCGCCGCGGTCCTTCGCCCGCTCCAGAACAGCGCACCACTCCCGTCGGGCATTGACGAAATGGCAGCACCGTTCTGCTTCCGCTGAACTCTTCAGCCGCGCCTGACCGTCCGGGCTGGCCAACGCCTTGTCCAGCTTCTCCAGGTACCCCGGCGTAATGTGGAAACCGACCAGCGTATCACCCAGTCTTTCCGGCGACAGGTCACTGATCACGCGCTGGAAATGGCCAAGTACAAAGCCTGCCTCATGCGCGTGTTCAATGCTTTGAACTCTCTCGTAGGAGTGGGCGGAGGCAATGTGCGAGATGGCACGCCAGAAGTCGCCTTCGGCGTCAATGGCGAAATCCTGTCCGTCCTTGGCTGGAATGACCCGGGGGAGTTGCCAGATACGGTCCGACATGGCCGCCTCATCCTCCAACCGCGCATGCACGTGGTCAGTCAGGACCCGCATGTTTTCCATGATGTATTCCGGATGCGGAAAGACACGCCGGTTGATGCGCTGCAGGATAAACCGCTCCTCCGAGAACGTGGTCCGGAAGACGGCCAGATACGTATCGTTGACGTTGCCGAAGCCCGTGCTCTCGACCGTGACGAGTCGCCCCGCCACCGCGAATTTCTGCGCCATCAATGCTGCTTTCATGAACCGCCTTTCCGCTCACCCCCGAAATCAAGAGAGACTCCGAACGACGCTGCCCGCCGGCACGTGTGCCCCTGGGGCCCAACCACGCCGGAGCCTAAGTCAGCGTGGTACAGTATGGCGTCGTCGGGCTCTCGGCCACCGCAATCCGGGCCAAAAAGGCGCCGTGCTGGGCTTGGTGCTGCGTCCGTCGTGGGTGCACGGTTGGGGGTGGCTGGCCAAAGTGGCGGGAGCGGCTCGGTCCCGCGGATGTCGGAGCGAGCAGCTCCAACCACTTTGGGCGCCAGCCCAGGTCGAACTTCGACCTTGCCTCCACCCGCGACTGTCGCATCACCCGGGCCTGTGCAGGGCTGTTTCAAGATTCGTGACTGTCGCGGGCGGTGAGTACCCCCGGCGTGTCCCCACGCCGGGGGGGGACGGCCTGAGGACAGGCCGCCCCTACTTGGTGTGCGCGGAGGCGTGGCCTTCCGAGACGCGGCGCCAGATCTTGAAACAGCCCTGGGGCCTGTGCCGGCCCGGTTGTATTCCGCAACCCCGGGACTACTGTTCTCGGAGTTGCGCTTGCCCTGCCCCATTCGAGGCGGGGAGTTGCCCCCCCCCGCCTCGGGGACCACAGGCATGTGTGACAGGAGGAGACTCGCATGATGCGGCGTCACGTTGCACTGGTTGCCTTGCTCTGCTCACCGTTCCTGATTTTCTCGGGCGGTTGCGTCGCCTTCCTTCTGGCAGGGGGCGCAGCCGGCGGCGCCGTGGCCTACGTCAGGGGAGAACTCCAGGTCACGCTCGATTATTCCATCGACGCCTGCCGCACCGCGACCGCCAAAGCCGTCGAGAGCCTGCAGTTGACGAAGAAGTCCGAGACCGGCGACGCCGTCTGTGCCCAGTTCGCACTCGAAAATGCCCAGACAACCCCCATCAACATCAAGCTGGAACGCGTGTCCGACTCGTCTACCCGCCTCGTCATTCGGGTCGGGACCTTCGGTGATCAGAACGTCTCGCAGCGGGTCCTGGACGAAATCAAGAGCCAACTCTGAAACTTGACCTCATGCTGAAACTCAACCCCCACAGCATCAAGTTCAAGACCGTCGCTGTCATTGTTGCGGTCCTCGGCGTGGTCCTCCTATTCCAGACCCTGTACATCACGCCGATGATCTCGAAAGACAACTTCGAGCGCGGCCTGTATGCCCAGGAGCAAATCGCGGACCAGATCGGCGAGAGCGCCGACTTCTTCTTCCACCAGGCCATCGTCGAACTGGAAACGATCGCACAGCTGTCCAGCGTCCAATCGATGGAGAAGGGACTCCTGGACGAAAGCATCTCTGAAATCGACCACCTGACCCACTTCTTCAATCATTACTTTGTGGTCGACAGGGACGGGGCATGGGTGTCGTTCCCAAGCAAGCCGTTCATGGCCAACCAAAAGGTGCCGCCCGAAAATATGGAGTGGGTCAGGGAAACGGTACAGAAGAACCGCACCATCTTCCTGGACCTTCTGGTCTCGAGTTTCGGCTCCCTGGTCAGCGGGTTTGCCACCCCCATTCGCTCGAAATCCGGCGATATGGTCGGAGTGCTGCGCGGGGTGATTGTGGTCTCCGAAGAAAACACCGTCCTTTCAACCGTGCGCAATACCAAGGTCGGCAAGAGCGGCTACGCCTACATCGTGACCTCGAACGGCTGGCTCATTGCCCATCCCCATATCGCCCTGGATGCCAATGAGTTCTCCATCTACAACTACATGAACTACGAGCCGGTCAAGAAAGTCATAAAGGGGCAGTCGGGCAGGTGCGAATACGAGTACGAGGGGGCTACCTGGGTGGCCGCCTACCGCCCCATCAAGGCCACGGGGTGGGGACTGATCGTTCACCAGCCCAAGACCGACCTGCTGGCGGAAGCGCGCAGCAAGGCCAGGGTCGTGTCGCGTCTTTTCATCTTCGCGTTTCTCTTCAGCGCCATCGTGCTCGTGTCCCTGATCCATTTCGAGGTCAGGCCGCTGACGGACCTGCTGAAGGACATCCGGTCGGGCGACGCCGCGGCTCACCGTGTCTACGGGAAGGGCGAGATCGGCCAGCTCGCACTGGAGTTCCGAACCCTCTACGCCAACCTGCTGCAGTCCAAAGAAGCCCTGCAGGAGAGCGAAGAACATTTCCGCCTGCTTCTGGAGAACGATCACTCCGTCATGCTCCTGGTGGATCCGGAAACGGGCGTCATTGTCGACGCCAACCCCGCCGCCTGCCACTTCTACGGCTACAGCAAACCGCACCTGACCAGCAAGAAGATCACTCAGATCAACGTCTCGCCCGAGGATGAGGTCCTGGAGAACCTCAAGGAGGTCAAGTCCAAACCGCAAGCTCACTACATCTGCCAACACAGACTCGCCGGCGGGGACGTTCGCGAGGTCGAGGTCTACACCGGCCAGGTGCGCATGCGGGGCCGGGCTTTGCTGCACTCCATCGTTCACGACATCACGGAACGCAAGCGGGCCGAAGACGAGCGCCGCAAACTCGAAGCACACATGCAGCAGTCCCAGAAACTCGAGAGTCTGGGCGTGCTCGCCGGCGGCATCGCCCACGACTTCAACAACCTGATGATGGGCGTTCTGGCCAGTGCCGAACTCGCCTTGGACGACATTCCAAAGGGTTCCAAGGCACGCGAGGGGGTAGAGGGCATCGCCGCCGCCGCGCGGCGTGCCGGCGAACTGGGCAAGCAGATGCTAGCCTACTCCGGCAAGGCGCAGTTCGTGATCAAGTCCTGCGACCTGAACGAGATCATCCACAGCATGGCACACCTGCTCAAGGCCAGCATCTCAAAGAAGGCCGTGCTCAAGCACACCCTTGCACCCAATCTGCCCTCCGTCGAAGCCGATGGCACCCAGATCTCGCAGATCGTGCTTAACCTGGTAACCAATGCCTCGCAGGCCATCGGCGATGCCAACGGCGAGATCGTCGTTTCCACGGGGGTCCGCGACTGTGACGGCGCCTATCTGGCGGAAACCTACCTCGACGAGCAACTCGCCCCGGGCCGTTACGTCTACTTCCAAGTCACAGACACCGGCTGCGGCATCGATCCCGAGACCGTTACCAGGATCTTTGATCCGTTCTTCACCACCAAGGCCGAAGGACGCGGTTTGGGGTTGTCGCTGGTCCTGGGCATCGTCCGCGGCCACAAGGGCGCGCTCAAAGTCGAGAGCGAAATCGGCAAAGGCTCCAAGTTCACCGTGCTGTTCCCGTGCTCGTATCGCCTGGCCGACGACCCACAGAAGAAGGCCCCCGCCAAAGAAGAACAGAGATGGACCGGCACGGGCACCGTCCTGGTCGTCGACGACGAGGAGATCGTCCGCCAGGTGGCCGACCGCATGCTGCAGAAGCTCGGCTTCAAAGTGATCACCGCCGTCGACGGCGTCGATGGCGTCGAGAAGTTCCGAAAGCATGCCCAGGACATTGCCGCCGTGGTGCTCGATCTGAGCATGCCGCGCATGGACGGTGAGGAAGCATTCAATGAGATCCGCCGACTCCGGCCGGATGCCGTGGTCGTGCTTTCCAGCGGCTACGACGCGCAGGAAGCGACCAGCCGCTTCGCCGGCAAGGGCCTCTCCGCGTTCCTGCAGAAGCCGTACCGGCTCGACAAGCTGGCGGAAAAGATGCGCGAGGTCCTGTCCGGGCCGAAACCCGACCAGCACGCCTGAACCCACACCGGCCGGCCGCCGCAACCGGCGGCTGGCCTTGACCCGCGAACCGCAACATTCGGGAGGAGATTGCCATGCGCTACGGACTGATCCACTACAACACCCCAGGCACGACGTTCGAGGAGTTCCTGCAGTACGCGTCGAAAACCGGCTTCCAGTGCGCCGAAGTCATGATCCACGACGTCTGGCCTAAGGACGCGGCGTTCAACCCGGACAAGGCGCACGAGGCCAAGGCGCTGCTCGACAAGTACAAGGTCCGCGCCGCGGCACTCACCGCCGCCAACGACTTCGTGCAGCTCGACCCGGTCGCCATCAAAGCCCAGGTCGAACGCATGGAAAAGGTCGCGCAACTGGCCAAGATCCTCGGCACCCATGTGCTGCGCACCGAGGGTGGCCAGCCCAAGGACAGCGTCCCGGAAGACAAGTGGGCCGACAGCATCGCCGGCTGCCTGAAGGCCTGCATCCCGCTGTGCCAGAGCATGAACATGAAGCTGGCGGTGGACAACCATGGCTACGTCTCGAACAACCCGAAGGTCCTCATGGCCGCCCTCGAAAAGGCCGACTCCAAGTTCATTGGTTCAAACCTCGACACCATGAACTTCCGCTGGTGGGGCAATGAAGTCAAAGACCTGCCGTCGATCTACAAGAACCTCGCCCCGTACGTCTTCCACACTCACATGAAGGACGGCTCCGGCGTGCGCAAAGACTACAAGGGCGCCGCCTGCGGCCAGGGCGAAATCCCGCTCAAGAGCGCCATCGACTCCCTCGTCGCCGCCGGCTACAAGGGCGCCTGGTGCGCCGAGTGGGAAGGCCAGGGCGACAAAGGCGAAGGCTACGCCGCCTGCCTCAAGTGGATCAAAGCCAACTGCCCGGCGTAACCGTCCCCGCACAGCGCGCCGAACCGTGGCGCGGACCGCCCGCCCGTGGCAGTCCCCTTGCCTGCGTGTACACGTAGATAGGCAACAGACGTCCATGGGCCACCGGGCCACGGTCTCATGCCTGGCGCCTGTCACGACGAAAGCGCCGCCTCCGAATTCAAGGGCCGGGACCGGGCGGCGCAACGCGGTACCGGACGGGGGATGTCGATTGCCCCGCCACGCGTCATTCGGTTCGGCGCG
>MHBL01000501.1 GCA_001803235.1 Lentisphaerae bacterium RIFOXYA12_64_32
GACCGGAAACGGAAAGCGCTGCGAGCGCTTTCCGTTTCCGGTCGCGCGCGATCTCGTCCGCCGCTCGGGAACGGGAGGCGGTATTCCCGGCGCCCGTTCCCGAGCGCAACTCAGGGATGGGTCTGGGAAGGGTCAATGATCCTTCCCAGCGGGGGCCGACAGGGGGCGGCGCCCCCGCCTCCGACGCGACCGGCGGCGTCACCCACGCGCCGTCCCGTGCCGCCACCGTTTCCGTCTACCTCCCCATCTGCGACCAGGCCGGCAACGTCGTCCAACTCCTGGATGCGGACTCCGCAACCATTGTCGCCGAGTACACCTACTCCCCCTTCGGCGAGATCCTGGCCGCGACCGGCCCGGCGGTGGACTCCTGCCCGTTCCGGTTCTGCTCCCGGTATTTGGATTCACTGACCACTGATCACCGATCACTGACCACTTCCCCCAACCTCTACTACTACGGCTACCGCTACTACAACCCCCGCACCGGCAAGTGGCTCACCCGCGACCCGCTCGGCGAAGCCGCAGGACCAAACCAGACCATCTACTGCAACAATGACCCGGTGAACTTGGTGGATGAGTTGGGGTTGGCCATCTACGCATTCGATGGGACCAACAACGATAAGGATAACCCAGAGAAGGGCATGCCCACGAACGTCGCGATTCTTCATGATCTGTATGCGGGGGGAGCAAAGCACTACAGACGTGGGGTTGGCACGGGTAGGAAACTCGACTTTGCGGTCGGCGGATTCACCGGCCAAGGTGGGAAGTCCCGCCTTGAATGGATGTACGACCGGCTGGTCGAAAGCTCCAGGAGTGGTGACACGGAAATTGTCATCGTTGGCTTCAGCCGTGGAGCCGCCCAGGCTCGAGAGTTCGCGAATATGATATACCGTCGAGGCAACCCCACCTCATACAGGCACTCGGCGGTCTTGAATGACTATGTGGGGACAGTCGTATTGGAACACGTCAGCGGAGTCACGCCAAGTGTCGACTTCATGGGCCTGTTCGATACCGTCGCGTCATTTGGCTGGCCGGGCAATGACCTGAACCTGGGCTACCGCATGCGAATTCCCCCGAACGTGAAGCGCGTCGCTCAGGCAACGGCCATGAACGAGTATCGCCCACTCTTTCCCCTCTCCAGCATCATGAGGTCAGGCGAGAGCTATGATCCCACCAGCCAACGGGTAGAGAAAGGGTTCCCGGGTGCACATTCTGATATAGGTGGGGGGTACGATGAGAACCTGGCGTCTCTTGTGCCCCTGCTGTGGATGCTTCAACAGGCAGAGGTCGCAGGCGTGAAGTTCAGGGATCTGGACGTTGGAAGGTACTTCACTGTTCAGGCGGGTGTGCTGTACCACGACTCGTCCGGGTCACCCTTCGCGCCCCATCCGGTATCAACTGATCCTTTCGCGCTCCAAAGAACGCGCGAAGTCTATCACTAGAAATAGGACTGGTGGACCACTCAATGAAGCACTCAAACGTTCTTCTACTCCTCAGTGTCGTCCTTCTCCTGCCGTCGGGGTGCGTCACCTCGACGGATGTCAGCGGCGATCCGAGATACAACTACGGCTTGGCAGTTGGCACAGAGTACCGCCTGCGATGTGATGTCTTTCTGCGGCACTACGAGGGCGTACACTCGCTTGAACCGGCGGATTCGTACTACGCGCCGTTGACCATCGAAGCCTTCAAGGCAGGACGTCTCGATGTGAAGTACATAGAGGGCGTAGTCAGCGACGGTACGATCCTGAAGGTGTGCAAGGTGTTCGTGCGCAACTACCAGACTCACACGGCGACCCAGTGTATCGGCGAAATCGCGTCTGGCCCGCACACAGGCCGGAAAGTGCTGATCAACTCGCTTGTCCGGGACCGGACTGGCCAGTATCTGGAGCAAGTCGCCGGCAACGCGCCGTAGGCCGGCGCGGCGGCGCGCTGCCACCCGCCACGCACGCTCGGAGCACGTAACAGTTTAGCGGATTCCGGACCTCAGCGGCTCGGCGGATTTTGCCTGGAAAAAGAGTGACGTTTCAGGAAGAGCGGGGCACGCGGGAAGGCACACGGGGTCACCCATATAGGGATTTGTCAAGCAAAAGGGCGCGCCATCCGCGGGATCTTCCGGTGTCTCCCGCTCCTGTTCATGTTTTGCCCGCCGACAGCCACACGTCGCCCTCGCAGGCATCTGGTCCTGTTCTTGGGAACGTTCCTCACTTCCCCTGGCTGGCCGATGGCGGCTGCGGTGGGCACTGAAAGCATCGCCCTGAGACGCGTTACGTTTGGGACAAACAGCAACCTGTTCCTGATCATGCCTTCACCTGGTGTTTGTTGTTGTCTTGCAAGGGATAGTCGGACGAACCGAACGAGCGCCTCTTCCCGATCAGCAATGGACTCTACCCAAGACCGACGCCGGCGTCAAGGGTGACCGGCAATTTCCTCGTGCGACCTCAGCGGCTCGTACTGCGTCAGTGGCGGGTGGAGATAGGGTCGAAGGTTGACCGGGGCTGGCGTCTAAAGGGGTCGGAGCGGCTCGCTCGCCCAGCCTTGACGGCCGTGGCGCGGCGGCTTACCTTTCCGGCGTGATTCAACAAGTCAGAGGGGACCGATCCCCAAAGGAGATCCTGCCATGGCCGTCCCGAGCGTATTACACTCCAGTCCGGTGATCCAACGGCATCCGCAGAATCCGGTGCTGACGCAAGCGGCGGTGCCGTACCGCTCCTCGCTGGTCTACAACGCGGGTGTGACCAAGTACCAGGGCCGGTATATCATGGTCTTCCGCAACGACATTTTCGACGGCGAGGGCACCGAGGAGTTCAAGCACGTCGAGAGCAACCTGGGGCTGGCGTTCAGCAAAGACGGCATCGCGTGGACGGTCGAGCCCAAGCCCTGCTGGCGCTGGCGCACGCAGGAGATCCACCGCATCTACGACCCACGCATCACGGTGCTCGACGGCCGCTTCTACCTCTGCTTCGCCGTCGACACCGCCCACGGCGTACGCGGCGGCATGGCGGTCACCGACGACTTCGACAAATTCGAAGTGCTGAGCATCAGCGTGCCGGACAACCGCAACATGGTGCTGTTCCCCGAGAAGATCGGCGGCAAGTACGCGCGGCTCGAGCGGCCGTTCCCGGTCTACAGCCGCGGCCGTGACCGGTTCGACGCCTGGTTCTCCGACTCGCCCGACCTGCGCTACTGGGGCAACTCGCACCTCGTTTTGGGCGTCGAGCACGTGCCGTTCGCCAACGACAAGGTCGGGCCGGCCGCGCCGCCGGTGAGAACCGCAAAAGGCTGGCTGACCACGTTCCACGCCGTCGACCGCGATGACTCGCGCGGCAAGAACGGCTGGGAAAAGAAGTGGGCCAAGCGCTACACGGCCGGCATCATGCTCCTGGACCTGAACGAGCCGTGGAAGGTCATCGGTTTGTGCCCTGATCCGCTCCTGGCTCCCGAGGCGTCGTACGAGGTCGCGGGCGGGCTCCGCAACCACGTGATCTTCCCCGGCGGCATGATCCTGGAAGACAGCGGTGAAGTCAAGATCTACTACGGCGCTGCCGACACTGTCGAATGCGTCGCTACGGCGCACGTCGACGACCTGCTGGCGCTCTGCCGCCCGGTGTCGGCACTGGGCGCGGAGTAGGGGGCCGCTGGGAGGCAGAGGAAAGAGAGGGTTCAGTGTTCAGGTGTCGGCCTCCAGGAAACCCGTGACCAGGAGCGCGCAACCGTTCCACTCCAAAACCTGAAACCCGAACACGTGAACACTTGGCCCCCGGACTCCCGCGCCGCCGTGCCACCACGGCTAAACTGGACAACACACGAGGAGGGCAGACCCATGAAAACGAAGTACGTCGTGGTGCTGGTGGTTCTGGACCTGGTTCTCCTGGGAGCGACAGCCGGTGCGTTCTTCTCCATTGGTCTGAACGTCGGGAAGGAGGACATGCGCGCCGCGGCCCGGCAGCAATTCCAGTTCCTCGGCGACATTCACCGGCGCTCGCTTGAGACACTCGTCGGTGAACTTACGAAAAAGGACGGCAACGCCGCGGCCTTGGAGCGCCTGAAGGAGTTCCAAAAGGCCTGCGACGGCGAGCGCCCGGACATCCGCATCGTGGTCCGCGGCATGGACCAGCTCTTCGCCCCAGAACTGAGCACCCGGCAGGACTACGCAGCGCTGCTGAAGAAGATGCAGAGCGAGTGAACGAGCCGCCTGTCCGCGCCGGGGGGGAGATTCCGCCGGTGCGTTACCGCCCGGCGTCTGGCGCCGGACTGCCATCCACGACTTCTGCCGCCCGAGCCAGGACCGCCCGGTCATACCAAAGTGAAACTGGCAACGATGCTTCCAGAGCCCGCGAGGACGCGGGCGCTCCAACGTCAGACCCCGTGCTAGACCTTGGAGCGCCCGCGTCCTCGCGGGCTCTGGACTCCTTCCGTTTCATGGGAGTGAACAGTGTGGAATGCAGACATACGGTCTCCCGGCCGAACCGCGAGAGGCAACGAGCGGTTCTCCCGTCCCCGGACGTGCTGTGCGGCATCCTGGACGTGTTGTGCCGTCGCAACTGCGCGGTTCGTCTGTTGCATCTGCGCGCGCCCGAGGCGGCCCCCGACCTGCTCGCCCAGTACAAGCTCGATGGCTGCGTCTGGTACCTGCCCGACGCGGCGTTGTTTCCGCGGATCACCAAGCTCATGCGGCAGTGCGCCATCCCGGTCGTGGTCCCGATCATGAGTTACACACCCGCAGACCTGTCCGGACTGCCTCCGAACCATTTCGCGCACGACTTTCCCGCTGTCGGCCGCGTCCGGACCGACTACCTGCTTGGGCGCGGGCACCGCCGTATCGCCTACTGCGCGAGCACCCAGGCCGGTCCCTACGCCGGGTTCACGGCGGCGCTTGCCGGGGTGGGGATGGCACAGAATCCGGACTGGAACCTTCCGCGGGTCGACGACATCCCGAGGCGGCTCCCCTGTCTCCTGGACGCCAGCGCCGTCACCGCGATCATCTGCGATGGCGGGCGCAACCGTATCGAGTCGGTGTTGCGCGTCCTTGACGGGCATCGGTGGCGCCGGCAGGGCGAGTTGCTCCTTGACTTCATCGGCGGCGCGCTTGCCGAAGTGACGGCGGCCTTTCCGAGGGTCAAGGTCACCGCGGTGAACTTCTACGCGCACCAGGAGATCGGCCGCGGCGCGGCGGAAGCGCTGGTCGACGCGGTCCGGGACGGGCGCCCGATTCAGTCCGTCCGCTATGCCTCGACCGTGCGGCCGCCGACCTGGTCGTCGTTCCACAAGCGCGGAGAAATGCCGTTGCAGGACCGTACCGTCGAGTAGCAGCAGATCTGTATGGCAAAATCATGGGACAGAACAATTAGCACGGGAGCGTGTGAGGGTTTGGCTTGTGTCTTATGATTTTGCCATTCATGATTTTGCCCACCTCGTCCTTCCGGTCTGATCTGAACACCGAACACAACTTGCACACACACCAAGGACCTGACATGACAACACCGCTCGCAACCCCGACCCCTGCGCAACTGGCCTGGCACGACATGGAACTGGGCATGTTCATCCACTGGAGCCCGGGCACCTATGAGAACACCGAGAGCGGGCACGACCGGTTGAGGACGCCGTTGTCGATCATCAACCCGCACTTGCTGGACACGGAGCAGTGGGTGGACGTGGCCGAGGCCATGGGCGCGAAGTACATCGTGATGGTCGTCAAGCACGTCGGCGGCTTCTGCGTCTGGCAGACGGAGACCACAGACTATGGCGTCCGCAACACGCCCTGGCGCGGCGGCAAGGGCGACATGCTCAAGGACCTGTCCGAGTCCTGCCGGCGCCGTGGCATCAGGCTTGGGGTTTATCTTTCGCCGGCGGACGGTCATTTCGGCGCCAATGTCGGCGGGGTCTGCGCCACACCGGAAAAACAGCAGGAGTACGGCCGCATGTACCGGCAGCAACTCACGGAACTGCTGACCCGCTACGGTAGCATGTGCGAGGTCTGGTTCGACGGCAGCAATGTTGTGGAAGTGGGCGACATCCTGGCGGCGCACGCCCCGGACGCCATGATCTTCCAGAGCCGTCATGCCACCATCCGCTGGGTGGGCAACGAAGACGGCATCGCGACGTATCCGGCGTGGAACACGCTCAGCCGCAAGGACGCGGCGTCCGGGATCGCCACCAACCGGCACGGCGCGCCCGACGGCGAGGTCTGGCTGCCCTTGGAGTGCGATGCGCGCAGCCGCGCCAACTGGTTCTGGACCCAGGACAACGCGAAGACGCTCAAGAGCCTGGACCAGCTCGTGTCCATGTACTACCGGTCCGTGGGCAACGGTGCGGTGCTGCTCCTGAACCACACCCCGGACACCACCGGGCGCATTCCTGAGCTTGACGCGGCACGGGCCGCCGAGTTCGGCAACGAGATCCGGCGCCGTTTTGGTTCCGCCCTGGCCGAGACCACGGGCAGCGGCGACAGCATCGAACTGCCGCTGGGTGGACGGCGAACCGTAGACCATGTGATCATCATGGAAGACATTTCCCAAGGGGAACGGATCCGGGTGTACACGGTTGAGGGCTGGGACGGCGCCGAGTGGCAGGTCCTGTGCCGTGGCACGGCTGTCGGGCACAAGCGTATCGACCGATTCGCGCCGGCCTCCGTGAGCACGCTGCGGCTGAACTGCCTCAAGTCCGCAGCCACCCCCTTCATCCGCAAGTTTGCCGCCTACCATACTGGCGTACAATGCGGCACCGAGACGTCCCCGGTGGCGCCCCGAGCCAGTTGCAAGGTTGGCGAGTGGGGCGAGGAGATCTACTACGGCATTGGCTGGGGCAAGGGCGTGAGCCTGGAGTACGACATCACCGACGCCATCGACGATGCCGGCCAGTTTGAACTGAAGCTCGTCAAGACCGGCGGCGCCCACGGGGTCGAGGTCGGCGCCGTCACGGTTACGGTCGATGGCACGGAGTACCCGCAGTGGGTGTCGCGCACCGACAGCCCGGATGCGTTCAACCTCAGTTTCCCGGGCGTCGCCCAGAGCATCCGCCTGAAGTTCCAGCTCCGAGGCAAGGGCGGCAGCGACTGCGCGGGCGTGATTCTCGTCACCCGGACCGTGGCGCAGTAAGTGAACAAGACCAAGGCAATACTCCAAGGTGAGCACTCATGTCGGGAATGAAACAGGGACCGGGCTGGTCAGCATCGTTTGTCCCAACCCCAACCTCTCCGTCCGCTACACCTGCGACGGCTCCGAGCCGAACGCCACCTCTCCAGTCTACAGCGGGCCATTCCCCCTCCGCGAGGGCGGTGTGGTGAAGGCGTTCGCCTTCGTCAACGACTTGTCGCGTTCAGAAATCGCTCCCGCGTTCTTCGGGGTCGACCGCAGTTCGTGGAAGGTCGTATCGGACAATGGTTCATGTCCAGCGCCGACCACCTCCACCGCGGCGTCAGCGTCGCACCGCTGACCTGGGAACAGGGCTGTTTCAAGATTCGTGACCGTCGCGTGCAGCGAGTCCCCCCGGCGTGTCCCCACGCCGGGGGGGCGGCCTGAGGACAGGCCGCCCCTACCAGGTGTGCGCGGAGGTGTGGCCTTCCGAGACGCGGCGCCAGATCTTGAAACAGCCCTGACCTGGGAATAGGACGAGTGGACAATTCAACGTTCAACGCTCAAATTTCAATGAAACGCAAATAGGGAAGATCGGCCGCGTCAAGAATCAAACGACGGAGGGAAGCAGATCAACATGAAGAGACTCACCCTGGCTGCCACGGCATTCCTTGCGGTACTCGTTTTGGGCCCCTGGTGCGCAACCCATGCCGCTGACGCATCCTTGATGGCCATCCCCGTGGACTCGCCGGCATTGGTCTTTTCGCCGGGCAACTGGACCGGGGACGTGGGACGCGCGGGGAAAGTCTTTCGTCAGACCTGGAATCCGGGCGCCTATTTTCGGGTCACTTGGGCAAGCAAGAATCCCAAACCGGTTGCGAAGATCCTCCTGGACACGTCCACGTATTCCGCGGCCTTAAAGCCGCCCCAGATCGCCTACTCCATCGATGGGGTCTGGAAATCCAAGATACCGTGCGCGAGCGAAGTCGTCATCGACCTCGGTCCCGGCGTCGCGAAAAACCTGGGCACCAAGAACGGGGTGATGGGCGGATTGCATCCCAATGACCGAGGCCATGCGAACTTCGCAGCCACAATCATCCCCCAGGTGATGAAGATTATTGGCGGACTGTGATTGCTACACGACACCGGGAACGAGGGTGTCATTGCCGGCAGCGTCTGGTGCTTGGCGTGAAATTGGCCATGGCGACGCCGGCAGGTTCGGGGCGCTCGGGGTGACCGCAATGCTCGGCACGGTTCAGATCACCAGGAAGGGCACAAGACATGAGACGTGACACGGACACGCAGCCCAACTGTGAACGCTGGATGTGGATCGAACTGATCGGGTTCGACAACCGAAGACCAGACTACAACGTACAGGTTTTCCTGGACAACTGCGGCTTTATCCCCGATGGACTATCGTTCCTCCTCACGCCCCCGGACTTCGTCCACACCCACGCGGGACTGGGGCGCGAGGTCGTCTTCCCGCCGGACTACTGTTCCTACGGCGGCAAGCCCTACAACGCGGAGCGTGAGCGGCAGGCGTGGACCAACCACCAGTTCAAGGGCCTGGTCGAGACACTCCAGGCGCATGGGGTCAAAGTCTACTTCTCGATGTTCAACTCGTTCGTGAGCCACATCGACGGCAAGCTCTACCGCAGTCCGTGGTGCGACCGCAATCCCGCCCTGGCTGAGTTCACGCGTGACGGCGTGGCCGCCGGCTGCATCAACCCCTTGAAGCGTTTCCCTGACGGCCGCTATTACGAAGACGTCTTTGCGGAGAAGCTGAGCGCTGTCATGCGTGATTACGCCTTCGATGGCTACCACGCGGCGGATGGCTACAGCTGCCCGCGCCAACCGATCTGGATCGCCGACTACTCCGACGACATGGTCGCGCAGTTTGTCGACATGATGGGGGTGGAACTGCCGTTCAAAATCGAAGGCGGCGCGACCAGCCCTGCCGAGACAAAGGCCCGCGCAGACCACATATGGAATCACCACCGCCACCCGTGGTGTGAATTCTACGCGCGCCGGTTTGAGAGTTTCTTCACCAAGGTCTGCCGGGCCATGCACGACCTGGGCCGGCAGGTCTCCTACAACAACGCCTGGACGCGCGACCCCTTCGAAGCCTACTACCGCTACGGTGTGGACTACCGCCGCATCGCCCGCGCCGGCGTGGACCGCTTCTTCGTGGAGACCGTGGGTGCCGGCGTGTCCATCGGCGCCGAGAGCGGTTTCCGCGCCGACCTGCGCTCCGAACTCAACTTCATGCTCGCCAACATTAAGGCCTGCCTGCCCCGGATGCCGTTGCTGTGCCTGAACGGCACGGGCGACACCACGGAAAGCTGGGACTTGCTCAACCATGCACCCGCGGTCAGCGAGCGCGAGATCTACACCCTCGGCCACATGTTCGTCCAGGACGAGGTCGGTTTCCACCATGCGTCCAGCGGTCCGTTCGTGTGCCTGGCTGATGGCATCAACGGGCCGCAGTGGAAGTGGCTGCGCAAGAACTGGGTGGTCGGCTATGAGTGCCGTCCTCAGCGCGTGCTCGGAGCCACAATGCTATGGTCCGAGGCGGCTCTGGACAAAGAGTTCGACGACTACCTGCCCCACCGTCTGCTAACGCGCCAGAAGATCGCCGGGGAGTTACAGGAGCGCGGCGCGCCGCTGCAGGTGGTGGTCAACAGCAAGCATCTGGCCGCCACGCGCGGCTGCCTGCTCGTCCCGCGGCCCGAACTTCTACCGGCGTCCGAACTGCAGGCCGTTCTGGACTACGCGCACGGCCCGGTGATGCTGATCGGGCGCCAGGCTGTCGACTTACCGCCTGCCGACCTGGCTTTCGCCGAGGGCCCCGGCCCGCAGCAACTCGCCTGTCGGGTCTACCATGCCAACGTCCCGCTCTCCCAGCCCACTCTGACACCCGTGGCGCAGAGCGACCTGCCCGCCGCGATGCCCGACCCGCCAAACTACCTATATGGGATGTACTTTCGTGCCGTCAGCAAGACGTTCATGCAGGCGTGCGCCGACCTGCTCATCGAGTTCACGCCAACGCCGCGGTTGCTGGGCGAGGTGACGGCTCTGCGGGTACTTGCTATCGAGGCCGAGGGTGGCGCCGTGCGGCTGCTCGTCGGGAACGAGGATTACATCTACGTCCTCGCCCGCCTCGACATGCGGCAGGAAGTCAGGGAAGTGCGCATCGCCAGCCACTATCCGGGCCGCCCGATCCATCCCGACGGCCGCTTCATCAACGTGCAGGTGCCGCCGCGTGGGATGATTGTCCTGGATGTTATCGCTAAGGGTCCGCGCAAGAATAACTTGGCAGTTTAGCGTGGCGCCAGGTCGTCAGATTCTAGGAACAAGGACTGGGCATATTGAAATATGTGATGGCCGAAGTGACGACCAAGATGACGGCCTGCCGCCACGCCCCGGAGGGCGGCTTGTCACCGACCGACTCACCTGCCCTGCAACCCATGACTACACGCAGTCGTCGTGCATCACGTCCCCGGGATGGCTCAGTGCCGGCGGCGCGGGACGCGATCGGCTGCGGCCGGGTGGACTCGGACCGTTTTGATCTCGTGCGGCCGGAACACGAGGCCCCCGGTCTTGCGCGCGTTGCGCTCGAGCAGGTCGGTCTCAGCGACCCGCTTCGCGGGCAGGTTTTCCAGTGCGGTGCGGACTTTCGCACCGTACGGCTCGTACAGGCGCACGACCAGGTCCTCGCCTTCCTCTGCCCGCTTGACGGCGCTCACGGCTACGGACGGATTGTCGTGACCGAGGAACGAACACTCCGCGGGGAGCGGTCGCGTCCGTGCGGAGTCCGCAGGCGCGGCGATGAACGGAGCGTTGAACTCCTGGCCGAGCCGAACCGGGTTGACCGTGCGCAGGTCGCCCACGCCGGACGAAACCATGGCCTCGAATACGTGCGTGCCGACCTCGCGCGCGCCCTTGGTGTCCCAGGCGGACAGCGCGATGCACGGACTGCGCACCACGGTCATTTTGACCACGCCGTTCTCGACGCGGTGGCAGGGCGTTCCCTGGTTGGCGACGGTCACCCAGTAACCTTTGTCCGCATTGTGACAGGCAATAAAGTTGAGCGCCGGCCAGTCGCCGTTCGGGCGGGTGTGGATCCCGAATTCGCCCTTGTACCGCTTTCGCGCCAGGACGCCGAACGGGATCTCGTAGTGCGCCTCGTCGTCCGGGGTCTTGAATGACAGGGGGAAGACGAGCATCAGCCGGCCGTTGTGCGTGTCCCAGTCGACCGTAGTCTTGAAGTAGATCCGCTTGGCCGTGGCGTAGAGAGTAATCTCCTGGCGCCACTTGATCCTCCCGACGTTCCGCTCGTGCTGGATCCGCGGGTTCGCGAAGTCACCTTCGATCACGGCCGTGGTCACATCCGCGTTGCCGACGAGCGTGATGGATGGTTTCGAATACTGCGCCACTGAACAGGCGAAGGTGGGCGCCGCCAGGGTTTCCCAGACACTCCCGTAATCCTCCTCGAACACCAGGCTGCCCACGCCGTTCCTCAGGATCACATCCTTCGTCTCCTTGTCGAAGACCTCGGCGACGCCGCGCGCGTCGAGCGTGATGCGGTAGTACTCGTTCTCGAGCACGTTTCCGCGAAGGGGACGAATCGCGGGCGGCGCGTCGGAGAAGCGGTAGTGGATCGTGCCGTACCCGTGCGGCGGCAGCCGGAGTCCGGTCAGGCGCAGGCCCAGTTTCCCGCCCACGGCGTTCTGGACGGGTTCGACGGCCATCACGGCAACACGCCGGTTCCTGCCGTCCACGACGTCAATACCGCGAACCGTTTCACCCCGCGGGACGTCGAGTACGATGTCGACCGGCGTCCCGTCGACCGGCCACGGCAGGGGATTGAAGACCACGGCGGCGCGATAGCCCTTCTTGGCGGGCGCAGCGATCTGCCCGGCAATGGTGCGCGTCGCCTCCTCGTAGACCTGCCAGGCGCCGCGCGCGATGTTGCGACACAAGCCGAGGAGTTCTTCGTAGGCGCCGTCGCTGTGGCTGCCTGTGATAGCGTCGTGGAACTGCAGCAGTGCCATCTGGTTCCACAGCCCCTCAATCTTGCCGCGCGGGTAGACGGTCCCGAACGGGCAGGCGAACGCGGCGAATTTCTCCGCGGCCACGAGCATCGCTTCGAGGCGCCGGTTCCACTGCTTTAGCCGGGTCCGGCTAACGAAGCAGCCGGTGCAGATCGGGTTCTTCTCGACCTCGCGGTAGATCTCGTTCTCCGCCACCGTCCCGGCGCGGAGCCGCGCGAGCCGTTCGCCGTCGGCGGCGTCGACCAGTTCGGTCATGGTGACGAACCGCGGATCCAGGCCAGACTTGCGCGCCAGCGCCACGAGCCGCGCGATGGCGTCCGCGTTCTCCAGCGTCTCCTCCCCGGTGATGCGCAGCACCACCGGCTCAGACTCCATCGCCCGGATCCTGTCAAAAATCCGTTGCAGCGTTTCGTCGCTCCGGAGATTCTCGTCCGAGATGTCCATGCCGCGGTAGCCACATTTCGAACAGCCTTCGCCTTCGCAGCATCGGGCGGGCGGGCGGATGCAGCCGCCCGGGGCGAAGACCTGCGGATTCCCCAGGTTCTGCCACGTCGGGCGCACCAGCACCGTGGCCCCGGCGAGACCGCGCCAGAACGGCGTGCCGTCGTCGAACAGCCGCGAGCTGTTGGCCAGCACGTCGTAGCCGAGTTGGTTCAGAATCTGGGGCACCTGCGCGCTGTAACCGA
Source organism: Lentisphaerae bacterium RIFOXYA12_64_32 (assembly GCA_001803235.1). Taxonomy (GTDB): domain Bacteria; phylum Verrucomicrobiota; class Lentisphaeria; order Oligosphaerales; family YB12-FULL-65-16; genus YB12-FULL-65-16. The sequence continues at coordinate 12,808 of MHBL01000501.1, forward strand.
AGAGGTCCGCACCGTTCGCCGTCCGCGGCCGAGTCCCGAACGTGCGTTCACACCAGGAAATGCTGTACAAGTGGTTGCGCACCAAGGACTCGCCACAGACCATGTTGAGGTCGATGAGGGTTTCCCCGCCGCCCGGCAATTCGAGTTTACCCTCGTCCACCAGGCGCTGGACGACAGGGAGTTGGTCGGGATTCCGTTCCAGGAACAACTTCAGCGGCAGGGACTGCTCCAGCGTGTATCGGTAGTCGGACGTCGTCATCATCCGCAGAGCGCGGCGGATCTGCTCCTCCTCCAGGTCCACATACGGCCGGATGATGCCGTCCACCGAGCGGTAGTGCTGCCGGCACCCCCGCCGCCAGATGACGTCCATGTGGTTGTCGCAGAAGATGAGGAAGGATTTCATGTCAAACTCCCCGAAACGGTGCCCCCGTTCCCGTGCGGGCCAGCCCCAAGGGGGAAGGGGAAATGATGCGACCTGTGCGATAGGCGGATCCGGCCCCGTCACCGTCCGACGGTACTGCGGGCGGCCCCCGCCCGCTTCTCGGCACGCACGTAGCACAAGGCTCGGATGGCGGGCGGAGGGCCGCCCGCGGTACTGTGTCGGTTCTCCGCCAAGGTCGGGAATGTCGTTTACGATGGGGTCATCAACACTTCGGCTTGATGAACAGCACTTCGGCTTGCTTGATCCAGCCGGTGCGCAGGTCGCAACGGAACCAGCCCTCGCTGTTCTTCTCGTGAAGGCGGGTGGGCGAGCGCGTGCCGAGTTCCTTGAGGTCGTGCTGCGCCCAGGTCCGGCCGCCGTCCAGGGAAATGATGAACCCGCACTTGAGCGGCGACGCCGGACCGCAGTGCGAGGCGAGGAACACGCCGTCCTGGATGATCATGGCGCCCGACTCGACACCCGGGTTGAACAGCAGTGTGTGTTTCTTGCGGTCGCCGATGTCCGCCGGGGCGCAGCGGAAGATGCCGCGGTCGTACGGCTCCGGCCCGTTCGAGTCGCTGATCCAGTAGAGCTGGCCGTCAACAAAGCTGATCCCGCCGGCCTTGTAGTTCGAGTTCAGGTGGTCCGAGATGATGACCTTCCAGTCCCACTTGTCCTGTTTCGCGTCGTACGTTCCGCGCAGCCAGTGGCACTCGAAGCCTTCCTTCCGGTCGCCGTCGCCGGTGCAGGAGTAGAACGCGTTCTCGACCGGGTTGTACGCCACGGTGTGCGTGTGTCGACAGATCACCGGGTTGCGCGGGTCGCCGAGCAGCGTGCCGGTCGGGCCGCCGCCCTCGGAGCCGTTGTCGCGGAAGTACGGGTCCTGGCCGAAGGCGTACGCGATCTTCACCGTCTCGCCGCCGTCGACGGAGTAGTAGATATTGACCGGCGACGCGCCGCCCAGCACGTTGCAGTAGTTCCCCCACACCAACATTTCCACGCCGTTCACGTCCCACGAGTTGATACCCGGCAGGGTGTGAAAGTACCAGCCGGGGCAGTCCGGATTCTGCGGTTTGTGCGGGATGTAGTCCGAGCCGTCCGCGTTCTTCACCGTGATCTGCTTGACGGTCTTGAGGTTGTTCTTGCTCAGGAACAGCTTCGAGCGCGTGCTGAAGACGATGTTCCCGTTCTTCAGAATGCAACTGAACGTGATGTTCTTGGCGTTCGGGAACACGGCACGGTGCGGCCAGGTGCGGCCACAGTCCTCGGACAGGTGGATCTTCCCGTCCGTGTACCCGAACGCCCTGTTGTCGCGCTGCGAGTCGATGTACGGCCCATCGGCCGGCTGCAGCCGATACCAGAAGTGCTCCGTCGAACTGATCTGCTGCTCTGATGCCATAGTGTGATATCCTTCGTGTTGAGACGGCCATTCCCGGGTTGCCCTGACAAAGCGGGCGACCTAAGGCTGTGCCGTTGACGGTGTTTCGCCGGGGGTGGAATAGGGCCTGACCACCGCCGGGGCACGGATGCGAGTAACGTCCCCACGTGGGCCGGGCCGCCGGTCGCCCGCGGGGCGCTGGCGCGTTACGCGACTTCCTGCATAGGCTTAACGCGGGGGACTGGCAGACCACGTCCCTCTGACTCCAAGTGACGGAGAACGTCATCCACGGTGTCGCACAGCTCACGGTACAGTACGGCGGGATCCTGCCCGTGGATCCCGGTGATAACGTCCGGGCACCGGCCGATGTAGACGCCATCCGCCTCGCTCCACTCGACCCACTTGTGGTAACGATCACCGGGCCTCATGACTGCGTGTCCTCTATCGCTCGTCGCACCTGGCGTTCCTGGTAGGGCTTGGCATCATTGCCGAGGGCACCGCTCAACGTGACCGCGCCCGCGAATCGCGGGTGAGCAAACATCCGGTGCGAACCCTTTCCCCGGCGGGGAATCTCGCAGAAGCCGGCATCGACCAGTTTCTGCGCCAAATGTCGAACCTTCGGCGGCATACTTTACTATCGTCCCATTCCCGCGGAACCGCAAGCGACTCCACCTTCTCGAGCGCGATCGCCGTTGCGGATACAGCCGATCAAGCCCGCTCAGTCGCGGTTGATGTGGATGACCGTGGCGGGCGGGAAGCCGTTGAACCAGGTGCTGGAGGCGTGGCTGTAGGCGCCGATATTCTCGCTGTAGACCAGGTCGCCGAGGTTCAGGTCGGGCAGGTTTTCGGCCAGCGAGATCGTGTCGAGCGCGTCGCAGGTTGGGCCGAACACGGCGGAGATCTGCGTCGGCCCCTGCCTGAAGGCCTTGACCGAGTAACGGCAGTGGTCGAAGATGATCCCCGAGTAGGTGTGGTACACGCCGTCGTTGATGTAGTAGCAGCGCCTGCCGTCGCGGTCCGCCTTGCCGACCACTTCGGCGACCAGCGTGGCCGCGGTGGCGACCATGAACCGGCCCGGCTCGGCCAGGATCTCGATCTTCTTGTCGGGGAACAGTCGGTCAAACTCGGCGTTGAGGACCTTGGCCAGTTCGTGCAGCGGCTTGACGTTGGCGTCGTACGGCGCCGGAAAGCCGCCGCCGATATCGACCAGGTTCATCTTGTCGAAACCGCGCAACCGCGCCTCGTTGAACACCCCGGCGGCGAGTTGCAGCGCCTGCACGAAGTTGGCGAAGTTCGTGGTCTGGCTGCCGACGTGGAAACTGATGCCTTCCACGTTCAGTCCGGCCTTGTGCGCCGCGGCGATCAGGTCGACCGCCTCACCGGGGTCGGCCCCGAACTTGCTCGACAGCTCGACCATGGCGCCGGTGTTCGGCACCTTAAGGCGCAGGCACAACCCAGCCTGCGGCGCGTACTTGCGGATCTTTCCGATCTCTTCGTAGTTGTCGTACGTAACCAGCGGCTTGTAGCGGTTCAGTTCGCGCAGAGTAGCGTTGTTCTTGATCGGGTGCGCGTAGATGACCTTGTCCCAGATGAAAGCCTGGCGCTCCTTGGCCGGCAGCCCTTTGATGTTGTCGTACACGAGTCGGAACTCGGCGATCGAGGCCACGTCAAAGCTGGCGCCGTGGCGATAGAGCGTCTCCACGATGGCCGGATCGGAGTTCGCCTTCACCGCGTAGTACGGCTGGACCCGCGGCAGGTACTTCTTGAACTCCGACAGGTTGCGGCGAAGCGCCACGTGATCCACGACGAACAGCGGGGTCCCGTGCTTGCGCGCCAGCCGTTGCAGGTTCTTCAGGGATGTCATCTTTTCCAGGTCCCTCCAGATGGGTGCGGAGCATGGTTCACGGTTCAGCGGTTCCAAGGTTGTAAAGGTTATCGGATGTGAGCGTGGATTCAACCAACCGTGAACCCTGGAACGCTGAACCTTTGAACCATGCCGAGTGCGGCTTCAGCGGCCATCGGTGATGAGGAAATTCTTGAACTGCCAGGGATCCTTCACATCCAGGTCTGGCCGGTTGAACCCGTCGAACAGGTTGCGGTAACCTTCAAGCGGCGTCCAGTCGGACGGCACCGACAGGTTGCGGCCCAGCCACGGATCGGCAATCTTGAGGATGACGTCGTGCGGCAGATCGTCGGGGACGAGCAGGCCGCTGGCCGGGTTCTCGATCATCCACATGGCGGCGGCAACAACCGAAATGGCGACCTGCAGCGTGGTCGCGTTCTGGTGCGGTACTAGGCGCCGCGCTTCCTTGATCGACAGGTCGCTGCCCGTCCACCACGACGTGTAGGCGTGCCCCATGAGCAGTGCGCCGAGGATGTCGCTGCCGCGGGTGATCTCGTCGTTCATAATCCGCAGTTTCGGCTGCAACTCGTAGTCGCGGCCGCGCATCTCGTGCAGCGAAATGATCGCCGCGTCGCACGGGCAGTAGGCGTAGTGCATGGTGGGGCGGTACACCGCCTTGCCGTTCTTGTCCCAAACGGTCAGGCGGTCCGAAATGGTGAACGCTTCGCCGTGACGCACAATCATGCCGACAATGCCGTAGTCGGGGACCCAGGACCTGACCCACGTGTTCATGCCCATGCGCGCCAGGCAGATCTGATTCTTCGGGCCGGACTTGTGCCGGTAGGCGAACGCCGGGAGCTGCTTCTCGTGCGTGCCCCAGCCCATCTCGGCGGTCGTCGTACCTTCCTCGCGGAAGCCCTCGATGCTCCACGTGTTGACGAACTCGTCGACTTCCTTGGGCCGGTCGGAAATCTGCGTGTCGCGCTCGCTGCAGTGAATGACCTTGACACCGAGCTCCATGGCCAGGCGGTTGAACGTCCGCGACTTGACCAGGCTGCTGATCAGCTCCGCCTTGCGCCCCTTGACCTTGCCGTCGGCCAGCAACTTTGCCGCAATGTCGCACAGCCCGCGGCGCGTCCAGTGCGAAATGAGCCCGGGATTGGCGCCGTGCTCGACCACCGCGGTCGGACCTTTCTCCTTCCACTTGGCGGCCATGCGGCGCAGGTTCATATGTCGCCAGTACAGCGTTTTCTCGGTCGGGTGCTTGCGTGCTGCGCCGCGGTACGGGTCCCACACCTCCACTGAAGTATTGACATAGAGGACGCCGCGGTCGTGGCACCACTGCAGGATTTCGCAGGCGTCGATATTCCACGCCAGGTCGATGAGCAGGTCGCCCGGTCCCACGTGCTTCCCGAGCATCGCACCCAGATTCTCTTCGGTCACGCGGTCACGCACCCACTTCACACCCCGGGCGGTGAACGGTTTGAGGTCAGCCGCCTTGTCCTCGAAATCCAGGACCGTGATCTGACTCGGCTTGACCTGCATCAGCTTGAGCAGGATCGGCAGAGTGCACTGTGCGACCGAACCATACCCGATCATCAGAATCTTACCTTCGAACCGCCTCATCGTCTCGTCCTTTCCGCCGTCCGGTTTGTACACTGGTTCTCCGTGATCCATGGACTGGGAAATGCGGGCGCCTATCGCCCTCTATCGCCCTCGCACCGCGCGAATGTACAAATCTAAATGCGACCGCCGGCAATGCAAGACCGGTGCGGCGAATTGGTGCGGCGCCGACACGGTGCATGTCGAGTTGTGCCTCAGTCCGGCCCGACCCGTACCGGCGTGCCGATCGCTCCCTTCGCGATGAGGCCGAAGACCGCCATCGCGGGTTCGTGCAGGTGCGTTGCCGGACCCCAGCCGCGCATGTACTCGAACACCTCGCCCCGCAGTCGCGCCGTATCCGTCTCGCTGCCGCACCGGTCCGCGGCCCCAAAGAGCTGGATCCCCTCTCCCAGCCCGAGGCAGACCTCCACGTTGTCCATCAGCATCTTGACAGGATAATCGGGCTTGCCCCACGTCAGCCCGTCGGAGTTTCATCCCGAGATGACACCGGGCGGTCCGCCACCCGGGGGGCGCTGCCGGGCTGCGGACTCCGCAGCCAACTCAGCCGCCGCGCGCCGCCTCAGGCGTTTACGACCTGGCTCGGATGCTTTCCGAAGAAGTCCACGCGCGGTTCGAGCACGCGCAGTTGGTGTGCCGCCGGGTCGGCCATGAAGACGTAGATCGGCTCGAACAGACGCGCCCAGGCCCAGAACTCCGGGCCGACCTGCAGGTAGTCGCGGACCCGTTCCGTACCTTCCGGCGCGATCGGGTGCAGGAGCACCGTCGCCACGCGGACCATGTGAAACGCATCGATCAGCGTCTGTCGCCGCGCGACTGGGTCGCAGGTGTCCTTGTACGGATCGCTCTTGGTCCAGCGGCTGTTGATGGCGCGCACGAACTCGTCGAGGAGTACCACCACCTGCGGAAAGTCGCACGCGGCCATGGCCGCCTCGACATCCAGGACCGCCTTTTCGCAGGTCTCGAGCACGTCCGGGGCGACCTCACCGACCGGAATCCTGGCGTCGTAGAATTTCTGCGCCGTGTAGAAGCAGGAACGCACCGCGCGATTGAAGGCGTTGCTGAGCAGGTTCCCTTCCTTCAGCACCGGATCGGCTTCCTTGGGATTGGCGTGGGCATTGAGCGGTTTCGGCCGGAAACTGACGCTGCGTTTGCCCAGGGCCAGGCTGAAGAAGTGGATCCGCAACTGGTCCGGAGTGTAGTAGTTCAACAGGTCGGCCGCCATAGGCGGCTTGATGGCGCTGCTGCTGCTCGCCTTCTTGTCGAGGAACAGGAGGTGCCGGTTCGCAATCAGTTGGGTCAGTCGCATTTGTCCCGCCGGCGGATCGACGACCGGGTTCGGCCCCTGCGTGCCGAGGAAGATGGCCGCCTGCGGCAGGCCGTAGAAGAACACGTTGTCCTCGCCGATGAACTGGTAGACCTGCGCGTCGGGGGAACACCACCATTCCTTCCATTCATCCTTGTTGCGGCCCTGCTGTTCCAGGTACGCGGCACAGAACGAAATGGGCGCCCAGAGCGATTCGGGCCAGACCCAGAAGGTCAGGCCGCCGAGCCCGTCCAGTTCCGGTACCGGCAACCCCCACTCGAGATTGCCCGTGAGCCGGAACGGCACCAGCGTCTTGCCCGAGCGGTAGCGGAGCCCCTGCTGGCCCAGAATCGTCTTGGCCTCTTCCATGTCCTCAAGACGCTCAAATACCAACCGGAGTGAGCCACCGTCGCCGTCGTGCCGTTGGTGACGCGGCAGCTTGGCCGCCATGGCGGTCAGCGCTTCATCCTGGTCCTTGGTGACATAGATCGTCGGCGGCTCGAAGTGCTCCAGCATGATGGCGCCGACCGTCTGCTGGCGCAGCGATTCGGATGCGGTCAGGGCGCGCAGCCACGGCTCGAGAATGTTCCGGAACGCCGGCAAGCGGATGTACCAGTTGTGCACATCGCGCATTTCCGGCTTTTCCCCGGTCAGTTGGCTGACCGGCGTGATCAATTCCTTCGGTTCGTACTGGTGCCCGAGCGAACACTCGTCGGCGTACGCCTTATCGGAGCGGCAACCCTGGATCGGGCAGCGCCCGAGCACCTGACGCCCGTTCAGGAACACGCCGAGCTTGGCATCGTAGAATTGCCGCGTCACCCGGTTCTCCAAGTGCCCGTTGGCGTGCAGACTCCGCAACAGGGACTCGCCCATTTCACGGTGGATCTCGCCCTGCCGATCGAGTGCGGAAGCCGCAAACAGGTTCAGGTTGATGTGGTACGCGTTCAGCGTCTCGCGCTGCCGCGCGTGGTTGCGGCGCACGAACGCATCGAGACTGCCGGTGACGTCGCCCGCCGCCACCTGCTTGCGGTGGTCCTCGACAATCGGCGACCCGTAGCAGTCCGTGCCGGACACGAAAATGACATTCTCCGGCCCCAACCGGTCACGCAGGAACCGGGCAAACACATCCGCCTGCACAAACACGCCGCCAATGTGACCGAAGTGCAAGTCTTTGTTCCCGTACGGCATGCCGCCGGTGACCACCGCCCGCTTCGGAAAACTGGGCCGGGCCCGGTCCTTCAGGAAACACGGTCCGTTACTCATAGTTGTTGTCTGCTCCTGCGCGCCCCGCGTGCACCGACGCCAGCGGCGCGAGTGGTCTAGGTTTCAGTGTTCAGGTTTCAGGAAAAACCCCGTGCGGGGAGCCCCTGACTCCATCCCGCTCTCCTCGCTTCCTCTGACACCTGAAACCTGACACCTGAAACCTTTCGTTATGACGCCATCACCGCCGCCATTGCCTTAACACTATATTCCCGCCGCGGCAGAGTACCCGCTGTGGTGCGGAGATTTCGCAATACGTCAGCGCTTCCCGGGCGGCGGACCGGCCGATCATCGGTTGATGTTACCCGCACCGGTTCACGCCGCCGCGGGTCTTGCGCCCGCGGGGCGACCGATTGGGGGAAAGAGGGCGGACGCCGCACCCTTCTTCCCCCAATCGTCGCCCCGCCCGGACCAGCCGGGCGGCGGCGCAGAATGGCGTGCGAGTAACATGGGACTGGAAGGTGTGCCTCATGTTGGAGTTCACGGCTCTAGCGTGTCTTCAGGGCGCATGGGGAGCACGCTGAAGCTGTGGACTCCAACGGCACACCGCCCCTCCCGCACCTTACACTGACACACGACAACACCCCGTCGCACCGAATCCAGATCGCCGGCCCCGCCATCACCCGAACTCGGCCCCCTACTAACGGATGTGTGCCCAGTCGTGCTATAATTGGAGATAACAGATTCCACCATGAAGGACGTGAAGACCATGAAGAAACGCGGGGATTGCGGAGCTCGCTCTTCATGACCTTCAGGGTGAAGCATACCGTGCCCGGAGGATTGCCGCGATGAACGCTGGAACTCGCTTCATTGCCGTACATACGAAGTCACTGACCGTTCTGACTCTTGGCGCGGTCGCCCTCGCCGACTGGCTGTTCTACCGGCATCCGGTCGGCTGGACGCTCGGTCTCTTCGCGTGGGCGCTCCTGCTGCTCACCGTTCTGCGCGGACCACGCGCGCTCAGGTCAGGCCCGGCATGGGTGCTGCTCATCCTGCTGCACGGACTGGTCTTGGCACTGATCGACCAACCCGGAACGCTGAACGTCCTGCTCACGGTGGCTGGCTTGGGGGCCGTCGCCCTCTGCGCGCGCTGGGGCTGGAAGCCGGACGCCCGCGTATGGCTCGGCCGCGGGATCCTGTTCTTCGGCATCGGCTGGACTCAGGTCCTGCGCGACCTGGCCACAGCCCGGCGCTGGCGCAATCGGGGAACGCCGGCCAAGCGCGGTTCCGTGCTCGGCCGGTGGCTGCTCCCCGTGACCCTCAGCCTGGTCTTCGTGCTGCTGTTCGCCGCCGCCAATCCTATCATCTCGTCCTGGCTGAAGCAAGCCTTGGATGCGTTCGACATGTTCCAGCTCCGAGCCGCGCGCGTCGTGCTGTGGTTGGTGGTTTTCGTTTGGTGCTGGGCCCTGTGCCGATTCCGGCCCGTGAAAACCATGACCACGAGTCGGGCCCGGGCAACCGCCGCGGGCCAGGTGCACAGCCCGGGCGTGCTGTCGACCGAAATGGTCATCCGCTGCCTGGTCCTGTTCAACCTGGTGTTCGCCGTGCAGAACGGGCTCGACATCCGGTACCTGTGGGGCGGCGCCGCGCTGCCCGCGGGGATGACGTACGCGCAGTACGCGCACCGCGGCGCCTACCCGCTGGTCGCCACCGCACTGCTGGCCGCCGCTTTCATGCTCATCACGTTCGGCCCCGGCGGCGCCGCGGAGAAAAGCCGCACGGCACGAGCCTGGGTCTATGCCTGGGTTGCACAGAACGTGTTCCTCACCCTCGCAGCCGCGTGGCGGCTGCACCTGTACATCGAAGTCTACAGCCTCACGAAACTGCGCCTGGCCGCGTGTGTCTGGATGCTGCTCGTGGCCCTCGGCCTGGCCTGGATCTGTCTGCGTATCATCCTGAAACGTCCCAACCTCTGGCTGTTACACGCCAACGTACTGACGCTGTTCGTCGTCCTCTACGCCGCCGCGTTCGTCGACTGGGCAGGGTTCATTGCCCGGTACAACGCCCGGCACTGCTGGGAAATGACCGGTAGCGGCGCCAACCTCGACCTACGGTACATGCGCCAACTCGGCCCGGCATCGCTGCCCGCACTCGTCTGGCTCGCACAACAGCCACTGGCACCCGACCGTGTCGACCCCGACTGGCCCGGCAACCTGCGCGAACTGGAGTGTGATCTGCGCGAGGAACTGGACGCGCCGTTGCGCGACTGGCGCGGCTGGACCCTGCACCGGCAACGCCTGCGCGACCGCATCGGCCCGGCACCGGAGCTGCCGTGACCGGTCCCACGCCCCGTGGTGCTCCGGCGGGCAGTGGCGCGGGACCTCCGGGACCGCAGCAGGGTGCTCGGGTCCGTCCCGGACCGAGGCCCTCGGCCGGGGACCGGCCCGAGTACCCTGCCTCGGCCCGTGACGGTCCGAGCCACTGGTGCTCTGCTTCGGAGCGGGACGCGCCGAGCCACCGTGCCGAGGCGCACGTCACCCGGGCAGTTGCAGGAACAGCAGGTCCCGGGGCGGAATCCGCAGCTCGCGGGTCTGCGCGCCCGACTCGCGGTCGCGCCAGGCCTGGCGCGCCGGCAGCACCACAGGATCCCGGGTGTAGTTCGCCAGCACCAGGTACGTCTCTGTGTTCACGAAAAGTGTCGCGGTGACGTCCGCGGGCTTGGGCGTGTCGAACAACGTGCTGTCAGCGACGTCGATCCACGCATGCGTGCCCGGCTCGACCATGGGCCGGTAGAGGTCGAAGTGGTGCAGCCAGCGCGGTCGCCCCTCGAGGCGGCCCGGCGAACTGTCCCAGCAGCCGTACATCGGCGGCGGCGGCGTATTCGGGTCCGCCTGCAGCCGCTGCCAGATCGAACGCCAGTGCCGGGTCCAGAAGCAGTTGTCGCCGCGCCGGTAGTTCATGCCGGGGACGAGGGCACGCTCGCCGGTGAACGGCCGGCCGTCGACGCGCAACGGGAACTGCATGAATGGTACCGCGTGGAGGTACAGGTCGTCCTCCGTCTCGACCTGCGCCCGGGACATGTCGTACCCCGGCACGACGTACGGCTCGAAGTGGCACGTCGCCAACCGCATCTTGTCGAGATTCTGCACGCCTTCCCCGACCCAGAGATAGTCGTAGAGCTTCAGCCGGCACGCGGGCGGATTGGCGCCGGACGCGTGCACCTTGAACACGCCGCCGCGCCGGTGCACCATGTCCAGGACCAGTCCGAGCAGATCCTCCAGCGCCGGACTGTACTCGACCGTCTCGCGTCCCGGCGACACCCAGGACGGGTGCGGAATCTGCTTCTCCGTCGCGTAGAAACCGAGGTCGTCGTAGAGGCCGTCGACCTCGTACTCGTCCAGGATCCGCTCGAGGCGCGGCAGCAGGTACGCACGCCAGCCAGGGCTGGCCGGCGAACAGCGCGCGTAGTCGAAGTACACCTCGATCAGGTGCAGGTCCGGCGCGGCCCACGCGGGGTCGAAGTCCGGGTCGGTCGCCTCGAAGAACCCGGTCGAGGCGTAGAGAATAACCTTCATGCCCAGCTCGTGCACCAGCGCCACAAACTCGCGCAACCCGGCCGGGTCATGCGAGGTGAACTTGTCCGCGCCGAGGCGGCGCTCCGAGTCGTTCCATTCCTCGTGGAGCTGGATCAGCCGCACGCCATGCCGTGCGAACTCCGCAAGGAGCTTGCGGTCGTAGTCCGTGGGCGCAATCGAAAAGCGTTTCGGATACTCGCCCAGGTTGTACGTCACCTGCCCGGCCAGGTACTCCCCGATCATGTGCCGGCGCGCGCAGGTCTTGACCGCCGCGCCCGCCGCCGCCAGATTCTCAAGCCGCCGCCGATGCATGTCGGTGTTCATGTGCACAACCTCCCTTGCCCTTGCCCCTGCCCCTGCCCGAAGCCGCCGGGGGACGGACACACACGCCAGTGGCCCGGCCAGTCCCTTGGCCGGCGAGTCCCGCAGCAGCGCAAGAACCGCAGCGACTCCGGGGCCTGGGGTTAGCCGGCGATGACATTGACACCTGTGAGTCCGAAGTGGGGCGCCGCGGCCAGCATGCGCTCATCGTTCGAGTAGATGTGACTGAAACCGTGCTCCGCGGCGGTCGCCAGGTGGATTCCATCCGCGGCACGGAGGAACACCGATGCAGGCAACGCCCGGTAGGTCGCTGCCACACGCTGGTGGACTGACATGGTCACCGGCAGCCAGTGCCACATGTCCAGCTCAACATCGCTGCCGAAGTGCGTCAGGACCGCCTCGAATTCACGTCGCTCAAGGGCGCCCTCGCGCAGGTTGCGGTGCAGCGCCGCGTGGAACTCGCTGAAGGCCAACGCGGAAGACGCCAGGCCGCCGGATTCGTTCGCCGTCCGCATGACGGCCTCGGACCCGGCTTCGCGGAGGTAGACCTTGATGATGTATGCGGTGTCGAAGTATATCACCGTTCGTCCCGACCGGCGCTGACGGCCGCCGTGCTGTCCGTGCGTCGCTTGGGAACCACCGCCGACTTCAGGCTTAACCGTCTCGGCAGGGCCTTCTCGATCCGGGCCGTCACCGGGGCTGTAAGCATCGCCACCGCATGACCGCGGTCGGTGATCAGGAGCGTTTCCTCGTGCGCGGCCCGAGCATACCGGCCGGTGTGCTGATGCAGTTCCTTCAGGGTGATAGTGTTCATACCCTAAAGTTACTCCAGAGTCACTTGGTGTCAAGTGAGATGCAGGGCTGTTTCAAGATTCGTGACCATCGCGTGCAGCGAGTACCCCCGGCGTGTCCCCACGCCGGGGGGGGCGGCCTGAGGACAGGCCGCCCCTACCATCAATTGCGGGCGTAACCGACGTCAACGTGGACGCTCTTGTTTGGGGCTGCGGGCAAGGGACTGCCCGCACCACGGTCTGAGCGCCCGCAGTCAGTGGCCCGGCCAGTCCCTTGGCCGGCGTCGCACGTTGCGTTATGCACCCGCAACTCCCATGTTACTCCCGCGCCATTCCGCGCCGCCACCAGGCCGGTCCCGGTGGTCGCCGGCGGTTCGGCGGTGTTGCGTCAGCGCCCCCGGGCGGCGGACCGCCCGATCATAGGTTGATGTTACTCGCGCCGGTTCGCGCCGCCGCGGGTCTTGCGCCGAAGCCTGCGTACGGTCAGACCGGTAATACAGAACTCACCGGCGAGAACGGCCAGGACGGCATCGACATCTTCGTCGAGGAAGAAGTTGACGCCGCGGAACGGTCTGCCGTCGTCGTCTCTGACCGTGCGACTGACGCGATCCAGGTCGCGCCGTGGCACGGAATCGTCGGGAAGCGCCGAAACGAATTGCAGATACCGCCGGTTGGCGGCGCCTAGCAGTTCGCGCAGCACACCGAGGCTGTGGTTCCGGCTACGCCGGGTTAGGAGTCGCGGGTGGACGGTTGGGCGATAGATGGCCAAAGTGGCGGGAGCGGCTCGCTCCCGCGGGTGTCGGAGCGAGCCGCTCCGACCACTTTAGGCGTCAGCCCAGGTCAAATTTCGACCTTATCTCCACCCGCAACTGACGCATTACCGGTCGGGGTGTGAAGAGCCGGCATGGTTCGCCACCGCGTCTCTTGGCGTTGACCGGGTGCACCGGGTGCGGCGGCCGAAGCGACTGGGCGGGACGCCTTCCACGCTCTTGAAGGCACGGGAGAAATGGAACGGGTTGGGGAATCCCAGCAGGTTGGAGACCTCGGCGACGTTCCGGCCCTCCAGGAGCAGGCGCTTGGCGGCACGTACGCGCTCCTGCATGAACCAACGCATGGGCGACGTGCCGGTTTCCGCCTGGAAGCGGTGGCAGAATGACGACAGACTCATGCTGCACTCTTCAGCCAGTTCATGGAGGCGAATGCCGCTCGTCACCCGCCGGCGCATGGTATTGCACGCATGCCGGACGAAGCCGACCTCGGTGCTGGGCCGGCCCGGGAGGTAGCGCACCACCTGGGCCACCGCCTGCAGGATCAGCCCGAGCGCGAGGCATTCGAAGTCCCGGTCCCGTGTGTACAACTCCGTTGCGGCCGCGGTGACCTGCTCAAAGAACCCCAGCGGCAGCGTCACTGGCATCGGCTGCAGTGGCAGGCCTGCGGTCATGGGGCTGTCTGTGGTTGTCTTCAGCAGCAGTCGAGACCACCCCCATTCGGTCCTGGCGGGTTTGCGCTCGATGAACGGCGTCGACGGCGGAATCACGTACCCCATCCCGGCGTCGACCCGGTACTGCCGCCGGCCCGAAACAACCAGGACCGTTCCGCCCAGTGTGCCCCCGATCACCCAGTCGTCGCGGCGGAACCGGCTTTCGCTGGCAGGCGGCTTTGAACGGCCGCAGAACGCCTGGACCCGCTCCAGGCCGAGCGCGCGGCCCGCCGGGCCGTCCGGAAGCGTCCCGCCCAACGGCATGGGCAATCCGGGAAACAGCTTGGTTAGATCGAAAACCATGGTCTTGCAATATTAGATATTAAACTGTAAGACTAATCTAAATATAGCGAGCAATATACGATATTTGTAGTTGATAGGCAAGGTGTTTCGGTAGAAATTCAGGGCTGTTTCAAGATCTGGCACCACGTCTCGGAAGGCCACGCCTCCGCGCATACCCGGTAGGGGCGGCCTGTCCTCAGGCCGCCCCCCCCCGGCGTGGGGACACGCCGGGGGTACTCGCTGCACGCGACGGTCACGAATCTTGAAACAGCCCTGGTAGAAATTCGTAATGCGTCAGTCGCGGGTGGAGGGTTGGGGGTGGCTGCCCAAAGTGGCGGGACCGGC
>MHBL01000502.1 GCA_001803235.1 Lentisphaerae bacterium RIFOXYA12_64_32
ATGATGATGAGGATGTTTTCTCGAATGCCAAGGCAGCTTCCAAGGGTTCTAGACAAGATCGAGCGTGGGGGAGAGAAGCGCCGCCATGGGCTTCCCCACAGCACAGCGCGTGCCCGCGTGAGGTATCCCGAATCACCGACGATTCTTGGCAAGAAGGGTGGCGGGCCGCCAACGCCAGGCGACCCCGGTCCCTGCGGCCGAACAGAAATTCGCGCCTAGGAGCCTGTCGGGAAAAACAAAGATGGAACCGCCAAGACGCCAAGGCGCCAAGGCAGGCATCGGGATCGGAGGCTTGGGCGGCGGCACTGGAGGCGGAAGGTCCGCGGCTGACCCCGCTGGTCGGAAGCCTGCCTGACGCTCACCGATGGGCGCTGGGCAAGCCCAGTGACCTGCTCGCGGTCATGCTGCGCCTATCGCCGGGTCGGCGAAGCCAAGTCCGCTACGGAATAGCTTCAGCAGATTGTGCATCGCGCAGACGAAGTCCCACTCGTCGCTTGCATGGTCGGCCCCGCGCACGGAGAACCGCCGGAAGCCCATCGCTTCCTTGATTTGGCCGAAAACAGGCTCGACCGTGGCTTTGCGCATTCGGTAGACCCCCTTGCCTTGGGGCGTCGACAGCTTGCTTCGCATCTGCTGCGCTGCGGATGCAGCTGGGTCTGCAGCCGAGTTTTGCCGCTGAGCCTGCCCGTGTTTCTGCCGCTCGGGCGGCACATACAGGTCGATGCCGGCCAGGCGCTCGTCCTGAATGGCCTCCGCGCTGAAGTATCCCGTATCCGCCGATGCTTTCTCGGGCGTCTCGCCGAGCAAGTTCTCTTTCGCAAGCTGGAGCATCGGCACCAACTGCAGCTTGTCGTTCGTCTGCTGCGTCAGGTCCGAGGCCACGATGACCTGCGCGTGCTCGTCGACCACGATTTGCACGTTGTAGGCCTGCATGAAAGCGCCCTTGTTCGCGCCATCGGGCATGATCCGCGACTGCCCGTCGGTGAAGTTGTGTTGTGCTTTCGGCTCAGGGACCGCTTGTTGGGGGTCCGGGACCGGCGGCGGCTTGCGTCCCCCGACCTTCTTGCCCGTCTCTTGCTCGATGCGTGCCCGCTGCTCGGCCTTTTCCTTGGCTCGTTGCGCCTCGGCTTCTGCTTTCTCTCGCGCCTCAGCTTCCAGCGCTGCCTTCGCCGCCCTGATCTTCGCCAGCCGATCTTCCCGTCGCCTCAGCTCTTTCGGCAGTTCGTCGCCACGTGTGCCCTTGCCGTGCGTGTCGTCCTCTTCCCTGTCGATCTGCTCAGCTTCTTCGAGCAATTGTTCGACCTCCTGGTGCAAGCGTTGCTCGGTCGGCGACATGCGCTCGTAGCTCATCGCCTTGTGCTTCGAAGCATTGGCGGCGACCTTGGTACCGTCCAGCGACACATGCCCCAGCTTGACCAGTCCTGCCCGCTTGCACAGCAGCAATACCTGCACGAAGAGCCCCGCGAGTGCCTTGAGGTGGCGCTTGCGGAAGTCAGCGATCGTGTCGTGGTCCGGGTGCTGGTCGCCGCTCAGCACGCGGTAAGGCACCTCGTCGTAGGTGGCCTTCTCGATCTTGCGAGACGAACGCTTGCCCGTGCAATACGCATAGAACAGCAACCCGACCATCATCACCGGGTGAAAGCCCGCACGACCGCGAGAGTCCTTGGCGTCGTAGGTCGCGGTGATGTCCGACAAGTCCAGTTCCGAGACCGCGTCGAGGATGAACAGTGCCAGGTGACCCTCAGGCAGCCAGTCCCTCATGTCCACAGGCAGCAGCAGCCGTTGGTCCAAGTTCCACGGTAGGTAGTCCCGAGCCATGGCGGCCAAGGTAAGTTCCATCCGCAGCTTGTCGATCCCAGACGGATACTTTTTCCCGACAGGCTCCTAGC
>MHBL01000503.1 GCA_001803235.1 Lentisphaerae bacterium RIFOXYA12_64_32
TGACAAGAATAGTGAATGCACGGAACAGGAAATGAAAATTGAGAATCAACTCAGATGCTCGCGGCTACGCCGCTCGCCAGGACTTTTGGAGAACTTACAGGGTGTCGCGGCGATGGGTGAGCATCGCGAGGGCAAGCCCACCTTGCGCAGCCATGCTGTCGAAGCCAAGCCCCCGCCGTCGGTTGATGCCGAATACATTCGGGTAACCCGTGAGGGGCTGTGCATGTCTGCACCTGTGTTCGCCCGAAGTCTGCGCCTCAGCTCTCGCATCTTGGAGCGCTGGGAGCAGGGTCAGGCACCAGGGGACGCGGCGTCGGTGTTACGGCAGGGTAACCGTTCACGCCCCTATGCAGCCGCGAGCATGACGTGAGACTGACCAGGGATCAACGATGGCTTCGCCCCGCCGGTCAGCTCCGCGCTGCATGCGGCCGCGATGAACTCGAGGACGTTGCGCTGTTGCTGCCGCAGGGTTGCCATGGTCGTCAACATCCGCTCGACGAAGCGACTGCCCGCCGCGCTGTCAGTGCCGAAGCAGCCCTTGCGCCAAATGACCGCATGACGGATCTGCCTCTCACCGAAGTTGTTCGTGGGCTCGATCCCTGGCGTGTCGACGAACGTCCAGAAGGCCCCTTCGAGCTTCATCATCTCCTTGGCCATGCCGCGCACGCGCTTCGACTTGCACGTAGACGCCTCCGTCAGCAACGTTGCGACGTTGAGCTGCACGGGCCGCATCTTCTTGATGAGTTGCTCGCGGCTGAGCGTTCCGTCACGTGCCCGGTGCCACAGCCGGAACATGCGCCGTACCTCCACGAGCATCCGGCGGCCGTGCCTGGCGCCATCGCCGCCGCCGTCGACCCAGCTCTGGAAGTCCCGCTTCAGGTGAGCCCAGCAGATCTGCCGCCTCACAACGTCGACCCAGTTGTACCCGCTCCAGCGATCGGTGGTCAGCACGCCACTGAATGTCTCGCCCAGCAGCTCCTTGGCGACTTTGGCGCCCCGGCTGGTCGCAATGACGAACACGGTCACCATCGACGAGGCCGCCACCCAGAGCCATGCCTTCTTCTTGTCTTCCCGCCAGCTCGTCTCGTCAGCGTTGACCCCGGTGCTTTGGTGGATGTGCTCGCGCGCCTCGACCACCGGGTCCGCCAGCGCCTTGCTGACTTGCTGCTCGACGTTGGCGACGGACCCGAGGCACAGCTCGACACCGAGGAAGTCCGAAAGCAGCTCACGCACAGCCCGCTTGCTGAGCCGGTACTTGGCGGTGCACACGGCGAGCATCGCCGCCAAGCGGGGTCCGAATGCGCCGCGGGGCACGTCCTGGGGCAGCGCCGCG
The DNA here is from genome assembly GCA_001803235.1 of Lentisphaerae bacterium RIFOXYA12_64_32. Lineage (GTDB taxonomy): Bacteria > Verrucomicrobiota > Lentisphaeria > Oligosphaerales > YB12-FULL-65-16 > YB12-FULL-65-16. The sequence goes on from MHBL01000503.1 coordinate 1,334, forward strand.
AGGGTCGTCACGCCGCAGTTGGAGCACACCGACGTGTGCTGCTGCAGCTCGGTCACCATCGGCTTGATGGGAGGGATCTCAACGAACTGACTGCGCAGCGGCGGGGCGCTGGTTGGCGTCAGGCAGTCGCTGCGGCCGCAGTGACAACAGCGGTCGGGGTGCAGGGGCCGCACATTGTCCACCTGCTCGATGGGCAGCAACTTGCGTTGGTGTCCCGGATGCCCTGGCTGCCCGCCACGCTTCTTGCCACTCGGCGCTCGGGGTGCGCGCGCCACGGACGGTGGGTCGGACGACGGCGGCTTCGACGAGTTGGTCGAGTTGCGCGACAGCTGAGCCACCTTGGTCTCCAGCTCACCGATTCGAGTCAGCGCCATCTCCAGCTGCCTGGTTAGCTTGGTGGTGATCGCCTCGAGCTGCACCTGGCTCGCCGCCAACGCGGCCTCCAGTTCAGCTATGCGAGCGTCGCGGGGATCGGCCGGCTCCATCCCGAGCTTAAGATCATGGATGGGGCCGTCTTGTCGATCCCCCGTGAACGGTTACACCACGGCGATGCAGTTCGGCAGCGGGTGCAGAGCGTGATCGATACAGCCAAGCCCGTATTGG